>JAABSG010000438.1 GCA_011390475.1 Geminicoccaceae bacterium | reverse complement strand
GAGGTCTCGGGCTGCAGCGACGCGGCAGTGTGATAGCCGCTCTCTTGTTAAAAGCTGGTCGCGGTGATGGCAATGCCGGGACCGGGACGCTCGCGCCATTTCTCCGCCGCTCGTGACAATGGGCCGATCAGCCGGACCACCGGCAGATCGTGCACCGTCCAGTTCAATTCGGCGCGCAGCCGATCGACCAGGCGGTCGGCCAACGCCACCGCGAGAGCGCGGAGCTCGACTACGATATCCGAGCCCGGTGGATGACGCAGCCGGGCGATCGCGGCATGGCGGGTGCGCACCAGGCCGAGGCGGAGGATCTGGCCCGCGAGCTGCCGGCTCGCCGGCATCGGCAGCTGGTCGAGAGCGGCGAGCGGCCGGCCTGCCTCCTGCAGCGGCTCGACCAGATCCAGCGTGAGGGCCAGGAGCAGGCTGTGGAAGGGCACGAGCTCGCGCGAGCGATCCTCGGCCCAGGCGAGCGGATGCCGCCAGACATCGCCCACCAACCGGCCACCGATCCGCACCGTGCTGGCCACGATCGGGTCGATCAGCGGGGCGAGACCGTCGATGACGGTCTGCGCCGCCAGGCCCGCGGACGTCGCGCCGGGCGGCTGGACCGTGGTCGCGCGCTCGCCCGGCTCGCCCGCCAACGGCGGCTCGGCGGCTGTCAGCCGATCGAGAATTCGGCCGAAGCGGCCGTCGCTGCCGAAGAGCTCCGGGCGCTGCTCGAGCCCGCTCGCCAGCTGCTCGAGTCGCTGCCGCGCGGCTGTGTCGGCCAGGAGATCGGCCACCGCCGGTGGCAGCCGCACGGCACCGTCGCCGGCCAAGGCCCGTCGCAGGCCAGGGGCATCGAGCACCGCTGTGCCCGGGCTGCCGGCGGACCAGGCACCGGCGGCAAAGGCGCGGACGAGATCGGCGAGGCCGGTGGTCTCGCGCGCGAGGCCAGCAGGTGCCAGCACGCGATAGAGGACGGCGAGATCCGCGCCACTCTTTGCCCGCGCCGCGGCGTCGCCGCCGGCCAGAGCGTCACTCAGGGTCTCGAGCGCCGCCGAATGCTCGTCGCGCAAGTGCTGCCAGAGATTGGCGAGCGGCGGCCCGGCGGCATCGCCCAGCCCGCTGGCCTTGCTGCCGGGCTCGCCGCGGATCGCCTCGGCCATCGCGACCGCGACCGTGCTCACGGCCTCGGGCGACGGAATGAAGTGATCGCTCTGGCCCCGCTCGGCCGCGGCCAGCAGCATCCAGGCGCGCTCGCGGATCACCTCCAAACGATGCAGGTGCTCGACGGCGGCGGCGTCTTCCGGCACTCTTCTCTCCCCAACGACCTCGAAGCCGACAAAACCCGGCCCCGACAACCTCTAGCCCAGCTCGACCAGCGGTCCACTCGGGCACGCGCCGAGCCGGCGCGGTCGCCTCTCCCGGCGCCGCTGCCTCGAGACGGATGATGCGTACCCGAGTCGAGTTCTGTTGTATCGCCACGCGCGAAGAGGCGGCAATGGCCATCGATGCCGGTGCCGATCTCATCGGTCTGGTGGGCCCGATGCCGAGCGGCCCTGGCCCGATCAATGTGGGACGGCTCGGCTCGTCGCTGCTTCGGGCCTTCCTACAAAACGTCCAACGAGCCGACTTGGAGAGAGCAACACGATGATCGCCGACAATCTGAACCTGGTCGAGGAACGCCCGACCTTCGTCACTCATCTCGAATGCAGCATGACCGGCGAGCGCTATCCGGCCGATGAACTGCACAATCTCTCGAAGGCGGGCAAACCGCTCCTGGTCCGCTACGATCTCGACGGCGTCAAGCAGGTCTTGACCAAGGACGTGCTGAACGGACGGCCGCGTGATCTCTGGCGCTGGCGCGAACTTTTGCCGGTCAGGCGGGTCGAGAACATCGTCAGCCTCGGCGAGTGCGCCACGCCCTTGATCGAGCTCCCTACCCTCGCCGGCAAGCAAGGCGCCTCGGGTGCCCTGATCGTCAAGGACGAGGGCCGCCTGCCGACCGGCTCGTTCAAGGCGAGAGGCCTCGTCATGGCGGTCTCGATGGCGAAGGAATTGGGCGTCAAGCACATGGCAATGCCGACCAACGGCAATGCCGGCGCCGCCCTCTCCGCCTATGCCAGCCATTGCGGCATCAAGACCACGATCTTCTGCCCCGAGGACACACCCGAGACCAATATCAGCGAGATGGCGCTGCAGGGGGCGGACGTCTATCGGGTCAACGGGCTGATCGACGATTGCGGCAAGCTGGTCGGTGCCGGCAAGGAGACGGTCGGCTGGTTCGACACCTCGACCTTGAAGGAGCCCTACCGGATCGAGGGCAAGAAGACGATGGGCCTGGAGCTCGCCGAGCAGCTCGGCTGGCAG
>JAABSG010000437.1 GCA_011390475.1 Geminicoccaceae bacterium | reverse complement strand
GACAGCCAGCGTGCGTGGGTCGAGCAGGTGACGTACTACGAGCTGATGAACTCGCCCGACTATGCGCTCGCCTTCGAGCACTACTTCCCGGGCCGTCTCAAGCTCTGAGCCCGCGGACGCATCTTCGATGATATTGGTCCCCGGTGTCTACGACACCGGGGCCGCTTTTCCATAAGAACGGGGGCATAGCGTGGTCGGTTTCATTCGATTCGCCGACGATCTGTCGGCATGGTTCGGCAAGGCCTTCGCCTGGCTCATCATCCTCATGTCGGTCGGCACGGGCTACGAGGTGGTCTCGCGCTATCTCTTCAACGCACCGACGGCCTGGGCACTCGACGTGTCGTTCATCATGTACGGATCGCTGTTCATGATGGGCGGGGCCTACACGCTGTCGCGCGGCGGGCATGTGCGGGGCGATTTCCTCTACCGGCTGTGGCAGCCGCGCAACCAGGCCAAGGTCGACCTCGTCCTCTACATCCTGTTCTTCTTTCCCGGCGTGACCGCGCTCATCCTTGCGGGATGGAAATACGCGGCGCGCTCGTGGTCCTATGGCGAGGTGTCGGTCAACAGCCCCGCGGGCGTGCCGATCTACCAGTTCAAGACGGTGATCGTGGCCGCCGGCATCCTGCTCTTCATCCAGGGGATCGCGCAGGTCTGCCGCTGCATCCTCGCGATGCGCACCAATGAATGGCTCGCCGCCGAGGAAGACGTCTTCGAGACCGAGGACCTGCTGATGGAGAAGGCCACGAAGGCCGAAAAGGACGCGCATCCATGACCGATCCGCAAATCGCCCTGATGATGCTGGGGCTTTTCATCGTCTTCGTGTTCCTCGGCTTTCCGATCGCCTTCACGCTCATGGCGATGGGGATCGGCTTCGGCTACTACGCCTATTACCAGGAACGCCGCATGTGGCGCGACTACAACCGCCTCGAGGAGGAGGTGGCGAGCACATGGGAGCAATGGAGCACCTGGATCGAGGGGTTCTTCAACAACCGGATATTCGACCTCTTCGTGAACCAGACCTTCACGGTGATGTCGAACGAGGTGCTGACGGCGGTGCCGCTGTTTTTGTTCATGGGCTACATCGTCGAGCGCGCGAACATCGTCGACCGGCTGTTTTCCACGCTCAACGTCGCGGCCAAGAACATGCCCGGCTCGATGGGCGTCGCGGCGCTGATTACCTGCGCGCTCTTCGCCACGGCGACCGGTATCGTCGGCGCGGTGGTCACGCTGATGGGGCTGCTGGCGCTGCCGGCCATGCTCAAGGCGCGCTACGACCCGTCCTTCGCGTCCGGCATCATCTGCGCGGGCGGCACGCTGGGAATCCTGATCCCGCCGTCGATCATGCTGATCGTCTATGCCGCCGCATCCAACGTGTCGATCGTGCGGCTCTACGCGGCCGCCCTCCTGCCCGGCCTGACCCTGGTCAGCCTCTACCTGATCTACGTGATCGGGCGGTCGATGATCCAGCCCTCGGTCGCGCCGAAACCGACCAAGGAGGAAGTGCCCGACATCCCGATGGTCAAGCTCATCGTGATGATCCTGACCTCCTTCGTGCCGCTCGCCTTCCTGATCTTCGCGGTGCTCGGCTCGATCCTCTTCGGCCTGGCGACGCCGACCGAGGCGGCCTCGATCGGGGCGCTCGGGGGGATTTTCCTCGCCTTCGTCTACCGCGCAATGAGCTGGCAGAGGTTGCGCGAGAGCGTCTATCTCACGGTGCGCACCACGGCGATGGTCTGCTGGCTCTTCGTGGGCTCCTACACCTTCTCGGCCGTGTTCTCCTATCTCGGGGGCGAGCACCTGATCTCCGATTTCGTTCAGGGGCTGAACCTGACGCCGCTGATGTTCCTGCTGCTCGCGCAGCTCATCATCTTCCTGCTGGGCTGGCCGCTGGAATGGTCCGAGATCATCATCATCTTCGTGCCGATCTTCCTGCCGCTGCTGCAGTTCTTCGACGTCGATCCGCTGTTCTTCGGCATCCTCGTGGCGCTCAACCTGCAAACGAGCTTCCTGACACCGCCAATGGCCATGTCGGCCTATTACCTCAAGGGGATCGCGCCGCCGGAGATCAAGCTCACGCAGATCTTCTCGGGCGTGCTGCCGTTCCTGTTCTGCGTCTTCGTGTCGATGGCGCTGATGTACATCTACCCGCAGATCGTCTTCTATCTGCCGGATCTGATCTATGGCGGATAACGCCGGTCTCTTGGCGCTCGACGCCTGCACGCTGCGCGACCGGCTGGCGAGCGGGGCGGTCAAGGCGCTCGACCTCGCCGAGGCGTGCATCGCCCGGATCGAGGCGCGCGAGCCGGAGGTGCAGGCTTGGGCCTGGGTCGATCCTGACTTCGCCCGCCACCAGGCC
>JAABSG010000436.1 GCA_011390475.1 Geminicoccaceae bacterium | reverse complement strand
ACCCCGAATATCCGCTGGTCGTCGCCTTGACGACCAGAAGCTGAGCCCGGCGTTTCGCCGATGAGCGAGGTCGCCGAGCGGCACCTCCGGGGCCCGGATATCAGCCGTGTCGAGCTGGGTGGCGAATGGCCGGTGCTGCGCCGGCTGGTCGACCTCTGTGTACCGCACCGGTGGCTCTTGGGACCCATCGTCGGCCTCGCCGTGCTGGCCTTTCTGCTCGAGGGGATCGGCATCGGCCTCTTGATCCCCTTGGTCGACACCCTGCTGGAGAGCGAGTCGGCGGCCGGCGGCAGCGGGCCCTTCAACGCGGCGATCCGGCGGCTCACCGAGCTCTTGCCGGCAGACTATCGGCTGGTCTCGATCGCCGGGCTGGTTTTCCTGCTGATTCTACTCAAGACCGGGGTGATCTACGCGCATCGCGCGCTCTCGGCCTGGCTCGGCAGTCGGGTCGCTCGAGAGCTGCGCGACCGGCTCTTTCGTCGCACGTTCGAGATCGGCCTCTTGACCGTGCAGCGACTCGGCATCGGCCGGCTGCACAACACGATCGATGCGCAGGTCGGGCGGGTCGCCGAGGCGCTGCAAAGCTTGACGAGCATCGCCGCCAGCCTGGCCGCGGGCACGGTCTTTTTCGGCCTGTTGCTGTTGATCTCCTGGCCCTTGACGATCGCCGTCATCGCCGGCACCAGCGCTATCTCGCTCGCGATGATGGTGGTGCGTCGGGCGGCCGAGCGATTCGGCCGCGAGAGCGTCGTTGCCAGCGACACGATGTCGGCCCGCATCGTCGAAACCCTCACCCATCACCGCCTGGTGCTCGCCATGGGCACCGAGCCCGTGGAGGCTGCGCGCTTCGCTCGGGCGACCGACGGGCTGCGGCGCGTCTTGTTGCGGCTCGAGGCCTGGCGCGGGCTCGTCAACCCTTTGGGCGAGCTGCTCTATTTGCCGTTGATGTTCGCGGTGATCGGCCTCGGCCTCGCTCTCGGTTTGGGCCTGCCGGCGCTCCTGGCTTTTCTGCTGCTGCTCTATCGGCTGCAGCGCCATTTGCGCGAGCTCGACCGGCTGCGGGTCGAGCTCTTGGGCTTTGCCGGACCGATCGAGGACGTCGTCACCCTGCTCGACCTCGAGGACGAGGCGGCGCCGCGCTCCGGCTCGCTCGAGGTGGACGGGTTCGCCCGGTCGATCCGTTTCGAGGGTGTGGCGTTCGACTATGGCGACCCGGAATCGGCCGATCTCGAGGGCGTCTCCTTCGAGATCCCCAAAGGTTCGGTCGTAGCCCTGGTCGGACCTTCGGGGGCGGGTAAGTCGACGATCGTAGGCCTGCTCTATCGCTTCTTCGATCCGACCCGAGGCCGTATTCTGGTCGACGACGTGCCACTCACCGCGCTCGATCTCGCGAGCTGGCGGCAGGGTCTGGCCTTCGCCGGGCAGGATATCGAGCTGATGCGGGGGAGCGTTCGCGACAATATCGCCTATGGCTGTCCGGGCCTCGATGATGCGGCGATCACCGCGGCTCTCCGCATGGCCCATGCCGATGGCATCGTCGACGGGCTGCCCGACGGCCTCGCGAGCGAGATCGGGGCCCGGGGTCTCAGCCTTTCCGGCGGCCAGCGCCAGCGGCTCAGCCTCGCCCGGGCGCTGCTCCGGCGACCGACGCTCTTGATCCTGGACGAGGCGACCAACGCGCTCGATGCGGATTCCGAAGCGATCGTGCTCGACCGCCTGCAGGACCTGCAGCGCTCGACGACGACGCTGGTGATCGCGCACCGGCTGCAGACGGTGCGCCATGCGAATCTCGTCGTGGTGCTCGATGCCGGTCGGATAGTCGAAATCGGCCCGCCCGCGACCTTGATCGCGGGCGACGGTGCCTTCAGTCGGCTGTGGCGGCGAGAGACGGCCGTCGGCCAGACATCGTCCGGTGGATCGCCGCACGCTTGAGCCGCTTCAGCGCAAACTTGGTCTGCAGGAATGGCAGGCCGACGAGGGCGAAGGTCTTGGGGTTGTCGTAGGGCCAGAGCTCGCGCGCGAGGGCCCGCTTGATCGACGGGCCGAGCCGGCCCTCGCGCTCGAGATAGACATGGAGCCAGCGCAGAAAACGCTCGCGCGCGGGGTGTGGCAGGCCCGGCAGGTAGTCGCCGGTGAGCTGGGCCTGGGCAGTGCAGGAAGCGCTGTGCTGGCGGTAGCGGTCGAGACAGCGGCTGGTGACATGGACCGGAAAGCGGCTGCAGATCTTGGCGAGGAAGACCTGATCCTCGTAGCAGCCGCGGAAATCGGGCTCGAAACCACCGACCTCGGCTACGGCCTCGCGGCGCACGGTCAGGCTGCAGATCCCGGGGAGGATGTGGCCACCTGTCGTGATGAAGGCCTC
>JAABSG010000435.1 GCA_011390475.1 Geminicoccaceae bacterium | reverse complement strand
GATGATGCAGCCGCCGGTGCGGGAACTCTGGGGGTAGCGTGATCAGAGGAAGAGAAGAAATGCGGGGAGGATGATCCTCCCCGCGCCCCACCGAAGTTTCGAGGGGGTGCGGGGGAAATCATTTCCCCCGATCTTTTGCCAGTCGGTTGGCGGGGGCGTTGTGGTGTTGGTTTTTCGAGGAGCTTTCGAGCATGGCGGGTGATGAGGTGGGCGAGGGGCGTAATGTTTTGGGCGAGCCCTTGGCGACTTGCTCGACGTCGCCACTGACCGGGTTCTTTCGGGACGGGTGCTGCAACACGGGCCCCGAGGATCTGGGTGTGCATACGGTTTGCTGCGAGGTGACGGCGGATTTTCTCGCGTTCAGCAAGGCGCGCGGCAACGACCTTTCGACGCCTCGGCCCGAGTTCGGCTTTTCGGGGCTGAAGCCCGGCGATCGCTGGTGCTTGTGTGCGGCGCGCTGGCAGGAGGCGCACGATGCCGGTATGGCGCCCAGGGTGGTGATCCAGGCGACCCACGAGCGGACGCTGGCGGTTTGTGACCTCGGCGACCTGAAGCGGCTGGCCCTCGATCTGAGTTGAGGCGACCTCAGCCGACCGGCCGCACCCGTGGCGAGCGCAGCATGCGCAGGCCGGCCCAGGCGAAGAGGATGGTCAGAGCTGGGCTGAAGAAGGCGAAGAGCACGTAGGGGGCGTAGGCGATGGTGCTCACACCGAGTGCCGCGGCCAGATAGGCGCCGCAGCTGTTCCAGGGGATCAGAGGCGAGGTGACGCCCGCCGAATCGGCGGCGGCGCGGGAGAGGACGACGGGCTGGATGCCGCGCGCCGCGAAGGCGGGCCCGAGGATCCGTTCGGCGAGGCTGGTGCCGGTCTGCTGATCGGCGGTGAGCAGGTTGGTCGCCAAGGAAGCCCCGACGGTGGTGGTGACCAGGGCGCCGGGCGAGCGGACGGCGGCGATAACGGGGGCGAACAGGCGGTGCAGGAGGCCGAGGCGCTCGATGACACCGCCGAAGGCCATGGCGGCCGCGATCAGCCAGATGGTATCGAGCATGTAGGCCATGCCGCCCCGGCTGAGAAACGCATCGAGGCCTGGAACACCGGTGGTCGAGACATAGCCCGTGGCCATCGCCTGCCACACCGCCTTGACCATGACCAGGGCAACGGGGCCCTCGATCCCGGCAAAGGCCAGCACGAACGGCGTCTTCATCACGATCGCGACCAGCCCGCCGACGATGGCACCGGTGAACATCGTCATGAACGGCGGCAGGCCGATGACCGCGAGCACAATGACGACGGCGAGCGGCAAGAGCAGCACGGGCGTGATCTGCAGTTCGGCGTCGAGGAGGGCCGCGGTCACCACGGCGTCGCGGCTGGCGGGCTCACCCAGCCACCAGAAGCAGGCGAGGGCGAGCACGAAGGCGGGCACCGAGGTCCAGCGTGCTTCCCGGTCGTGCGTCGCCCGGTCGACCCCGGCAACGGCGGCGGCGAGCTCGCTCTTCTTCGAGCGGGGCGAGAGCTTGTCGCCGAAATAGGCGCCGGAGATCACGGCACCTGCCGTCACCGCGGGATCGAGCCCGACCTGGAGCGCGATGCCGACGAGGCAGATGCCGACAGTCGACGCCGTGGTCCAGGCGCTGGCGATGGCAAAGCCGACGAGGGCGGCGATCAGGGCCGAGGTGAGGTAGAGCAGGTCGGGGGTGAGGACCTGCAAGAGGTAGTAGCCGAGCGCCAGGAGCGTGCCGGACATCGCCCAGGTGCCGAGCAGCGCACCAACGGCGAAGAGCACGGCCATGGTGCCGAAGCCGCCGACGATGCCGGCGAGAGCCGCCTCGCGCAGCGCATCGAAGCCGTGCCCGGCCCGCCGGCCGATCAACATGGCCCCGGCGGTGGCGCAGATGATCGCGGTCTGCAGCGGGCCCTTGGTCGCATCGGCGGCGAAGAGCAGGAACGAGGCGCCGAGAAAAAGGCCGCCCAGGACGATCGGGAGGAGGGCTTCGGCGAAGGTGAGCGGGCGAACCTCCGCCCCCTCCATTTATGGTCGCCTTGGCATTTACGTCCGCCCAGCAATCGGCGGGCCGCGGTAGACTGGCGGGCGGCTGGGCATCAACCGACCTCCAGCACCATGATCCGGCCGACGAGGCCGGTGGTGCCGAAGAGGATGCCCTCCTCGGTCGTCCTGATCCGACAGCGCCCGCCCTTGACCAGTCGAGCGAACTTCGCCTCGTAACCGTCTGAGGCATAAGCTTCGACGTTGATCATGATGACGCAGAGGCCGCCCGGCCGGACGAGCCGCAGGACCTCGTCGAGGCCGGCTGGCCCGACGTGGTTGTGGGTGAAGGTGCCGACACTGATCGCGGCGTCGTAGCTGGC
>JAABSG010000434.1 GCA_011390475.1 Geminicoccaceae bacterium | reverse complement strand
GGCGGGCCTGTAGTCGCCGGTGCGGGTTGGCCTCGGGCAGTCGGTTGATCGTGACGAACCGCGGGAGTTGGCCCTCGACCGCGAAGATCCGGTCCTCGAGGCCGATCTCGGCCAAGGGCAGGTCGACCTGAACGAGCGGGGTCGAAAGCTCGAGCCGGCCGCGGTCGCTGTCCTGGAGCACCACGTCGAAGCCACCGAAATTGCCGGTGGTCAGCGACCGCCAGACCAAGCCGTCGGCGCCCACACGGTCCAGGGTCTTGTCCGGATTGAGGAAATTGATCGGCGTCGCCGCCTGGATGGTGTTGCCCTGAAAGGTGGCACGGCCGTCCCAGACCACCTCTCGGGCACGGCCGCGATAGGTGGCCCCCTCCCAGATCACCCGGATGCGGCGCCCGAGATCGGCCTCGCCGTAGGGGCGGAGCGTCTCGACGAGGGTCTTGCCGTTGAAGATCTCGACCCGCTCGATCGGGGTGGAGGCGAGGATGTCGAACGCCAGCTCGACCTCGCCCTCGGGCAAATGGACGATGTCGCCCATCAGCGCCTCGCGGGCGGTCATGGCAGCGCTGCCGCCGAGCGCCGGGTCGTCGTGGAAGATCGTAGCCTCGTTGCCGAAGCGGGCGACGAGGTCGATCACCGGCCGCCCGTTGGGCCCACCCGTGGTGGCGTAGTGGCGGCGCTGGCGCAGGCAATCGAGAAGGGCAGGGCGGCTGAGCTCGGGCATCAGGTAACAGGTGAGCCCGCCCACGGCACCGAACTTGCCGGCCCCTGGATAGCTGGCCCCGGGCCGGCCCTTGTGCCCGTCCGAATTGCCGACGATGCCGACCCGAAAGCCCTCGTCGAAAGCGTCGTGGACCAGCCACTCGAAGGTACCCCAGGCCGAATGGACCTCGACCGAGCGCTCGAACCGGCCGTCGTGGCCGCGGCGGATGTCGGCATAGCGCCCGCCGCAATGGGCAAAGCAGACGACGTCCCACTCCTCGTTCCGGGCGAAAGCCGCGAACAGCTCGGCCGCCGTCGTGCAGTCGGTGTCCCGATCGCTGGTGTCCTCGATCAGCGCATGGCTGGAGCGGCGGATGGTCCGCCCCTCGGTCGGAAAATAGACGTTGCGATCGCCACCCAGGGCCGTGTTGCCCGACCATTCGTAGCCCGGCAAGGCCACGAACCGGCCGGGTTCGTCGAAGGCGGCGGTCAAGCGGTTCAGCTCGGCCCAGAACTCGGCGGTGATCTGAAAATCGTTGCCCTGATGCGCGCAGGCATCGACGAAGGCGAGATCGCGAGCGAAGGTGAAATAGGCCGCCGCACTGCCCGTGCCGATGGTCTCCTCGGTCTGGCCGTGCAGATCACCCCAGAAGTGCACGAACGGACTCTCGGCGGTGATCCGCAAGGGATTGGTCCGGGCAACCACGGCTCCTGCCGCATCCAGGAGCTCGATCTCGACATCGCCGGGTGCCTCGACACAGAGGCCGTCCACGGTAAAGGCACGGCTGCCGGGGGCGAGCGTGACCGTCTCGGGCAGGCCCGCCACCGGCCGTGTCGCACGCAAGCGGAAGGTGACGTCGCAGCGATCGGCGGGATTGCCCCAGCGGTCCTCCCCCTTGACCTTCAAGGCGAAGCGCTCGCCGACCCGTCTGAGCGTCGGCAGCACGGCGACGAAGCGCACCGGTGGGCCGGGAACGAGGGCGATCGTCGGCTGCACGGGCAAGGGCTGGAAATTGAAGGTGGCGATCGGGTCGACCAGCACGCGGAACTCGTAAGTGTCCTCGCAAAAGGTCTGCAACCGCATGCCCGGCGAGCCGCCGTCGGTGACGCCGAAGCGGACCACGATCCGATCGCCGGCCTCGAGATAGCCCTGGACGACCTTGATATAGAGCGTGCGGTCCCAGGGCCGGACATTGGCCTTCTGATCGAAGCGATAGTCGAGGACGGCACCGTTCGAAGCCTCGACGACCGTATAGCCCGGAGCGGCCGGATCGGTGAATTGCGGCGGGGTCTGGTCGGAGGCGAAGCGAAAGCAGACGCGCAAGGCCCCGGTATCGTCGATGCCGTAGGTCCCGGCCGTGTAGGTCAGCGTGAAGGAGGCATAACTGCCCGCCTCGAAGGCGCCGTCGGGCTCGATCATGACCGTACCGAGATCCGCGGGTGCGATCGGCTCGCGAATGACGCCACTGTTCATGGCGCGCCAGGGCGCATCGGCCATCGTCTTGTCTCCAATTCGGTAGTGGCGGGATCAGCCCCCGTTCTCGTGGTCGAAGCGGACCTGGCGGTCCTGGATCTGCAGGGCCCGGTCGACCGGTGGCAGAAAAGCCCGCTGCCAGGTGATCGGCTGGCCGCGATAGGAGCGGCCGAGGATCAGCCAGACGAGGCCGAGACT
>JAABSG010000433.1 GCA_011390475.1 Geminicoccaceae bacterium | reverse complement strand
AGCTCGACCTCGGGGATGCGGGTCCAGGCATCATGATGAAAGGCGCTGAAATAGCCGGCGCCGATGGTGGCGACCCTGAGCCTGGGCATGGACTGGTCTCCCCCTGCCGATCCCGGGGTAGGCCGAAACCCCGGGGCCGGACATTGCGTCTGCGCGATGGCATAAGCGAGCACGGCCGAGACGCAAGGCCGGGCTGGCGACCTTCGCGGGCGCGCTCGCGAGATCGGTGATGGCCCGTGGCGGCCGGCCCGTGCTATCCGCCTCGGCGACACTCGAATCAGCAAGAGCAGCAGGGAAGCGCCGACCATGAGCCGCCTTATCGACGACGTTCGCGTGGTCTTGATCAAAGCGCCGCTGGAGGCGCCGATCATCGCCCCTTTCGGGCGGGTGGAGGTGCGCCACAATCTGCTCGTCCTGGTCCGGCTCGCGGGTGGGGTCACCGGAATCGGTGAGGTCTGGGCCAATTTTCCGCCATGGGGCTGTCCGGAGCGGGTGGAGATCCTGCGCCGCGTCGTCCGGCCGGCGCTGTTGGGCGAGACGCTGGACGACCCGGCGCGGCTCTACACCAAGCTGGCAGCGGCGATGCGCGGGCTCGCCAACCAGATGGGCGCGATCGGCCCGTTCCAGCAGGCGCTGGCCGGGGTCGACATCGCGCTTTGGGACGCGCATGCGAAAGCGCTGGACCAGCCGCTGCGCCGGGTGCTCTCGGCCGAGGCCGCCGATGCCGTGGCGGTCTATGCGACCAATCTGCCGATCGACCGGCCGGCGATGATCGAGGCCATGGCGGCCAAGGGGCACACCCGCTTCAAGGTCAAGCTGCCGGCCGAGACCGCCATGGGCCGGCGCTGGCTCCCCGAGGCGCGGGATGCCGCGGGCGCCCGGCCCCTGATGATGGATGCGAGCCAGGGGCAGACGCCCGACAGCCTCGCCGGCATCATGGACGTGCTGGCGGCAGCCGGGCTCGACTGGCTCGAGGAGCCTTTTCCGGTGGACGACCTGGCTGCTTATCGGCAGTGGCACGGCGTCCCCGGCCGGCCGCCGCTGGCGATGGGCGAGAACAGCTATGGCGAGGCCGGCTTTCGCACCCTCCTGGCCGAGATCGACCCGGACTGGGCGCAGCCGGACATCACCAAGACCGCCGGCATCACGATGGGTGGCCGGCTCTGTGCGATGGGCGAGGCAGCGGGCAAGAAGGTGGCGCTGCACATGTATGGCGGGCCGGTCGGCCTCTATGCCAGCGCACAGTTGGCGGCATCGCGGCCCGACGTCGATCTGGTCGAGATGGACGCCAAGGCCAACCCGCTCTTCGCGCATCTGGAGAGGCCACCCGAGGTGGTCGAGGGCCGGCTGCGGCTTTCGGCCGAGCCCGGGCTCGGCATCACCATCGATCCGGCGATCCTCGCCCGCTTCGACGTCACGGAGGGCTGAGGCCATGCGGATCGCGATCTTCGGCGCCGGCGCCGTCGGTGGCTACCTGGCGGCGCAGCTGGCCCGTGCCGGCCGCGATGTCGCCGTCGTCGCCCGCGGCGAGCAATTGGCCGCCATCGCTAAGGCCGGCCTGACCCTAAAGACGCCGGAGGAGACCTTTACGGTGGCAGTCGAGGCGGCCGAGGATCCGGCGACGCTCGGGCCCGCCGATCTCGTGCTGGTGACCTTGAAGACCACCGCCAACCCTTTGGTTCCGGCCGCGATCGCGCCTTTGCTGCACGATGCGACCCGGGTCGTCTTCGTCCAGAACGGCGTCTTTTGGTGGTACGGTCAGGGCTTCGATCCGGGTGTACCGTTCGACACCGCGAGGCTCGATCCCGAAGGCGCGCTCAGCCGCGCGATCCCGGCAGACCGCGCCATGGGTCTCGTCGTCTATTCGCCCAACGAGGTCGTGGCGCCTGGCCGCGTCCTCTGCACCATGCGCGATTGCCACTTCCATCTGGGCCAGCCGGTGCGGGATCCGGGTGCCCTGCAGGCGGTGGCCGAGGCTCTGGGCGGTGCCGGGTTTCGGGTCGAGCTGCCGGCCGATATCCGCCAGGCCATGTGGAAGAAGCTGCTCTTGAACCTCTCGACCGCGCCCTTTTGCACGCTGACCCGGGCAACCGCGAGCGGTCTCGACGACGAGCCGGGGATCAGCGAGGTGGCGCGGGCGATGGTCCTGGAGGCGATGCGGGTCGCAGCCGCGCATGGCTTTCCTGATCTCGGCGTCGATCCGGTGGCCCTCACCCGTCCCGGTGGCCGGCTGGCGCACAAGCCCTCGATGCTGCAGGACCTCGAGCGCGGCCGCCCGCTCGAGCTCGACAGCATGCTGGCCATCGTCCAGGACTTCGCCCGGAGCGCGGAGATCGAGACCCCGACGCTCGACATCGTCCTGGCACTTCTGACCCAGCTCG
>JAABSG010000432.1 GCA_011390475.1 Geminicoccaceae bacterium | reverse complement strand
CCCGGCTTGACCCCGAGCACCCAGGCATGAGCTGGCATGCCGGCTTCCTCCTTCAGACGCTCTCGACCTTGCCCGAGGCAAACGACCGATAGAGCGCGTCCAGGACCTCGACCGCGCGCATGCCGACCTTACCCGGCGCCTCGTTGTCGGTGGCGGTGCCATGGCAGATCTGGACGAGGCGGTTGACGGGCTCGGTGCAGGCGTAGGCGCCGTCGCCGGGTGCGATCGGCACGATGGTGTCCTGCTGGTCCCGCCTGCGGACTTCCAGCCGCTCGCGCTCGATGTCGAGGAGCAGCATGCCGTCCTCGCCGAAGAGCCGGAGATCGAGCTGGTAGCCGCAATGCTTGGGCACCGAGCCCGTGCCCGAGACGGCGGCCGTGGCACCGCCCGCAAAGCGCAGCGTGGCGGCGAGGTGGTAGTCGACCTCGGCGCTCGAGCGCACGCAATCGGCAAAGACGGTCTCGGGCTTGAGGTCGGCCACGCGAAAGAGGAGCCCGAGCGCATGGCTGAGCTGCCCCCAGCCATAGCCGCCGGCGTTCTCGGGATCGGCCCAGGTGGAGGGCGGCGGGCGAAACAGGTGGTCCCTGGTCTCGACCATCGGCAGGCCGGCGAGGAGATCCTCGAGCGGGGAGGCCATCTGCAGCACCACATGCTCGACCCGCCCGATGGCCCCGGCTTCGACGAGTTCGTGCGCCCGGGTGGTGTAGGGCTTGAAGTTCCAGCCATAGGGCACGACCAGCGCCTTGCCGGCAGCCTCGGCCGTCGCCACCAGCGCTCGGGCATCGGCGGCGTTCGTCGTCATGGGCTTTTCGACCATGACATGCGCGCCTGCCTCGAGGGCGGTCAGCGCATGGGCGAAGTGCAGCGGGTGGGGCGAGGCGACGACGACGGCGTCCGGCTTCTCCGCGGCCAGCATCTCCCCGTGGTCCGTGTAGCCGCGGGCGATGCCGAAATGCCCGGTGACCCGGTCGAGCGCTTCGCGATCGGGGCGATTGACGGCCACGAGGTCGCAATCGGGGTGGGCGAGCAAAGTTGGAATATAGACGTGGCAGGCCCACCAGCCGGCGCCGATCACGGCGATTCTGGCCTTCATGACGCTGCTCCAGGCTTGCGAAACGACAGTTTGCCAGCCTCCTGCAGCAGGTTCGGGATCAGCACCGAAAGGATCAAGAGGAGGCCGATCACGCCAGTCTGCAGGTGGCCGGTGATGTTGGCGAGCGCCATGCCGTTCCTGAGATTGAGGACGATGAGGATCGAGAGCAGCACCCCCCAGAGCGTGCCTTTGCCGCCGAAGATGCTGACCCCGCCCAGGAGCACCATGGTGATGATGTCGAGCTCGAATCCTAGGCCCACGTCACCGCGCACGGCCCCGACCCGGGCGGTGAAGAGCAGCCCGGCCAGGGCCGCCACACCGCCCGAGGCGATGAAGAGCGCGGCCTTGACCCGGCGCACAGCCACCCCGGAATAGCGCGCGACCTCGGCACTGTTGCCGATGAAGAAGACCTTGCGGCCGAAGCCCGAGGAGTGGAGCACGACCAGCAGCAGGGCGAAGAGGGCCACGAAGACCAGGAGTGCCAGCGGCAGGGGCCCGAGGATCGGCTGCTGGCCCAGCGCATTGAACCAGGCGGGAAAGCCGGTGATGCCGCGATCCTCGACCAGGATGCGGGCGATGCCGCGAAAGCCGATCAGCATGGCCAGCGTGACGACCAACGACGGAATGCCGACCACGGTGATCCAAAAGGCGTTGAAGGCGCCACCCAGGAGCCCCAATGCCAGGACCAGCGGGATGGCGAGCTCGGCCGGCACGCCCGCCTGGAAGAGCCAGCCGAAGGCGCAGGCGGCGAGACCCATCATCGAGGCCACCGAAAGATCAATCTCGCCGTTGACGATCACCAGCGTCATCATCAAGGCCACGATGATCTTCTCGATCGAGAGCTGAAAGAGATTGATCTGGTTGCCGATGGTCAAGAACATCGGCGACATCAGCGCGTTGCTGGCGATGGTGACGACCAGGATCGAGAGCAGCAGTCCCTCCCAACTGCGCAGCAGTTTCACGAGCCGGGCGAGCCCGTGCAGCGCCTGCCGCTGAGCGGCGCCAGCCATCAGCCGGCCTCCTTGCCGAGGGCGCGCTGCGGCGTGCCCGAAGCCGCCGGCACGGGTGCTGCGGTGGGTGCTGCCAGATGCCGGCGGCGGCGGACTCGGGCGAGTGAGCGGGTCATGAGGGTGTCGGCGGCGACCGCGATCAGGATCAGCATGCCCAGGAGCGCATCCCGCCAGAATTCGCTGACCAGGGCCCAGCGGGTCAGGCTGTTGTCGATCACATCGACCAGCGTGGTGCCGAGGACGACGCCGACGACGGTCCCGGACCCGCCGAAGATGTTGACCC
>JAABSG010000431.1 GCA_011390475.1 Geminicoccaceae bacterium | reverse complement strand
TGGACCAATCTCCCGATGACCGAAACCACCACGAGCTACCCCACGATCAAGATCGCCCGCGGCCATGATCGGCGGCAGAAGGCCGGCGCCCCCTGGCTCTTCTCCAACGAGCTCAAGATGGACGATGCGGCCAAGGCCCTGCCGTCGGGCAGCGTCGTCCGGCTGATGGCGCCCACCGGCAAGATCGTGGGCGTCGCGCATTTCAACGCGCATTCGCTGATCGCGGCCCGTCTGTTGAGCCGCAACAAGGACGCGGTGATCGACCGGGCCTTCCTGCAGCGGCGGATCGCTAGGGCATTCGCGGTGCGCGAGCGGCTCTACGAGCGGCCGTTCTACCGGCTGGTCCACGCCGAGGGCGACGGCCTGCCGGGCCTCGTCGTCGATCGCTACGGCGATCTCTTGGTCGTGCAATTGAACACCGCCGGCATGGTGGCGATGGAGGCCGAGATCACCGCCGCGCTGGAGGCGGTCTTGGCACCCGCCACTATCCTGGCGCGCAACGATTCGCCGGGCCGTTCGATGGAGGGGCTGGCCGAGGAAGTTCGCGTGTTGAAGGGCGAGGTGCCGGAGCGCGTACTGGTCGAGGAGAACGGCCTCGCCTTCGTCACCAATCCGGCAGCCGCGCAGAAGACAGGCTGGTACTACGATCAATCGATGAACCGGGCCTTCGCGGCAAGGCTCGCCAAAGATGCCAAGGTTCTGGATCTCTATTCTTATGCCGGCGGCTTCGCGCTCACCTGTCTCGCCCGAGGTGCCAAATCGGCGCTCGCCGTCGATCGCTCGGCAGCGATGCTGGCCCTGGCCGATGCGTCCGCGGCCGAGCAGGGGGTGGCCGATCGCTTCTCGACCAAAGTCGGCGAGGTCTTTTCCGTGATCGAGGCGCTCGCCGCAGAAAAGGCGCGCTTCGACCTGGTGATCGCCGATCCGCCGGCCTTCGTTCGGGCGAAGAAGGACCTGGCCGTCGGCCTGCGCGGCTACCGCAAGCTGGCCCGCGACGCCTCGGGCCTGGTCGGCGAGGCCGGGTTTTTCGTCATGGCCTGCTGCTCGCACAACGTCTCGCCCGAGGCCTTCGCCGAGGAGGTGACGGCGGGCATTCGCGCGGCCGGCCGCGGCGCGCGCTTGCTCTACCAGGCAGGGGCCGCGCCCGACCACCCGATCCACCCGGCGCTGCCCGAGACCGCCTATCTCAAATGCCTGGCCTTCGCCCTCGACTGACCGAGCTACTCTGTTCCCTGAGCTGAAGAGCAGACGTTTAAAATCAACCAAAGGTTGTTGATCGGGATCGCGATTAGCAGTATACGCTAATTTCAGGCGATCACTATCAAGCCGAGGTTGAGCCCTTGCAGCGATTCTCCGCCGCCTTCGGCAAGCCGCCGATCGGCCCGGCCCCCAAGGGGCAGGCGCTGGTCGAGTGTTTCGCCGAGCTTTGCGCCAAACTCGAGCGACCGCTGCCGGAGGCCGAGCTGCAGGTGCTGCTCCAGGGCGGCGACGAGAGTGACGTCTCGACCCTGACCCGGCTCGCCGAGCGGCTCGGGCTCGACGCGCAAACCATGCCGGCAACCGCCAAGCGGCTGCGCAAGCTGGAGCCACCGTTCATCCTGACCCGGGCCGGCAAGCAGCAGGCCTGGCTGGTCCGCTCTCGGGTCAAGGGCCGCCTGATGCTGGTCGATCCGCTCAAGGGCTGCGCCACCAGCCCGACCACCGTCAAGGCGGCAGCGGCGCTCGGCTGCACCATCCTCCAGGTCCGCCAGCGCCAGCCCGCCACCGCCGACGGCAAGAGCCTCTGGCGGCAGGCGATCTGGCAGCGGCTGCGCCCGGTCTTTCTCGAGGTCGGCGTGGCCTCGGTCTGCATCAACCTGCTGGCCCTCGCCATGCCGCTCTTCATGATGACCGTCTACAACAAGGTCATCGGCCAGGGGGCCTTGGGCACGCTCGATGTGCTCGCCATCGGCATGGTCACACTCTTCGCCTTCGAGCTGCTGCTCCGCAGCTTGCGCGGCTACGTGGTGAGCCACACCGGTGCCAAGCTCGACCTCGCCCTCTCGAGCGAGGTGGTCCACCATCTGCTCCGCTTGCCCTATCGCGTCTTCGAGGCGATGCCGGCGGGCCAGCTGATGGAGCGGCTGCGCCAGCTCGATCAGTTGCGCAGCTTTCTCTCCGGCAACCTGCCGTTGCTGCTCGTCGATTTCGCCTTCGTCGGCCTCTTCATCGCCGCCATCTTCTTCTTCAGCCCGCTCTTGGGCTGGGTGACGCTGGGCGCCCTGCCGCTTTTCATCGGGCTCTCGGCCTTGGCCCAGCTCCGCCAGGGGCGGCTGCAGCGGGCCAACTTCCGGGCTGTGGCGAAGAAGTCGGCGGGCCTCGCCGAGACCGTTACCCAGGCCTTGACGGTCAAGG
>JAABSG010000430.1 GCA_011390475.1 Geminicoccaceae bacterium | reverse complement strand
GCCTTGCCCGAGCAGGTGACCCGCGACGTCCTGGTCAGCGCCTTCCAGAGCGCCGGCCAGCGCTGCTCGGCCTTGCGCGTCCTCTTCCTCCAGACCGACGTCGCCGACCGCATGCTGGCCATGATCGAGGGCGGCATGGAAGAGCTGATGGTGGGCGACCCGGCTTTCCTTGCGACCGATATCGGGCCAGTCATCGACGACGAAGCCAAGGCCATGCTGGATAGCCACAAAAAACGCATGCGCGGCGAGGCCCGGCTGATCAAGGCCATCAAGCCCGGCCCCGGCACCAACCGCGGCTCGTTCGTGGCCCCCGCCGCCTTCGAGCTCGAAAGCCTGGCCCAACTGCAGAGCGAGGTCTTCGGCCCGATCCTCCACGTCGTCCGCTACAAGGCCGACCAGCTCGACGCCGTCATCGACCAGATCAACGCCACCGGCTACGGCCTGACGCTGGGCGTCCACACCCGGATCGACGAGACCTGGCAGCGCGTCTGCGCACGTGCCCGGGCGGGTAATCTCTACGTCAACCGCAACCAGATCGGGGCCCTCGTCGGCATCCAACCCTTCGGCGGCATGGGCCTCTCCGGCACCGGCCCCAAGGCTGGCGGACCCCACTACTTGCACCGTTTCGTGGGCATGAAGGGCACGCCCGAGCCCGAGCCGTCGCTGGCCGAGCTCACCATCGACTTCGGCGCCGTCGCAGGTGCCGTGCACAAGGCGCTGCGCCGCGACGTGCCGGACCTCGAGGCCCGGGCGCGGATCGTCGAGCAGGTGGCCGTCTCGACCGGGGGTGCGGCCGCCGACTATCTCCGCTTCTTCGCGGCCGAGGCGCGTGACGCGCTCGAGGCGCCCGAGCCGCTCCCGGGGCCGACCGGCGAGCGCAACGAGCTCGGCCTCGAACGGCGCGGCACCGTCGCCTGCATTGCGCTCGACCCCGACATCCTGACCGCCCAGAGTGCCGCCGCCTTCGTCACCGGCAACCGTGTCCTGGTCATCGGCCCCGAGGCCCGCAGCGTCGTCGCCCGCTTCAAGGCCGCCGGCCTCGAGGACGGTGTGCTGGGCGCCATCCTGCCCGGCGGCGACGCCACCCTCGACGACCTGGCGGCGAGCCCGGCGATCGACGCCATCGCGATCGCCGCACCTGTCGCCACCACCACCCGCCTGGCCCGGGCGCTCGCCGCCACCGACGGCCCGATCCGCCCGGTCATCGCCTGGACCCCGGGCGGCAACGGCATCGGCAGCACCGCCCCCGGCACCCCCCACTACCTGCACCGCTTCCTGACCGAGAAGACGGTGTCCAACGACACCACGGCTTCCGGCGGCAACGCCTCGCTGCTCGCGATCGGCGATGAAAGCTGATGTGGGGCGGATGAGCCTCCCCCAGCTACTCGACCACCCGCCGATAGAGATGCCAGGTCG
This sequence comes from Geminicoccaceae bacterium, assembly GCA_011390475.1. Taxonomy (GTDB): domain Bacteria; phylum Pseudomonadota; class Alphaproteobacteria; order Geminicoccales; family Geminicoccaceae; genus SLRI01. The sequence goes on along the minus strand of JAABSG010000430.1, from coordinate 999 downwards.
CATGGCCGAGCACCGGCAGGACGACGAGGAAGCCGAGCAGGAAAGGCAGGGCGCCGATGAAGAGCCCGGCGCCGACGATCACGCCCCAGGCGAGCATCGGCAGCGGATTGGCGGCGAACACGCGAAGCGAGGTGGCAACCGCGGTCGCCACGTCCACCTGGCGATCGACCAGCATCGGAAAAGCCACCGCCGTGCCGGCCAGGATGGCGAGCGCGAACAGGCCACCGATGAGGTTGCCCAGGACGACCAACGTCCAGCCATGGCGCGTCGTGAACAGCTCGGCGAGAAACCCTCCTTGGGCGAGCGAGTCGTCCCCGAAGGTCGCCCGGTAGAGCCCGAGGGCGACCCAGAGCCAGACCAGAAAAACCATGGCGACGCCGAGGCCGAGCCTGAGAATGGCACCACGGTTCGGCGCATGACGGACCGCGAGCATGTGCCAGAATCGCGCCTCCTGGCCGGCCTCGCGCCGCCGGCTGAGTTCGTAGAGTCCCAGCGCCGCGAACGGGCCGAGTAGGGCAAAGCCGCCGATCAAGGGAAAAATCAGCGGCAGTAGGCTGTAGTGGAAGCTCCAACGGATGATCACGAGGCCGAGCACCGCATAGATGATCCCGACAAAGAAGGCGTGGGTCGGGATCGCCCGAAAGTCGTCGAGCCCCTTTGCCAGAACCTTCTCGAGATCCGCGAGCTCAATCTGCTTGATCGCAATCGCATCGCCGCTGGCCTGCCCGGCATCGGTGGCCGTCGCCCCGCCAACTCGTTCCGACATGACGCCTCCCGCGCGCTGGTAAATTGCGGGGCGAGTGTCGAGCTTAACGCCCCTCGAGCGCAAGTCGCCTTCGCTCACAATCCTGTGGTGCCGGACGGCCGCATCGCCGGGACCGCCGTTGCACGGCAAGGCAAACCGTGCGATCACCCGGCCAGCTTTCGCCCACCAGTCGAGACCCTGATGCGCCTTTCCCGCTACTTCCTGCCCGTGCTCAAGGAAACCCCGGCCGAGGC
>JAABSG010000429.1 GCA_011390475.1 Geminicoccaceae bacterium | reverse complement strand
CGAGATCGAAGCGGCACCTGACCTCGAGCGGCTGGAGACGCTGAGGGTGGGCCTGCTCGGCAAGAAGGGCCGGGTGACCGAACTCGTCAAAGGGGTGAGTGGCCTGCCGCCCGAGGAGCGGCCGAAGGCGGGCCAGGCCTTCAACCAGCTCAAGCGCCGGCTCGAGGAGGCCCTGGCCGGCCGGCGGGCGACGCTCGCCGATGCCGCCTTGCACGCCCAGCTCCTGGCCGAGCGGATCGACGTCACCCTGCCGGCCCGGCCGCGACTAGAGGGCCGCATCCACCCGGTGAGCCGGGTCACCGACGAACTGACCGCGATCTTCGCCGACATGGGCTTTTCGGTCGCCGAGGGCCCGGACATCGAGAACGACTTCCACAACTTCACGGCCCTCAACTTCCCGCCCGAGCACCCGGCGCGGGAAATGCACGACACGTTCTTTCTGGAGGCGGAGGAGGACGGCAAGCCGCTCTTGCTGCGCACCCACACCTCGACCATCCAGGTCCGCCACATGATGGCGAACAAGCCGCCCTATCGGATCATCGCCCCGGGCCGCACCTACCGCTGCGACAGCGACGCCACTCACACGCCGATGTTTCATCAGGTCGAGGGGCTGGTGATCGACAGGCGAACCCATATGGGGCACCTCAAGGGCTGCCTGATCGATTTCGTCCGGGCCTATTTCGAGCGCGACGACATCACCGCCCGATTTCGCCCGAGCTTCTTCCCCTTCACCGAGCCCTCGGCCGAAATGGATATCGGCTGCCGGCGGACGAAGGAGGAGATCGTGGTGGGCGAGGGGAGTGACTGGCTCGAGATCCTCGGCTGCGGCATGGTCCATCCCAATGTCTTGCGCGCCGTCGGCCTCGATCCCGCCGAGTGGCAAGGCTTCGCCTTCGGCATGGGCATCGACCGCATCGCCATGTTGAAATACGGCATGCCGGATCTCCGGCCGTTCTTCGAGGCCGATCTCGCCTGGCTCCGCCACTATGGTTTCGTGCCCTTGGACATTCCAACGACCTTCGGGGGCCTGACCCGATGAAGTTCACGCTTCCCTGGCTCCTGGAGCATCTCGAGACCACGGCCACAGTCGACGAGATCGCCGCCACGCTGACCAGTCTCGGCCTGGAGGTCGAGGGCCTCCATGACCGCACGAGCGAACTCGAGGCCTTCTCCGTCGCCCGGGTCATCGAGGCCGTCCAGCACCCCAACGCCGACCGGCTCCGGCTCTGCCGGGTCGAGACCGCCGGCGGCGAGGTCCAGGTGGTTTGCGGGGCCCCCAACGCGCGCACCGGACTCTTCGGCATCTTCGCGCCCACCGGCAGCACCATCCCCGCAACTGGCGTGGTGCTGACGGCGAGCAAGATACGCGGCGTCGAGAGTCAGGGCATGCTCTGCTCGGCGCGCGAGCTCGGCATCGGCGAGGATCACGACGGTATCATCGAGCTCGAGGGCGAGCCCCACGTCGGCACGCCCGCGGCCCGGGTCCTCGGACTCGAGGGGCCGGTGTTCGAGGTGGCGCTGACCCCCGACCGGGCCGATTGCTTCGGCGTTCTGGGCATCGCCCGCGAGCTCGCCGCCGCTGGCCTCGGTCGGCTGAAGGAGCGCGACTTCGCCGCCGTCCCCGGCGGTGGCCAGGGGCCATCGATCCGCCTCGATTTTCCGCCGGAGCAGGCGCATGCCTGTCCGATCTTCGTCGGTCGGCTGATCCGTGGGGTAACGAACGGACCGAGCCCGGACTGGATGCAGCGTCGCTTGAAGGCCATTGGCCTTCGGCCGATCTCTGCCCTGGTCGATATCACCAACTACGTGATGTTCGACCTCAACCGCCCGCTCCACGTCTTCGACGCGGCGAAGCTCGACGGCGACGTGGTCGTCCGCTTCGCGAAGCCCGGTGAGCAGTTGCTGGCGCTCGACGGCAAGGAGTATGCGCTCGACGACGGCATGACCGTAATCGCCGACCGGCACGGCCCACACGGCCTGGGCGGCGTCATGGGTGGGGAGAATTCCGGGGTCACCGAGGCCACGACCGACGTCCTACTGGAGGTTGCCCTCTTCGATCCCATCCGTACGGCCCTGACCGGCCGCAAGCTCGATCTGGTGAGCGACGCCCGGACCCGTTTCGAACGCGGTCTCGATCCGGCCATGGTCGTCCCCGGGATGGAGCTGGCGACCCGGCTGATCCTGGAGCTCTGCGGCGGCGAGCCGGCCGACCCGGTGATTGCAGGCTCCCTGCCTGCCAAGCCAGAACCGGTGGCCTTCCCGGTCAAGGAACTCGCCCGGCTCGGCGGCATCCAGCTGGAGCAGGCGGCGATAGAGCAGCATTTGCTCGACCTCGGTTTCGCGCTCGACGGCGGTCCAGAGCACTACATCGTCCAGCCGCCGACCTGGCGCCACGACGTCACGAGTTCCGCCTGCATCGTCGAGGAGCTC
>JAABSG010000044.1 GCA_011390475.1 Geminicoccaceae bacterium | reverse complement strand
GCTCGGGCAAACGAACCCGAGTTTTTGCGAACGAACCCGAGGGCACTGTTTGTCGCAGGCAGTGCCGAAAGTTGTTGAATGACAGACGCTTGGATCGCCGAGATCGCCCGATGTCCAAGCTGAGCCATGCTCGCTCGGCTCGGCGCCGGCAGCAGATGCCGAACGAACCCGAGCCCGGGTTGACCGGAGACCTGAATTAGGCGATAATGCCTATCATGATGAAGATGTCGTTGCTGGAGCGGTCGGAATGGTGGTGGCGAGACTGAGGCGTGCGAGGTGCCATGCTTTGCCCGCGCCGAGCTTCCTGTCAGTTGCCAGTCCCCCGTCAGTTGCCAGTCCCCCGTCAGTTGCCAGTCCCCCGTCAGTTGGTTGCGCCCAGGAAGCTGTCGAGCCAGCGTTTCAGCTCGTGCAGGATATAGGCCTCGCCCGCCTCGCCCTGCTCCCGCGTCGTGGGCTTGGCCTGCGGCGGGGAGAGGCCGGCCATCAGGTCGGGGGGTGCAGTTTCTCGCATGATCCGGGCCCAGATGCGGGCCGGGAGGTCGGCGCCGGTGATGCCGGGCATGGGCTGGTTGTCGTCGCGGCCGACCCAGACGCCGAGCACCATCTCGCCGGAGAAGCCGACGAACCAGGCATCGCGGTTGCCTTGTGTCGTGCCGGTCTTGCCCATCGCCTGCCGGTCGGCAAGGGCGGCTGCCCGGCCGCTGCCGGTGCGGACGACACTGGCCAGCATGCCCTGCAGCTGCCGGGCGATCACCGGGGCGACCACCTGCACCTCGGTCGGGCGGTGCTGGTAGAGGACGCGGGCCGCGGCGTCGCTCACCCGCTCGACGCCGAAGACCGGCCGCCGCCAGCCGTCGGTGGCGAAGGGCTGATAGGCGGCGGTGAGCTCCAAGGGCGTCACCTCCGAGGTGCCGAGCGCCAGTGACGGGACCGGGCGGAGCGCGCTCGCGATGCCCAGCAGGCGGGCGCGCTCGGCGACCTCGGCGACGCCCACCTCCTCGCTCAGCTTGACGGTGACCGTGTTGATCGAGCGCGCCAGCGCCTCCTCCAGCGTGATCCGGCCGAAATGGCGGCCGCCGGGGTTGGCAGGCGTCCAGCCGGCCACGGTGAAGGGCGCATCCTCGATCAGGTCGCCGGGCTGCCAGCCGGCCTCGAGGGCCGCGAGAAAGACGAAGGGCTTGAAGGCCGAGCCCGGCTGCCGCTGGCCGAAGGCGGCGCGGTTGAAGCGCCCCGTGCGGTAGCTGCGCCCGCCGACCATGGCCCTGACGGCACCGCTGCCGTCGAGCAGGACCACCGCCGCCTCGATCCCTGGGTAGGGGGCCAGTTCCTGCGCCACCGCCCGTTCGGCTGCCCGCTGCAAGCGCTGGTCGAGGGTGGTGCGCACGACCCAGCTCCTCTCGGGCTTGCCCAGATGCTCGGTCAGCCCGTCGAGGACCCAGTCGGCGTAGTGCCCGGCCATCTCCGAGCCGCCGGCGGTGGCCAGGCCAGCGGGGGCAGCCCGGGCGCTGGCGGCCTCCTCGGCGGTGATCTTGCCGGTCTCGACCATCAGCCTGAGCACCGTGGCCGCGCGGCGGTTGGCCCGCTCGAGGTCGCCCGTCGGCGCATAGCGGGACGGCGCCTGCAGCAGGCCGGCCAGGAGCGCTGCCTCGGCAAGCTCCACCTGGGCCGCGGGCTTGCCGAAATAGCGCTGGGCAGCGGCCTCCACGCCATAGGCGCCGGCCCCCAGATAGACCCGGTTGAGGTAGAGCTCGAGGATCTCGTCCTTGGAGAGCCGCGCCTCCAGCCAGAGCGCCAGGATCAGCTCCTCCATCTTGCGGCGCAGCGCCCGCTCCGGCGTGAGGAAGAGGTTCTTGGCCAGTTGCTGGGTCAGCGTGCTGCCCCCGGCGACCACGCCACCGGCCTGGAGATTGCTGAGGAGGGCGCGCAGCGTGCCCCGGAGATCGAGGCCGAAATGGCTGTAGAAGCGCCGGTCCTCGGTGGCGATCACCGCATCACGCAGGATCGGGCTGACCTCGCCCAGGCGAACATAGGCCGTGCCGCTCGAGCCGCGCTCGGCAAAGACACTGCCGTCGGCCGCGATCAGCGTGACCCTGGCCTGCTCGGCATCGGCGAAGAGGGCATCCGTGTCGGGCAGATCCGGGGCATAGAGGATGAAGAGCCCGACCCAGACGACGAAGCCGCCGACGATCAAGGACGGCACCAGGCGCAACAGCCAGCGCAGCGGTCGCCGTTGCGGTGCTGCCGGCTCGGCCGATCGCCGCGGCTTGGCACGCGGGCCTTCTGGGGGACGCAGGCGTCTGGCCATCGATCCTTCTGACTGGCTGGGTCACGGCGGTTTTGCGCCCGAGGAAGTCGCAAGCCCGGCCCGGCATTGCAAGTCTCGGGCATTTGCCTAGTCTCGTCGGCCGAGCAGTGTTGTAGGAGCGACCACCGCGATGGCCAGTCCCGAGCCCAGCCCAGATCCCAGCCCAGCTCCCAGCCCAGTTCCCAGCCCAGTCTCTGGATTGGCACGCAGCCTGATCCTGCCCGATCCCGCGGATCCGCGCCTCACCCGGCGGGTGACGGGGATCGATCACGAGGGGCGTGAGGCGACAGCCTCGGTCGTCCACGAGCGCCCCTTGACCCTTTTTCTCAACGGCCAGGAGATCGTCACCATGATGACGATCGGCGACCACCCGGACTATCTGGCCCTGGGCTACCTCTTGAACCAGAACATGCTCCGGCCGGACGATCGGGTCACTGCGATCGAGCACGACGAGGATCTGGACGTCGTGGTCGTCCGCACCGAACGGGCGACGGACTACGAAGAGAAGCTGAAGAAGAAGGTCCGGACCTCGGGCTGCGCGCAGGGCACCGTCTTCGGTGATCTGATGGAAACCTTCGAGCAGATCACCTTGCCAGAAGCCGCCGTGCTCAGGACATCCTGGCTCTACGCCTTGACGAAGACCATCAACACCTGCCCGTCGCTCTACCTCGAGGCCGGCGCCATTCACGGCTGCGCGCTCTGCGAGGGGCCGGACGTCCTGCTCTACATGGAGGATGTCGGCCGGCACAATGCGGTGGACAAGATCGCCGGATACATGTTCCAGCATAAGCTCGAGCCCGACGGCAAGATCTTCTATACGACCGGCCGGCTGACCTCCGAGATGGTGATCAAGACGGTGCAGATGGGCATCCCGATCCTCGTCTCCCGCTCGGGCTTCACCGCCTGGGGCGTCGATCTGGCGCGGCAGGCCGGGCTCACCCTGATCGGCCGGGCCCGAGGCCGGCGGTTCCTGGCACTCTCGGGGGCCGAGCGCATCGTCTTCGACGCCGACCTTTCGGCCGTGGCTGAGGAGGCGCCCAAGCATCGGCGCAAGGCGGCGGACGCCGATGCCTGAGATCAAGCGGCCCGAGCTCGCGGTTGCCGGCTTGCTGCTCGCCGGCGGCCTGGCCCGGCGGATGGGCGGCGGCGACAAGTGCCTGTTGCCGCTCGAAGGCCGGCCGATGCTGGCCCATGCCATCGCCAGGCTCGAGCCCCAAGTCACAGCATTCGCCATCAATGCCAATGGTGACCCCGAGCGCTTTCGGGGTTTCGGTCGGCCGGTCGTGGCCGACATCGTCGAGGGCTTCGCGGGGCCGCTCGCCGGCGTTCTGACCGGCATGGTCTGGGCCAGGGACGCGGTGCCCGAGGCAGAATGGCTGGTTACCGCTGCCACCGATACGCCCTTCTTTCCCGAGGATCTGGTCGCCCGCCTGACGGAAGCTGCCGAAGTGCAGGGCGCCGAGGTCGCGTTCGCAGCCTCGGGCGGCAGAACCCATCCGGTCTTCGGGCTCTGGCATCTGTCCTTGGCAGAGGCGCTGAGAATCGCCCTGGTCGAGGAGGACGAGCGCAAGATCGACCGGTTCGCCGGCCGCTACGCCGTCGCCGTGGTCGATTTTCCGGCCGAGCCCTTCGACCCGTTCTTCAACGTCAACCGCCCGGACGACCTCAGCGAAGCCGAGCGACTCTCAAAGCTTGTCGAGGAGGCCGCGCAGCCTGAGGAGCGCCGTGCGTAGGCGCTCGCCCTCGATTGCGAAGCAGATCCGGATGTGGCCCTCGTTCTCCGCGCCGAACGTGTAGCCGGCGGCGATGCCGACCTTGGCCTCGTGCAGGGCTCGCCTGCAGAAGGCGAGGCTGTCGGTGAGCCCGTCGATCTTCGGGAACGCATAGAAGGCACCTTCGGGTTCGGACAAATGCACCTTCGGATGGCTGCCGATCAGCTCCATCACGATATCGCGATTGGCCCGGGTGCGGGCCACGAAGGAGGCGACGAAGTCCTCGCCCTGTTGCAGCGCCGTGAGCCCGCCCGATTGGGCAAAGACCGTGGCCCCGGTGTTGTTGCACTCGGCCAGCACCGCCATCGGCTCCGCCAGATGCTTGGGCGTCACCATCCACCCCAGCCGCCAGCCGGTCATCGCCCAGGCCTTGGAAAAGCCGTTGAGGACGAAGACCGGTTCGTCCTCGGCAGCCATCTCCAGGAAGGACGGCGCCGGATCGCGGCCGGTGAAGACGTTGCGGTGATAGACCTCGTCGGCGATCAGGCCGAGGCCGTGCCGGCGGCAGAGATCGAGCAGCGCTTTGCCCTCGTCCTCGCGCATGATCCAGCCTGTCGGATTGGACGGCGTGTTGACGTAGACGGCCTTGGTTCGGGGTGTGATCGCGGCCTCGACGTCGTGGAGATCGAGCTCCCAGCGCTCACCACCGTCGCGCAGGCGGACGTCGACGTGACTCGCCCCCATGAGCTGGGCGGCGACCCGCACATTCGGCCAATAGGGCCCGATCAGGACGATCTCGTCGCCCTCGGTCAAGAGGCACTCGCAGGCGACGACCACCGAGAGCATGGTCGAGCCCGCGACCGAGATCCGGTCGGGGTGGACATCGACGCCGTAGAGCCGGTCCAAATAGACCTTCAGGCCATCCCGTAGCGCCACCGTGCCGCGCGAATAGGAGTAGAAGGTCTCGCCCCGATCGATCGCCGCCTTCGCCGCGTCGCGGATGAAGGCCGGCGTGACGATGTCGCTTTCGCCGAACCAGAGCGGAATGACCTCGGGATCGCCGAGCGCGCCCATCGCCACCTTGCTGATGCCGGAAAGCTCCAGCCGCTCGATCACCTCGCGTATCGCGCCCATGTCCCATCCTGCAGAAGTGGTTCCGCAGGGTCATAGCCGTGTCAGGCGCCGGAAGCCAGGGGCGCTGCCAGGGGGGCCGGCAGGCGGATACCCGGCCCGGCCAGCGTCGGCAGGAGGGCGCAATTGAGCGGCCAATCGAAGACGATGGTGGTGCCCCGGCCGACGCCGTCGCTCTCGACCTCCATCGTCCCACCGAGCCGCTGGACGATCCGCCGGACGAGCGCGAGGCCGATGCCGCCACCGCCGGCCTTCGCCTGGTTGCCGCCGCCCCCGGGCCGGTTGCTGAACAGCCTGAAAATACGCACCTGCTCGGCCGGTGTGATGCCGGGGCCGTCATCGCCGATGCGAAAGATCACGCGGCGGCCGTGCAGCGCGACCCGGATCTCGAGGTTGATGACGTCTTTGTCGTGATGCTCGATCGCATTGCCGATCAAATTGCGCAAGACGAGGGCCAAGGGTGGCTCCGGCGTGATCAGGATCGGCAACTCGCCTTCGAGCCGCAGCTTCACCTCGCGCTCGGGGGCGAGCAGCTGCAACTGCTCTGTGACCAGGGCACGGATGTCGCAGGGGCCGAGCGGGCCGGTCACCTGGCTGGCTTGGGCGTAGTGCAGCAGGTCCTTCAACATCGTGTCCATCCGCGCGACCTGGTCCTTGAGCCGCGACAGATGATCGAGCGCCACATCCGGCAACGGTCCGGCATCGACGGCGAGCCAGCCGGCGATCGTGTCGATCGCCCGAAGCGGCGTGCGCAGGTCGTGACCGACCGTGGCGGCGAAGCTGTCTAGTTCGATGTTCGAGCGCTCGAGCTCGGCCGTGTAGGCGACGATTCCGTTGGCCATCGCATCCATCTCGGCGGCGAGCTCGGCGATCTCGTCGGTGCCCTCGAGGCGCAGGTCGGGCAGGCGCTGGCCGTCGGCGAAGGCCCGCAGCTTGGCCTCGAGCTGCCGCACCGGGCCGATGACCAGACGGTCGACGCCGACGAAGAGGCTGAGTGCGATGCCGAGCCCGGCGATCACCAGACTCGCGGTGATCGCCAGATTGACCCGGCGGATGGCGTCCTTGACGGCAGCGAGCGGGTAGGCCGCGACGACCGTCCAGCCCCAGGCCGCAAAGCTCCGGGCGACCACCAGATGCGGCTGGCCCACGAGCTGGAGCACGGTGCTGCTGTGGCCGTTGGTCAAGTGCTCGGCGAGGCGAAGCATGTCGCGGGGCCCGACCGTGGGCGGCTCCAGGACGTTGCCATGCGCATCCTGGACGATCAGCAGCACGTCCGCCCGCAGCGCGAGCTCGGCCAAGTCCTGGAGCACGCCCGCCTGGTAGCGCTCGACATAGATCGCGAGATCGTCGAGACCGTAGGTGGTCAGCACGCGGTGCCGCTCGTCGATCATCCGCAGCGCCGCGTTGTCCAACAGATGCGCCAGAAGGGCGGCGCGCTGGCCGGTCATTTGCCGATCTTGGGTGTAGCTGCTGACCATCCATTGCAGGGTGAGGCCAGCGAGCACGACCGGCAGGAGCACGATGAGCAGCTTGCCGCGCAGACGCATCGCCTTCATTTCACCTGAACAATCGGCCGCGGGCGAGTTCCATCAACTCGTGGCTCGGCACGATGCCGAGCGCATCCGCGGTCTCGAGGTTGAGTGAGAAATCGACCCGGTGCGGCGCGCGCACCGGGATATCGGCCGGGGTCGCCCCATCGAGCAGCCGCTTGGCCAACAATGCTGCTTCCCGCGCCGTGCTGCGCGGCTCTGGTGCCAGTGACATCAAGGCACCAGCAGCAACCGCGGCCTCGCTCGGCGCATAGACGACCGGCCGGCCGGTTCGCCGCTCGATCGCCCGGACCAGAAGATCGAGGGGGGCCGCAGCATCAAGCGCCAGCCAGAAGGCGTCGACGGGCAGCTCGCGCCGGGCCGCCTCCGCTGCCGCAGCCGCCACGCTCGCGAGCAGTGCCGGGGTATCGGCGTCCGCTGGCAGAGTGAACGGCACTGCGACGAAACCGGGCGCGTTCGCGACTTCCGCCAACAGTCGCTGGGTCCGGGGCCGGCTGGGGTGGTTCGTCTGGTGTAGGATCCCGATCCGCAGTGGTGGTGCGTCACGGCTGGCGAGCAGCTGTGCGGCGATGGCGAAGGCCGCCCCTCTGGGCAACTGGCCGGTAATGCCGGTCGTCGGCGCCCGACCCTCGCCGGTCGCGGCATCGGTGAGCGACAGCGCGTGGTCGCGCGGCAGGTAGGCGAAAAGGTGCGGCGTGGCGGCACCCCGCAGCACGCGACTGCCGTGCTCGGCCGCCGCCGTGCCGAAGCTGACGACGAGATCGGCGGTCGCCAATTGCTCCAGGCCCGGTAAGGTCGGCGCCGTGCTCGGAATGACGTGGAGGTGCGCGAAGCGAGCCCGACGCTGGTCGAGGGCCAGGTGGGCGGTGAGCTCCGCCTCGAATATCGGCAGCACTTCACCCGCTGTCCCGGCATCGAGACTTTCCAGGATCACGACCGTGACCGTGGTCTCGGTCTCGTAATGAACCCAAGCGAGCAGGCCGACAACCAAGGGAAGAACAGGAAAAAAGAGATAGAAGCGCAACCTTGCACCCGATTCTGCGGTGGATGAAAGGTTTAATATCCTATTTATTCGTTCGCTGCAACGGCCGAATAGCTTGTCAGCGCGGTTGCTTCGACCACCACGACGCCGTCGCGGCGGCTGGCCCGGCACGCCTCCTGCAGTCCGCCTTGCCGGCTCAACCGCAATCCCGCTAGGCCGCGCCCCTTGCCGGCTCCACAATCGAGATGAATCAACTGGCCGCCGACCTCGTTCTCGCGGACCAGAATCGTGTCGTCGCTGATCGGATGATGGCCGATGACCACTGTCGTCTGCTTCGGCACGGAGTCGAGCCAACGATAGGTGCGGATCGGCTTCTTGCGCGTCTCGCTCGGCGAGGCCTCGCCGTAGAGGGCAAGTGCCTCGAGCTTTTTGGGCAGGCTCTTGCTCTTGAGCATCGCCGGCGCAAAGCCGCCGTGCACCATTATGGTGTCACCGACGCGCACGAGATAAGGGGCGGCACGGTAGGCGTCGAAGAAACCCTTCTTCAGCGCCGTGCCGTCAGCCGCTGCATCCAGCTGCTCGATGGTGACGGCGAGATCGCTGTCGACGATCGTCGGATTGCCCTTGAGCGTCCGAAAGAGCTTGTCGTCGTGATTACCGCGGATGAAGAGGCCACGGCCCGCCCGGAGCAACGCCAGCATCTGCCGCACGGTGCCGGCGTTGTCGGTGCCGCGATCGACCAGGTCACCGAGCGACACGATGAAGCGGTTCTCCTCCTCGGCGAGGGCGATCAGAGCCCGAAAGAGGTCTGGATGGCCGTGCAGATCGCCGACGACGAGAACGCCTTCGGCCCAGCCGGGCGGCTCGAGTGACAGTTGGTCAGCCACGCTTTTCGATCACGACCGCAAAATGATCCCGATGTTCGGTGCTTTCGACCAGGGCGTGGCCGGCGGCCTCGCAAAACTGCTCGAAGTCGCTCGGCGCCTTCGGGTCGGTCGCCAGCACCAGCAGTCGCTCGCCGGCGGCCATGGAGCGAATGGCCTTCTGCGCCTTGAGGACCGGCAGCGGGCAGTTGAGCCCGCGGGTATCGAGTTCGATTGGCGCTTTCATGGCCTCTTTGGACGCGCGACGCTGTGGTCGCCGGTGTCTCGATTGTCGTGGCACGGTGTGGTCGACGGAGGACCGGCATGCTAGATCGGCGCTCGCAGGAGCGACCCGCGCTCAGCAGGGCCCGATCCGAGGTGTCATGCGCGTCATAAGTGTTGTCGGCTGGAAGAACAATGGCAAGACGACGCTGGTCGTCCGGCTGGTCGAGCACCTCACCCGCCAGGGACTGGCGGTTTCGACCATCAAACACGCCCATCACAGCATCGATCTCGACCGTCCGGGCAAGGACAGCTGGCGGCACCGCGAGGCGGGCGCCAAGGAAGTGGTGCTCGCGACGTCCAGGCGGTGGATCCTGATGCACGAGCTCCGCGAGGCGGCCGAGCCGCCATTGCCCGAGCTGCTGGCCAAGCTCGCCGCTGTCGACCTCGTCATCGTCGAGGGCTTCAAGGGCACCAGCCTGCCCAAGATCGAGGTGCATCGGGGCGAGCGTGGCACCGAGCTGATCGCTCGCACGGACCCCGACGTCGTCGCGGTCGCAGCCGACGTGGACCTTCCCGATCTGGCCGTTCCGGTCATCCACTTGGACGACATCGCGGCACTGGCCACTGTGGTCCTCGACCATGCCCGAAAGATCGAGCCCTGAACCAGGATCTCCCCCTCGACTGTTTCGATTTCAGCCGTGGCCACATCTCGGTGGCCGCCGCGCTCGATCGCCTGCGGCAGCGGATGCGCCCGATCGTCGGCACCGAGACCGTGCCCCTGGGCGAGGCCGTGGGGCGGGTGCTGGCGGCACCCCTGATCAGCCCACGCCCGGTGCCGGCTTTCGACAACGCCGCCGTCGACGGTTTCGCCTTCGCCGCAGCGAGCCAGTCAGCGGATGGTCCGACCCGGCTCGCTTTGGCGCCGGGCCGAGCCGCGGCCGGCCATCCGGCGACAACGGCCGTCCCACCCGGTCAGGCGATGCAGGTGCTCACCGGTGCGGTGATACCGGCCGGCTGCGATACGGTCGCGATGAACGAGGAGGTCGTGGTCGACGCGGACAGCGTCACCTTGTCCGGCCACTTGCGCGCGGGCAGCAACCGAAGGCTCGCCGGCGAGGATGTCGGCTGCGGGCAGTCGCTGTTCGCGTCGGGGCTCGTGCTCCAGCCGCTGCATATCGGGGTCGCTGCCGAACTCGGCCTCGCCGAGCTCTCGGTCTTTCGCCGGCTGCGGGTGGCCTTGCTCTCGAGCGGCGACGAACTCACCGAGCCGGGGCAGAGCCTGACGGCCGGCGGCATCTACGACGCCAACCGCTACATGCTGCAGGCACTTCTGCGCCGGCTGCCGGTCACGGTCGACGATTTCGGCATCCTCGCGGATTCTGCCGAGGCGGTGGAGGCCGCGATCCTCGGGGCGGCAGCCAGCCACGATGTCGTGCTCACCTCGGGCGGGGCATCGAGGGGCCTCGAAGACCACGTGGTGCGAACGGTCGAGCGGCACGGTCGGCTCGAGTTCTGGCAGATCGCGATGAAGCCCGGCCGTCCCCTGGCCTTCGGTCGGCTGTGCGATGCCGTGACCATCGGCCTGCCGGGCAATCCCGTGGCCGCCGCGGTCTGCTTCCTGCGCTTCGCCCGACCGGTGATCGCCAGGCTCGCTGGCGCCGCCTGGCTCGAGCCTCGGGCGTTCATCGTGCCCGCGGCCTTCACTCTCGACAAAAAAGCGGGTCGCACCGAGCTGCTCCGCGCCTGCTTGCGCCAAGCGGCGGAAGGGCCCGAGGCCCTGCTGATCCGCCGCCAGGGCTCCGGCATCCTGACCTCGCTCACCGATGCCGACGGGCTCGTCGAGGTGGCACCGGCCACCACCAGCATCCGCCCGGGCGACCCCGTCCGCTTTCTTTCCTTCGCCGAGCTCGGCTGCTGCTGAGCGCCACCTCGAGGATTCGATCATGTTGTCCGCCGACGTCGTTGTGATAGGGGCCGGAATCGCCGGAGCCGGGGTGGCCTACGAGCTGGCCCGAGAGGCTCGGGTCATCCTGCTCGAGGCCGAGGATCGTCCGGGCTACCACACGACGGGGCGCTCGGCCGCGGTCTATCTCAAGGGCTACGGCAACGAGGTCATCCGTGACCTCACCGCCGCCAGCGAGGCCTTTCTCGAGCAGCCGCCCGAGGGCTTCGCGACGGTGCCGCTGGTGAAGCCGCGCGGTGCCTTGAGCTTGGTTCGCCCGGACCAACTGGAGCGCCTGGCCCCGACCCTCGAGCGCCTGCACCGCCACGTCCCGGCGGCCCGCCGGCTCGAGCCCGACGAGATTCTGGCCATGGTGCCGGCGCTGCGTCCGGACTATGCGGCCGCCGCCATCTTCGATCCGGGGGCCCGGGACATGGACGTCGACGCGCTCTTCCAGGGCTATCTCAAGGGCTTCAAAGCGCGCGGCGGCGAGCTGCTGGTCAATGCCGCTGTGCGCGAGATCGTGGGTATCGATGCCGCCTGGCAGGTGACGGCGGGCGCGCACCAGATCAGCGCCGGGGTCGTGGTCGATGCGGCCGGGGCCTGGGCCGACCGGCTGGCCGAGACAGCCGGACTCGGGCTGCTGGGTCTCGTGCCCAAGCGCCGCACCGCCCTGATCGTGACCGGACCCGCGGGCTTCGACGTCAGCGGCTGGCCCCTGGTCGACGACATCGACGAAGAGTTCTACTTCCGCCCGGAGGCCGGCAAGCTCTTCTGCTCACCCGCCGACGAGACGCCTACGACCCCGCACGACGTCCAACCGGAAGAGCTCGACATCGCCATCGCCGTCGACCGGATCGAGCGCGCGATCCCGCTGAACGTGCGGCGCATCGAGCACAGCTGGGCGGGTCTGCGCACCTTCGCCCCCGACAAGACCCCAGTTCTCGGCTTCGATCCGCGCGCCGACGGCTTCTTCTGGCTGGCGGGGCAGGGCGGTTACGGCATTCAGACGGCACCCGCCATGGCGCTGCTCGCCAGCCGGCTGGTTCGTGGTGAGGCGCCGCCCGAGGTGCTGGCCCACCTTTTACCAGCGCTGTCGCCGAACCGGTTGGTTCACTGACTCCGGGACGGGTTCTCGGGGTCCAGAAGTCGGTGCAGGTGAACGATGAAATAGCGCATCTGCGCATTGTCGACCGTGGCCTGCGCCTTGGCCCGCCAGGCTTGTTCGGCCTCGGCGTAATTGGGGTACATGCCGACGATATCGAGCTTGGAGAGATCGGCGAACTCGGTCCCCTTGGGATCGACGAGCTCGCCACCGAAAACGAGATGCAGCAATTGCTTGGCCATTGTACTTCTCCGCGCCAATCAACCGGGAACGGCGCTGTTCGCAGGTCCGGGTCCGAGATGGTGTCGGTGCTTCTTATGGCATCGCCCCCATTCCGCGCGCAATGCTGACGCCGCTCCGCCTGACCCTGCTGCTCTGCCTCGTGCAGATGCTGGCGATGACCGGCTCGCTCACCTTTCAGGCGTTGATCCCCGTCTTCATAGTCGATTGGCAACTCACCAACACCCAGGCCGCCTGGATCGGCGGTGCCTCCTATGTCGGCTACGCGCTCACCGCCCCGGTTCTGGTGGCCTTGACCGACCGCCTCGACGCACGGCGGATCGTCATTTTGGCTTGCCTCCTTGGTGGCATCGGCGGGCTCGGCTTCGCGCTTTTCGCCACCGGCTTCTGGTCCGCGTTCTTCTGGCGGCTCTTGACCGGCATCGCCATCGCCGGCAGCTACATGCCGGGGCTCAAGGCGCTGACCGACCGGCTGCCCGAAGCGCAGATCAGCGGCCGTCCGCAGGCTTTCTACAGCGCCACCTTCTCGCTCGCTTCGGCGACTTCGCTGTTCGTCGCCGGCCTCCTGACTGCGGCCATCGGCTGGCCCGCCGCCTTCGCCGCCACCGGCATCTCGGCCCTGCTGGCCGCCGCCCTGATGGCAACCCTGCCGGCTAGGCACCCGGGTCAATCCCACGGCAGTGGCAGCATGGCGACCCGGATCGGGGCCGTGCTGCGCGACCGGCCGACCATGCGCTATATCGCGGCCTATGCCGCCCACTCCTGGGAGATGTTCGCCTTTCGCACCTGGATCGTGGCGTTCTTGACCTTCGCCGCGCTCGAGACCGGCATGGCCGGCGGCACCGTGCTGGTGAGCGCCATCGCCACGGTTCTGATCCTGGCCGGGCTGCCTGCGGGCCTGCTGGGCAACGAGCTGGCCGCGCGCACCGACCGCCGTCGCGGCACCGCCGGCCTGATGCTCGCAGCAGCACTGATGGGTGTGCTGGTCGGGCTTGCCGCTGGGCTGAGCTTCATCCTGATCGCCGCCCTGGCTTTGGTTTACGGCGCACTCTTGATGGCCGACAATTCGGCCATTCTGGTGGGCACTATCCAGTCCACCCCGGCCGAGCGGCGGGGTGCGGCGATCGCGACCCAGACCTTCTTCGCCGCCTTCATGGCGCTGATCAGCCCCTTGGCCGTGGGCGCCGTGCTCGACGGCTTCGGCAGCGGCACGACCGCCTGGACAATGGCCTTTCTGGTGATGGCCCTGGGCCCGCTGGTCGGCGGGATCACGCTCTTGTGGTCGAAGCGGACTTGACGATGGCCACCCGCCCCCGCCAGATCGCTGCCATGCGGGCGGGACATCGATCAGGGTCAGCGGCGTGGCGAGCGTTCATCGCAGCCATCACCGTTGCCCTCGTTCTCGGCATGTCTTGGCCGCCTGCCACGTCCCACGCCCATGCCGAGCAGGGGCCGGATAACCCGTGCGCCGCCCATACGAGCCACGGGCAGGGGGCACCGACGATCGCCGACGAGGTACCCGGAACAGCGGATGGCGAGGCGGTGGGCTGCGCTCTTCGCTGCTGCTTCGGTTGTGCTTCGGCCATGGTGGTGCCGGGCACTGCACCTGCCGCGCGCTCGGTGCCAGCGATCCAGCGTTCGACCCACGACCGCAGGCTGCGCCGTCTCTACCCATCGGGTCCGCTCCGCCCGCCGCGCGCCTAGCGCTGTCGCGCCGCCGCATCATCCATCGAACGGAGCTGAACCATGCACCGCATGTCCTTACGCCTAACCCTTGCGTCCCTCGGGCTTCTCGCCCTCCTCGCCACCCCTAGCCTCGCCCAGGAGAGCCATGATCACGGGGCGGGCGACGCTCACGATCCCGCTGTCCAGGCCTCGATGACCGCCATGGCGCGCATGCACGAAGCCATGGCGAGCATGGCCTATTCGGGCGACGCCGATATCGACTTCGCCCGGGGCATGATCCCGCATCACGTGGCCGCCATCGAGATGGCCGAGATCGTGCTCCAGCACGGCGCCGACCCCGAGATGCGCGCCCTGGCCGAGCTGATCATCGAGGCCCAGACGCGCGAGATCGCCGAGCTCGAGGCCTGGCTCGCCGCCAGAGTCCCGGCAGGCGAGGGCGCAACCGACGCTTCGCACGGCCACGGCCACGACTGACCGGGCACCTGGCCGGGCGGCGCCGCGCTGGCACCGCCCGGCCAGGGCCCTCCGGAGCCATTCATGACCAGCTCGATGCCATCCCGCCGCGCCATCCTCCTCGGGTCTGGGGCCGTCGCCCTGGCCGTGCTGGGCGCTGCCGCGGCCTGGTCCTTCGTCGATCAAGCCCGCCCGTTGCGGATCACGACGGACGACCCAGCCGTCCTGGCGGAAGGTGCGGCGCTCTATGCCGAGCACTGCGCTGCCTGCCACGGCGCGGAACTGGAAGGCGAGCCGGACTGGCGGGTGCGCCGCGCCGACGGCACGCTCCCGGCACCACCGCACGATGCGAGCGGCCACACCTGGCACCACTCGGACGCCGACCTTTTTGCCATGACCCGGCACGGCATCGAGCCGTTCGCGCCAGCCGGCTACCAGAGCACCATGCCGGCCTTCGCCGACAGTCTCGACGACGCCGAAATTCTCGCCATCCTCGCCCACATCAAGAGCCAGTGGCCCGAGGAAACCCGCCGCCTGCAGGAACGGCTGAACGACTGAGCCCCAGCCGGGCGGCGTCCATGGCGATCGGCACCGCGGCATCGAGAATAGGCCGTTGCGTTGCAGCCGGGTTTGTTCCACGCTCGCTGCAGTACCGGTGCCGAGCGAGCAAACCGAGGCGCCGCTGGCGAGGAGATAGCCACGTGAGACATCTGACCCTGACATTGCTGCTGGGCGCAGCACTCGTCTCGATAGCGCCTGCCGATCGATCCCTGGCCGCGACGCCGCCGGACGCGTTCGTCCAGGCCATGACGATCGACGACATCATCAGCCTCGATCCGGCCGAGATCTTCGAGTTCTCGGGTGCCGAGTACGGTGCACAGGTCTACGACCGGCTGATCACCTATCCCGTCGACGACGTCGAGGACATTCAGGGGCACGTGGCCGAGAGCTGGGAGATCTCCGAGGACGGCAAGACCTATGTCTTCCAGATCCGGGACGGGATCACTTTTCACTCGGGCAACCCGCTGACCGCCGAGGACGTGGCGTTCTCGCTCAGGCGGGTGGTCGAGCTGGATATGTCGCCGGCCTTCATTCTGACGCAGTTCGGTTTCTCGGCCGACAATGTCGAGGAGAAGATCAGGGCCACGGGGCCCTTGGAGGTCACGATCGAGGTCGACCAGGCCTATGCGCCGACCTTCTTCCTCTATTGTCTGACCGCCGGCGTCGGTTCGGTCGTCGACAAGGAACTGGTGATGGCCAACGAGGTCGACGGTGATCTCGGCTATGCCTGGCTCAAGACCAACTCGGCGGGCTCCGGGCCCTTCAGCCTGCGCGCCTGGCGGCCGAACGAGAGCCTGACGCTGGATAGCAATCCCGACTACTGGAAGGGCGCGCCGGCGATGACCCGGGTGATCACCCGGCACATCGCCGAGGCGGCGACGCAGCAGCTGCTGCTCGAGCAGGGCGACATCGACGTCGCCCGTAATCTCGGGCCAGATCAGGTGGCGGCGCTCGAGGGCAATGCGGATATCGAGGTCAAGGCGGTGCCCAAGGGGGCGCTCTACTATCTCGGGCTCAACCAGAAGAACGAATACCTGGCCAAGCCCGAGGTGCGCCAGGCGCTGAAATATCTCGTGCCCTACCAGGAACTCGCGGATACGGTGCTGAAAGGCGCGGCCGAGGTGCATCAGGCCTTCCTGCCCAAGGGCTTTTTGGGTGCGCTCGAGGAGACGCCGTTCTCGCTCGATGTCGAGCGCGCCAAGGAGCTCTTGGCCGAAGCCGGGCTGCCGGACGGGTTCAGCGTGACGATGGACGTGCGCAGCATCTCGCCGGTGACCGAGATGGCGCAGGCAATCCAGGCGGTCTGGGCCGAGGCCGGGATCGAGCTCGAGCTGATCCCGGGCGACGGGGCGCAGACGCTGACCAAATACCGGGCGCGCAACCACGACATCTATATCGGCCGCTGGGGCCCGGACTATCAGGACCCGCACACCAACGCCGACACCTTCGCCCGCAATCCGGACAATTCCGACGACGCCCAGTCCAAGCCCTTGGCCTGGCGCAATGCCTGGGACATTCCGGAGATGACGGCGATGGCCGACGCGGCGGTGCTCGAGCGTGATGCCGCCGAGCGGGCGGCGATGTATATCGAGATCCAAAAGCTGCACCAGGAGACCTCGCCCTTCGTCATCATGTTCCAGGACATCGAGACGATCGCCGAGCGAACCAATGTCGAGGGGACGATCTGGGGTCCCAGCTTCGACGACAACCGCTACTGGCAGATCACCAAGAACTGACGCCGCCTGCGGCCGCCAGCCGTGCTCGGGCATGCCAATGCGCTGGTGAAGCTGGCGGCCACCCTGGCGCTCACCTTCTTCGGCCTCCTGCTCGTCACCTTCCTGATCGGCCGGGTGGTGCCGATCGACCCGGTGCTGGCCGCCGTCGGCGACCGGGCATCGGCCGCCGTCTACGAGCGGGCGCGCATCGAGATGGGGCTCGACCTGCCGCTCTGGCAGCAGTTCCTCATCTATGTGCAAAAGGTGCTCACCGGCGATTTCGGCCAGAGTGTCCTGACCGCCCAACCGGTGCTCTCGGACATCGCCCGGGTCTTCCCGGCGACGCTGGAGCTGGCGACGGTCGCGACCTTCCTCGGCGTGCTCTTCGGCGTGCCGATGGGGGTCATCGCGGCCGTGCACCAGGGCCGCTGGCCGGACCAGGTGATCCGCCTCCTGGGCCTGATCGGCTATTCCGTGCCGATTTTCTGGCTCGGCCTCGTGGCACTCCTGGTCTTCTACGCCAAGCTGCAGATCGTGCCCGGCCCCGGACGGCTCGACATTTTCTACGACGACCTGGTGCCCTGGGTGACGGGGGTGCTGCTGATCGACGCGGCTCTCGCCCGGAACTGGATCGTCTGGCAGAACGCGCTCTCGCATCTCGTCCTGCCCTCGGCGATCCTCGGCTATTTCAGCCTCGCCTATATCAGCCGGATGACCCGCTCCCTGATGCTCGAGCAGCTCAGGCAGGAGTACATCCTGACCGCTAGGGTCAAGGGCCTCTCCGAGACCCGGGTGATCTGGCGGCACGCTCTCGGCAACACCGCCGTGCCGCTGATCACCGTGATCGCTCTGTCCTATGCCAACCTGCTCGAGGGCTCGGTGCTGACCGAGATCATCTTCGCCTGGCCGGGCCTCGGCTTCTACATCACCAACTCGCTCCTGAGCGCCGACATGAACGCGGTTTTGGGCGGTACCATCGTCGTGGGCTCGGTCTTCATCGCCATCAACCTCTTGTCCGACGTGCTCTACCGCACGCTCGATCCTCGGGCTCGGTAGTGGGGACTCGGTAGTGGGTGCTCGAGACTGGCTCCTGACCGACACGCCGGGCTCGCCGACCCAGGCCCAGTTCGGCCGGGCCTATCAGGGCTGGCTGCAGCTGGCCGACAACCGCCTCGCCATGCTCGGCCTTTTCATCGTCGTCGTGCTTCTGTTCGTCGCCGCCTTCGCCCCCTGGCTCGCCACTCATTCGCCGACGGCCCAGGTGTTGAGCGACCGCCTGCAGCCGCCGTCGGCGGCGCACTGGCTGGGCACGGACGAACTCGGCCGGGACATCTATTCGCGCATCGTCCACGGCTCGAGGCTCACGCTCTACATCGTCGGGCTGGTGGTGATCATCGTCGGCCCCGTCGGCCTCGCGGTCGGCACCATTGCCGGCTATCTCGGCGGCTGGGTCGATGTCGTGCTGATGCGTATCACCGACGTCTTTCTGGCCTTCCCCCGGCTGATCCTGGCCTTGGCCTTCGTCGCGGCGCTCGGACCCGGGATCGAGAACGCGATCATCGCGATCGCGATCACCGCCTGGCCACCCTACGCCCGGATGGCCAGGGCCGAGACGCTGACCATCCGCAAGGCCGATTATATCGCCGCCGCCCGCATCCAGGGTGCGGGACCGGTCAGGATCATCGGCCGCCACGTCGTGCCGATGTGCCTCTCCTCGGTCATCGTTCGCCTGACCCTGGATATGGCCGGCATCATCCTGACTGCGGCCGGGCTCGGCTTTCTCGGCCTCGGTGCTCAGCCCCCCTTGCCGGAATGGGGGGCGATGATCTCGACGGGGCGTCAGTACCTGCTCAATCAGTGGTGGGTCGCGACCATGCCCGGTCTCGCCATCTTCATCGTCAGCCTCGGCTTCAACCTCCTGGGCGACGGCCTCCGCGACGTGCTCGACCCGAGGCAGGCGCGATGAGCGGCGAGCGGCCTTTGCTCGAGGTCGAGAATCTGCGCGTCAGCTATCGGACGGCCAAGGGCCCGGTCCATGCGGTGCGCGGCGTGTCGTTCTCCCTCGGCCGCGAGAAGCTCGGCATCGTCGGCGAGTCGGGCTCGGGCAAGTCGCAGACCGGTCGCGCGATCTTGGGCCTCACCGCGGGTGCCGAGGTCACCGCCGACACACTCCGCTTCGATGGCATCGATCTCGGCCATGCGAGCCAGCGGACCTGGCGGGCGGTGCGGGGATCCCGCATCTCGATGATCATGCAGGACCCGAAATACTCCTTGAACCCGGTGATGACGGTGGGTGCTCAGCTCGTCGAGGCGGCCCGGCTGAAGAAGGGGCTCGGCCGCCAGGCGGCAAGGGCTGCGGCGATCGCCATGCTCGAGGCCGTGCGCATCGACGAGCCGGAGCGGGTGTTCGCCGCTTACCCGCACGAGCTTTCGGGGGGGATGGGGCAGCGGGCGATGATCGCGATGATGCTGATCCCCGATCCCGACGTCCTGATCGCCGACGAGCCGACCTCCGCACTCGACGTCACCATCCAGCTCCAGGTCCTGGCGATCATGGACCGGCTGGTCGAGGCGCGCGGCATGGGGCTGATCCTGATAAGCCACGACCTCGAGCTCGTCGCCACCTTTTGCGATCGCGTGCTGGTGATGTATGCGGGGCAGGTGGTCGAGACCCTCGACGCCGCACGGCTGGGCGAGGCGCAGCATCCCTACACCCGTGGTCTGCTCGCCTGCCTGCCCCGGGTCGACAATCGGGGCTCACCCTTGCCCGTGATGCGGCGCGACCCCGCCTGGCTGCAGCCGCTGTGATCGAGGCCGACGGTCTCTCGATCTATTTCGGCAAGGGCAAAGCACGGGTCGATGCGGTGCAGGGCGTCAGCTTCACCGTGCCCGAACGATCGGCCTTCGGCCTGGTCGGCGAGAGCGGCTCCGGCAAGTCGACCATCCTGCGCGCTCTTTCCGGGCTCAACCCCGACTGGCAGGGGAGCCTTCGCGTCGGCGGCATGCCCTTGGCGAAAAAACCATCGCTCGCCTTTTACAAGCGGGTGCAGATGGTCTTTCAGGACCCGTTCGGCTCGTTGCACCCGAGACGCACGATCGATGCGACGCTCAGAGAGCCGCTCGCCATCCATCGGCTCGACCGGGCCGACGAGCGGATCACGCGCGTCCTGGACGAGGTTCGGCTCGGCCCCGAGTTCCGCTACCGCTTCCCACACCAATTGTCCGGCGGGCAGCGCCAGCGCGTGGCCATCGCCCGGGCGCTGATTCTAGAGCCCGAGATCCTGCTGCTCGACGAACCGACCTCGGCCCTCGACGTCTCGATCCAGGCCGAAATCCTCAACCTCCTGAACGACCTCCGCCGCCGCCGTGGCCTTACCTATCTCTTCGTCAGC
>JAABSG010000428.1 GCA_011390475.1 Geminicoccaceae bacterium | reverse complement strand
ATCCGGATCAGGCTCGAGGGGGCAGGGCGCCGGCTGATCCTGGTCGAAGACGACGGCTCGGGCATGAGCCCTGACGAATTGGCGCTCTCGGTCGAGCGGCACGCCACCTCGAAGCTCGCCGACGACCAGCTCGTCGAGATCAAGACCCTGGGCTTTCGCGGCGAGGCCCTGCCGTCGATCGGCTCGGTCAGCCAGCTCACGATTACCAGCCGAGCCCTGACGGAACCGCATGGCTGGCGGCTGCGCTGCGCCGCGGGATCCCTGCAACCCGTGGTACCCGCGGCGGCGCCCGTGGGCACGCAGGTCGAGGTCCTGGATCTCTTCTTCAATACCCCGGCCCGGCTCAAATTCCTCAAGTCCGACCGCCGCGAGCAGGAACTCGCCCGCGACATCGTCGAGCGGCTGGCCATGGCCCAGCCGGGTATCGCCTTCGAGCTCGAGGCCGAGGGCAAGCGGCTGCTCAATCTGCCGGCCACCAGCCGGGACGAGCGGCTGGCGGCGCTGCTCGGCCGCGAGGTGATCGCCAATGGTATCGAGATCGAGGCCGAACGCGACGGCGGCAGGCTGGGCGGCCTCGTCGGGTTGCCGACGCTGAGCCGCAATCACGCCCGCCACCAGTTCCTCTTCGTCAACGGCCGCCCGGTTCAGGACCGTCTCTTGAAGGGGGCCCTGCGCGCCGCTTATGCCGATCTGATCCCGCACGATCGCCAGCCGATCGCCGCCCTCTTCCTCGAGCTTCCGGCCGACGCCGTCGACGTCAACGTCCACCCGGCCAAGACCGAGGTGCGGTTCCGCGAGGCCGGCGAAATCAGGGGGCTGATCGTCGGCGCCTTGAAGCGGGCCTTGGCCGAACACGGCCACCGGGCCTCATCCAGCGTCGGCACCGCTGCCCTCGGCCGTTTCACCAGTGGCACGAGCCCTGCCGGTGCCTGGCGGCCGGGCGGGCAGGGCACCCCTTTGTCCGCTGGTTTGGCGGAAACCGCGACCGCTTGGCAGGCACCGACCCCGTTCGATCTGGGCGCCCCCAGCGTGCGTCATGCCGCCCCCTCGGCCGAGGCGGATCGGGCCCCGTCGCCGGTGGCGGCCGGCTACCCGCTCGGCGCCGCCTGCGCCCAGCTCCACGACACCTATATCGTGGCGCAGAGCCCGGACGGGCTCGTCATCGTCGATCAGCACGCCGCGCACGAGCGGCTGGTCTACGAGCGGATGAAGACGGCCTTGGCTGCCGGCGACATCAAACGCCAGGCGCTGTTGATCCCCGAGGTGGTGGAACTCGATGCGCGAGCCCGGGCGCAGCTGCTCGAGCGATCGGATGACCTGGCCCGCCTCGGCCTCGTGCTGGAAGCCTTCGGCGAAGCCGCGGTTCTGGTGCGCGAGACACCGGCCATCCTCGGCAACCCGGCCTTGCCACGCCTGCTCGACGATGTCGCGGCCGATCTCGCCCGTCTGGATGCGGCGCTGCCGCTGGAGGAGGCGCTGTTGCGCGTCCTGGCCTCGATGGCCTGCCACGGCAGTGTGCGGGCCGGCAGGCGGCTGCGGCCCGACGAGATGGACGCGCTGCTGCGTGACATGGAGGCCACGGCGCATTCGGGGCAATGCATCCACGGCCGGCCCACCTATATCGCCTTGGCGAAGGCCGATATCGAGCGCCTCTTCGGTCGCCGCTGAACGGCCCTACAAAAGGGTGGTCCGACCCGCTCGCCTGGGCTAACTGGAGGCCGGGAAACGCGCTGCAACGGAGCTACGATGACCTACGTCGTGACGGAAGCCTGCATCAAGTGCAAGTACATGGATTGTGTCGAGGTCTGCCCGGTCGATTGTTTCTACGAGGGCGAGACGATGCTGGTGATCAATCCGGACGAGTGCATCGATTGCGGGGTGTGCGAGCCGGAATGTCCGGCCGAGGCCATCTTGCCCGATACCGAGACCGAGGCGGAAAAATGGCTCGAGCTCAATCGGGAATATTCGGTCGGGCCGTGGCCGAACATCACCCGCAAAGGCGAACAGCCGGCCGATGCGGACGACTACAAGGACATGCCGGGCAAATTCGAGAAGTTTTTCTCGGCCAAGCCGGGCGGCGGCGGCTGAGCGTCGCCCCATACTGTCCGGGTCGAGCCGGCGAGGTCACCGACGGCACCTTCGTCGCTGCGACTTAACGTCTCTTAATCGAGCGGTCACAGTGCGGCGCGGGTGCGCTGCAACGCGACTGTGGCTTTTTTGGCAAAATTGTGTTAATTACCTTGCGCTGCGATGGAACAAGGGGTGCTAAGCCCTCGATCGAGCCCTTGGCGATCACGATCATGCAGGCGTTGCCGCGTCACACGACTTCGATGCGGTTAACCCCTTGCGTGCCTTCGCGACAGCTATAGGGCCGGTCGATCCCTCCGGCTAGAGGCAACAACAGCTTTGCGGAGAAACGGCCCAATGGCAAAGGAATTGGCGTACGACG
>JAABSG010000427.1 GCA_011390475.1 Geminicoccaceae bacterium | reverse complement strand
TCATCTCCGCCCTGTCGGTCGAGGCCCCCCACCTCGTCCCCGAAGGCGGCGACGAACCCGGCCCCCTCGGAAAGCTGACCTCGAAGCTCTTCGACCGCTGAGCGGAACTACTGGGGATGCTCCTATGTTTGTCAAGGGGTTGTGTCGAGGTTTTCGAGGATTCGGTAGAGGCGGCGGGCGATGTGGCGTTTGAGGCATCGGCGGGCTTCTCGTGTGGTCTTGCCTTCGGCGGTTTTCTTGTCGATGTAGGCGCAGGTTGCGGGGTCGTTGCGGGCCCGGCAAAGCGCGATGGTGTGGATGGCGCAGTTGAGGGCTCGGTCGCCGCTGCGGCTGAGACGATGTCGGGTCTGGTTCTGGCCCGAGGTCGCGGTGATCGGGGCGACGCCGGCGAGGCGGGCCCAGGCGGCTTCGGTGTGGATCCGGCCCTGGTAGCCCCACGAGACCAGCAGCTGGCCGGCGGTGACGGGCCCGATCCCGTTCTCGTCGAGCAACTCCGGGGCGACGTGTTCGGCATGGGCGGCGATGGCGTCGGTGAGCTCGGCGATCTCGGTCTCGAGAGCGCGGATAGCGCGCGCTTGGGAGCGCAGCGCCCTCTTGGTGGCTGCGATCTCATCGCATGGCCCCGCGTTCGAGGCCGGCCGGAACCCGGCACAGCGCTTGATCAACGCTGCAGTGGAGAGCCCTTCGAGTTCGCTGATGATCTCCTCGGGCGCGCACATGACCGCCGCCTTGAGAGCGTTGATGTGGCAGGTCCGGCTCCCAACCATGGACCTGCGGGCCGCCATCAGAGCCCGGATCGCGCCCTGGGCGCCGTCACCAGACGCCCGCGGCGAGACGAGCTTGGTGCGGCCCAGGGTCTCGCGCCCGGCGCGCACCGCGTCGAGGTGATCGGACTTCGCGCCGTCGGGCGCCGGGGGCTGGGTCGGGAACGAAAAGTCGATCGCCCATTCCCCAACAGCGCGCAACGACCGGGCCAGCGGGGACCCATAGGACCCCGATCCCTCGATCGCCCACGCCCGCGATCCCGCATCTGCGTAGGCGTCGGCCCAGGCCATCGCGGCGTCGTGGCCATCGGGTGTGTTCGGGAAACTCTCGGTCCCGAGCTCGCCGTTGGTGGCCGAATCGATCGCCGCGACCTGGATCCGTGCCTTGTCCGGGTCGACCCCGATGACACAGGTCGTGATCTCTGCCAACATCGTCATAACCACTCACTTCTTTCCGGTCGTGGGTGTGTTTCAACCGGTCTGCGGTCGTTGCGGCAGGACTGTGATGAGTCACAACCCTCACGGGTTGGACAGGCTCCTTATCAGGCCAGCACACGGCCGCAGGCCGGTGCTCAACGCGTCGCGGACAGATCCCCAGCAAGGCACACCACCCACAGGCAGCGGCACAGTCAAGTCTTGAGTCACACAACGCGCCGGCACCAACCTGCCAGCCCCCGCAACCGGGTACAGCGATACTCACAGTCAAGTCTCTTTTCTCCCTTTCTCGAGATCACCGATTCGACCGGGTCGAAGCCTCGGAGAAAGGGAGAAAAGAGACTTGACCCCTGCCCTTCGCTCGGGTCGGCCACGAATCGGTGCAACGAGTACGGTCTTCCCGATCGAGACGGCAGCGGACCAGGGTCCGCTCGGACGTGGCGGCACCGGGTCCGCCGGGGGAAAGGCACACCATGAGCGACGACACACTCACCACCGACGAGGCCGAAGCGTTCCGGGCTCGGTGCCGGGCCTTCCTCGACGAGCACGCCACCGGCATCCCCTACCGCGGCGCGGACCCGCGTGGCGACGCCGCCGTCGAGGCCGCCCGCGACTTCCAGGGCGAGCTCGCCGCCGCCGGTCTCGCCGGGCTCACCTACCCGGTCGAGTTCGGCGGGGCGGGCCTCACCAAGACCCACGAGCGCATCTGGCGTGAGGTCTATGCCGACTACCCCGACATGACGTCCCAGCTGACGATCAGCCACGGCATGTGCCTGCCGGTCCTCAACGACTTCGGCACCGACGACCAGAAGCGGGCGTTCATGCCCGACAACATCGCGGCACGAACGATGTGGTGCCAGATGTTCTCCGAGCCCGGCGCCGGCTCCGACGTCGCCAGCCTCCAGACCCGCGCCGAGCTCGACGGCGACGAATGGGTCATCAACGGCCAGAAGGTGTGGACCACCCTGGCGCATGTGTGCGAGTACGGCATCCTCATCGCCCGCACCAATCCCGACGCCCCAAAGCACGCCGGCATCTCGATGTTCATGGTGGACATGCGCGATCCCGCCGTCGAGATCCGCCCGATCCACCAGATCGACGGTGGCATGCACTTCAACGAGGTGTTCTTCACCGACCTGCGCATCCCGGCCGACTGGCTGCTCGGCGAGCTCAACAACGGCTGGAACCAGGCCACGGCCATGTTGATGTACGAACGGGTCGCCATCGGCGGTGGTTCCACCAGCGGCGTCACCACCCCCCACACC
>JAABSG010000426.1 GCA_011390475.1 Geminicoccaceae bacterium | reverse complement strand
CGGTGAGCGCCTTTGAAATGGGGCTGTCGGAGGGGGTCAAGATGGCCTTCGGGACAGATGTGCTGATGAACCCGGCCGGCGCCGCGACACAGGGGCGCCAGCTCGCCAAGCTCACGCGGTTCATGTCGCCGCTCGAGGCGCTGCGCATGGCCACGGGGGCGTCGGGCGAGCTTCTGGCGATGTCGGGCGACCGCATGAGCTATGACGGCCCCCTCGGCGTGATCGAGGAGGGGGCGGCAGCCGATCTGCTGGTGGTCGAGGGCGACCCGGAGGCGGGGCTCGACTGGCTCGACACACCCGAGGACAGCCTTTCGATGATCGTCAAGGACGGCGCCATCGTCAAGGCGGCGCTGTGATGCGGCTGCGCCTGGCCCTCGCGGCGCTGGTCGCGGTCAGCCTTGCTCCTCGCCCAGCCGCCGCACAGGACGAGGTCTTCCAGATCACGCCCTATGTCTGGGGAATCGGCATCGACGGCTCGTTCAAGCCGCTCCGGAACCGCCCGCAGGAGATCAGGTTCAGCGAGGGGCTGTCGGATGTGCTCGACGATCTCGACAGCGCGC
Organism: Geminicoccaceae bacterium; assembly: GCA_011390475.1. Classification (GTDB taxonomy): domain Bacteria; phylum Pseudomonadota; class Alphaproteobacteria; order Geminicoccales; family Geminicoccaceae; genus SLRI01. The sequence goes on along the minus strand of JAABSG010000426.1, from coordinate 1,918 downwards.
TCTTCCTCTCGGCCTTCTACCGCAACGGCCGCTTCGTCGCTCTCGGCGATTATTCCCGCTCGCGCAGTTCGCGCGACGGGCGCATCCCCTTGCTCCGGCTGCCTGTCGAGGCGCAGGTCCGGCAATCCGCGTTGACGCTGTCGGCAGGGTATCGCGCTCTCGACGGGGAGCAGGCAAAGCTTGATGTGCTCGCTGGCCTGCGCCGCTGGGACATCGAGGCGCGTGTTTCGACAACGGTCCCCGGCGTTGGCGGGCTGTCGCGCGGGCTTTCGGCGGATTTCACCGATCCGATCCTCGCCGCCCGGACCAGTCTGCAGCTTTCCGAGCGCCTGTCCCTGCTCGGTTATGTCGATGCCGGCGGATTCGGCGTCGGATCCGAGGTCACGATTCAGGCGCTTGCGACGGTCAACTGGCGGATGACGGATGCTCTGTTCCTGTCGGCCGGGTATCGGCACCTGCACGTGGATTACGAGGATGACGGCCGCGAGATCGACTTCAGCTTTTCCGGGCCGCTGTTGGGGATCAGCCTGAAATTCTGACATGAAAAAGGCGCCGCCGCCACACGCGGCAGAGCGCCTCTGGTGGTGTCGGTGTCGCGTGTCCGCCTCAGGTCTTGGAGGGCGCCCCGTCGCCGGCTTTCTCGGCCGAGGCCGGCGCGGCCTGTGACGAGCCCTGCGGCTTGGCGGCGCCCTGCTGAGCGGGCGCGGACTGCTGCCCGCCGGACTTGGCCGCGTTCTTGCCTGCAGAGAGCGGGTCGTCCTGGCGCTGCACGGAGCCCTCGAAATGCGCGCCCGACTCGATGGCGATGGTCTTGTGGATGATGTCGCCCTCGACCCGCGCGGTCGATGTCAGCCGCACCTTGAGCCCGCGCACGCGTCCGACGATGCGCCCGTTGATGACCACGTCATCGGCGATGACCTCGCCCTTGACGGTGGCACCTTCGCCGATCGTCAGCAGATGTGCGCGGATGTCGCCCTCGATCGTGCCCTCGACCTGGATATCGCCGGTGGTGCGCAGGTTGCCGGCGACGTGCAGGTCCGAGGACAGCACGGAGGCCGGCGGCTTGGCCTTGGGGGCGGTGGTGCGCTTGTCCTGGCCGGCCTCGGATCGCCCGGCGTCGCCGCGGGGGGTGTCTGAGGTGGGCTGTTTGGTCTCGGCGGGCCGGTGCGCGGGGTCGTTGATCTTGCTCTTAGAAAACATCTCTCGCAGCCTTGATATAGGTCATGGGGTTGATCGCCTTGCCGTCCACCCGAACCTCGTAGTGCAGGTGCGTGCCGGTAGACCGTCCGGTATTGCCCATATCACCGATCCTGTCCCCACGCGAGACCCTTTGGCCCTCCTTGACCCGGATTCTCGACAGGTGAGCATAGCGGGTCTCGATCCCGAGCTCGTGTTCGATCTTGATGAGATAGCCGTAGCCCGAAAGCCAGCCCGCATGCGTCACGACACCGTCGGCCGTGGCGAGGATCGGCGTGCCGCGCCCCCCGGCGAAATCCGCGCCGTTGTGCATCCGTCCCCAGCGCATCCCGTAGCCCGACGTAAAGCGCACAGCGTCATTCACCGGCATGGCCAGCGGCACGCGGTCTGCGGCGAGCCTGTAGAGGTTGATCTCGTCGAGCCGGTCGAGGATGCGGCCCGCACGGGCCTCTTCGACGCTCGGGGGCGCGCCGCGCGTCGAGATGGAGAGCGGCGTCAGGGGCCCGCCCTGGCCCGAGGTGGTGCGGCGCACCGAGTCGAGCAGGCGGTCGGGGTCGAGCCCGGCCTTGCGGAACATCTTTTCCAGCGGTTCCAGCGACACGGTCATCGCGTCGTCGAGGCGGTCGAAGATCTCGGCGTTGCGCTCTTCGACGAGTCGCAGTTCGTGTGCGAGCTTGTCGGCCTCCTGCGTCGCCTCGCTCGCAGCGGCGCGGACCCGGTC
>JAABSG010000425.1 GCA_011390475.1 Geminicoccaceae bacterium | reverse complement strand
CTCGACGTGACCGTGCTCCTGACCCGCCCACGCGACGTCATCCCGCCGCGTACCGCCGATTTTCCGGTGCTCAAGGGTACGATCCGGGCCGCCAAGGGCCAGCTCGGCGGCTTCGAGATCATCGTCGACGACTATGCGGTGGCCGATCCCTCGTCGCGCGCCGGCCTTCGCTTCGGCCCGCCCCGCAACGAGGCCGTCTCGACCTGCGACGTCATCATCGACCTCTCGGGCGGAACGCCGCTCTTCCCCGCGAGCCACAAGCGCGACGGCTATCTCCGCGCCGACCCGGGCGATCCGGCTTCCGTCCAGCGCGCCCTCTTCGCCGCCACCGACCTCGTCGGCGACTTCGACAAGCCCCGCTATGTCGACTACCGCGCCGAACTCTGCGCCCATTCCAGGAACCGCCAGACGGGCTGCACCCGTTGCCTCGACGTCTGCCCCACCGGTGCCATCAGCCCCAACGGCGACCACGTCCTGATCGATGCGTTGATCTGCGCCGGCTGCGGCGGCTGTCACGCGGTCTGTCCGACCGGCGCCGCTTCTTACGCCTATCCGCCGGCCGAACATCTCCTGACCCGCGTCCTGACCCTGCTCGAGCGCTATCACGAAGCCGGCGGCGAGCATGCGGTGCTGCTGGTCCACGAGAACGAGCACGGGCTGCCGCTGATCGATCTTTTGGCCCGCTTCGGCGACGGGCTGCCGGCCCGCGTCATCCCGTTCAGCGTCAACGAAATCACCCAGCTCGGCATCGAGCTTTTCGCCACCGCCATGGCCATGGGTGCGGCCGACATCCGCGTGCTCGCCGGCCCCCGGACCAGGGGCGAGCGCACCGCCCTCGGCCGCACGATCGGCCTCGCCGAAGCCTTCCTCGTCGGGCTTGGCTGGGGCAGCGGGCGCATCGACCTGATCGAAGCGGACGACCCCGACGCCCTGGGCGATGCGCTCTGGTCCCTGCAGCGCCGCGCGGGCACCGCCACGCCCGCCCCGTTTTTGCCGCTGGGCGAGAAGCTCGGCCTGATGAAGCTGAGCCTGCGCCAGCTCCATCGGGCCGCTCCGGCGCCGGTCGAGGTGCTGCGCCTGCCGCCCGGTGCTCCCTTCGGCAAGGTCGAGATCGACGCCGATGGCTGCACGCTCTGCCTCGCCTGCGTCGGCGTCTGTCCGACCGGTGCTTTGGCCGCGTCGGAGGACCACCCGCGGCTGACCTTCACCGAGAACGCCTGCGTCCAGTGCGGCCTCTGCAAGCCGACCTGCCCGGAAAAAGTGATCCAGCTCGTCCCGCAATTCGACTTCACCGACAGGGCTTTCCAGCCCCGGGTGATCAAGGAGGAAGAGCCCGCCACCTGCACCCGCTGCGGCAAGCCCTTCGGCGTCAAGTCCACGATCGACCGCATCACCGCCAGGCTCGAGGGCCAGCACTGGATGTATCGGGGCGACCAGAGCCAGCTCGCCCGCCTCTCGATGTGCGCCGACTGCCGGGTCATCGCCCAGACCGAATCGGACCTCGACCCCTACGCCGGCCCCGGTCTGCCGCGGCCCAAGACGGCGGACGACTATCGCGATTGAGCCGACTTTGCACGAGGGAGAACGGAGATGGTCGAGCAGAAGGTCGCCGTGGTCACGGCCGGCGGCAGTGGCATCGGCGCCGGGGCGGCACGGCGGCTCGCTGCCGACGGCTACGCTGTGGCAATCCTCTCCTCCTCGGGCAAGGCCGAGGCGCTGGCCGCCGAACTCGGCGGGCTCGGGCTCACCGGCTCGAACCTGGTGCCAGCCGACCTCGAACGCCTGGTCGAGACCGTCATGGACCGCTGGGGCCGTATCGACGCCGTGGTCAACAGCGCCGGGCACGGGCCCAAGGGGGCCATCCTCGAGATCAGCGACGCCGACTGGCAGCGCGGCATGGAGTTCTACCTCCTCAACGTCGTCCGCATGGCCCGCCTCGTCACCCCGATCATGCAGGCGCAGAGCACGCGAACAAAGGGCGGCGGCGCGATCGTCAACGTCTCCACCTACGCCGCCTTCGAGCCCGAGGCCGATTTTCCCACCTCGGGCGTCTTCAGGGCCGGCCTCGCCGCCTTCACCAAGCTCTTCGCCGACCGCTATGCCGCGGACAACATCCGCATGAACAACGTTCTCCCCGGCTTCATCGACAGCCTGCCCGAAAAGGCCGAGCGGCGTGAGCGCATCCCGATGGGCCGCTACGGCCGCGTCGAGGAGGTGGCCGAACTCGTCCTCTACCTCGCCACCGACCGCTCGAGCTACGTGACCGGCCAGAACATCCGCATCGACGGCGGCATCACGCGCTCGGTTTGAGGAGAGGACGGCGCGCGAAGCGGCGAGTGCCGAAGACGCCTTCGATCAGGCTCGGGAGATAGAGATCAGCGTCCAGCCGGGAAAAATGCAGGCCGAGTCCGGAGGGTGTGATTTCTATCGGCTCCAGCGCGCTCGAGCGGTCGCACTCGAAATCTTCGAGCTCCCGTG
>JAABSG010000424.1 GCA_011390475.1 Geminicoccaceae bacterium | reverse complement strand
CGCCGAAGGCGATGGCGGCCTCGACCCGCCCCACGCCCGGGACCGCGAAGGAGAGCCGGTCCTCGACGACGAAGCTCCAAGGCATCTCCAGCCGAACCTCCACGCACCTCCCGTCAGAACAGGTTGCGACGACCGGCACCAGGCCCGCCGCCGTCTCCAGCACGAGCCGGGTCAGCGGTTCGACCATCGGCACCCGTCCGCTCTCGAGCAGCGCCGTCGCGACGCAGATCGCGTTCGAGCCCGACATCGCGTGGCACTGGTCCGGCTGCATCACGATGAAGCCCGCCGCCGCCCCGGGCTCGGTGGCCGGCAGGAGCAGGTTGACCGAGGCCTGGGCCATGCCCCGGGGCTCGAGCGTGCAGTAGCGCCTGAGCCGGTCGTCCACCTCGTTCAGGTGCACGAGCTTGGCCAGGACCGTCTCCCCCGGCACCTCGGGCGCGCCCGCCACGATCACCTTGCCGATCTCACCCTCGGCATGGACGAGGAGCAGCTCGAGCGGCCGGTCGACCCCGGAAGTCGCGCTCACCCCTTGCCTTGCACCCGGCGGGCGCCCTGCCTATACGGACCGCAGTCCAGTGCCACCGCAGAGGCCGATCCACACCCCATGCGTCTCCTCCTCGCCATCTTCCTGCCCTTCGTCACTTTCTTCACCATCGGCCGACCGTTCGCCGGCATCATCTGCCTGATCCTCCAGATCACGCTCATCGGCTGGATACCGGCCGCGCTCTGGGCCGTCTACGCGCTTTCGCAGTGGAACACCGATCGCAAGATCGAAGCCGCCCGCCGCAACCAGTAGCCGCTGATGAACCTTCCGAAGATCACCACCGGCACCGTCGTCAAGCTGATCATCGCCTCGCTCTGTGTCGGCCTGATCCTCGCCTATTTCAACGCCGACCCGCTCGATCTCCTCTACTGGGCGCGTGACAAGATCACGGCTATCCTGGGCGATGCAACGGGCTGGGTGCAGTGGGCGATCAAGTACATCTTCATCGGCGCGGTCATCGTCGTGCCGATCTGGCTCGTCAGCTATCTCTGGCGAGCAGCACGCGGCAAGCCTTAAGTCCATAGTGAAGTGGTGGGGAGGATGATGCTCCCCACGCCCCACCGTTATTCACGCTCCAGTGCAAAAGACCGGAGGGGCTCGGGGAGGCGTGCCTCCCCGGTTTTCTTGCTCTTCAAATCCCCGTGGCGAGATACCCGCCGTCGACCCGAAGGGTCGCCCCGGTGACGAAGCCGGCGGCGGGCGAGGCGAGGTAGATGGCGGCACCCGTGAGCTCCTCGACCTCGCCCATGCGTTGCATGGCGGCGCGCTTTCTGGCTTCGGCCTTGCGGGCGTCGGACATGCGGTCGCGGTTCATGTCGGTGAGGAAGAAGCCGGGGGCGATGGTGTTGACCCGCACCCCGCTCTCGCCCCATTCGGCGGCGAAGCTCCGGGTCAGGCCGACAACGCCCCATTTGCTCGCCGAATAGGCGCCGGCATTGGCCCAGCCGGTATGCGAGGCGAGCGAGGCGATGGTGATGATCGACCCGCTTTTGCGCTCGACCATACGACGGCCGATTTCCTGGCAGGTGAAGAAGACGCTCTTCAGGTTGGTATCCAGGATCAGGTCGTAATCGGCCTCGCTAAACTCGACGATCGGCTTGATGATGGTGGTGCCCTGGCAGGCGACCAGAATGTCGATCGGCCCGTGGTCGGCCTCGATGCTGTCGGCGGTGGCGCGGATGGTGGCGACGTCACGCATTTCGGCCGCGTAGGCCACGGGCTTGCCCTCCCTGGGGCCGCCGAGGTCGCTCGTGACCCCGCCGAGCTTGGCCTGGTCGCGGCCGACCACGGTGACCCTGGCACCGGCGCCCTTGTAGGCGAGCGCGATGGCGCGGCCGATGCCGGAGGAGCCGCCGACGACGGTGGCGTGGCGATCGTCGAGGCGGAACATGTCGGTGGTGGCGGGTGGCGGGGTGGTCATGCGCTGTCCTTGCTGAGTTCTGGCGCGGTCCTGGGGCGCGCCCGGTATTCCATGAAGCCGATGCCGCCGACGATTGCGACGGCGAGGATGTTGGCGATCTCGGCCGGATGCATCACGAGAACGATGGCGCTGGCGAGTGCGGCGAGCTGCCAGAGCCGCAACGGGCGGGTCATCCAGCGCTCGCCGATCGCCGCCATGGCGATCACCGCCGTGCCACCGCCGATGATCGCGGCAACCAGACGGAGCGGCTCGGCCTCGTGCCAGAGCACGAGCGACGGCCAGTAGACGAAGATGAACGGCACGAGATAGGCGGCCATGCCGAGGCGCATGGCGGTGAAGCCGGTCTTCATGACCGGCGCGCCCGCGATGCCGGCACCCACATAGGCGGCCAAGGCCACCGGTGGGGTGATCGCCGAGACGCCGCCCCAGTAGTAGCAGAAGAGGTGGGCGACGAGCGGCGCCACGCCGAGCTGCACCAGGCTCGGGGCCACCAGCGTGGCGGTGATGATGTAGACCGAGGTGG
>JAABSG010000423.1 GCA_011390475.1 Geminicoccaceae bacterium | reverse complement strand
CCGGGCGAACGGCGTGCAGCATGTAGACATCGACGTGCTCCAGTCCGAGCGTGCGCAAGGAGCTGTCGAGATTGGCGCGGATCTCCTCGGCCGAGAACAGCCGGCCATCACGGGCGATCTGGCTCTTGGTCGCGACCACCACCTCGTCGCGCGGCAGGTCGGCCAGGGCCAGGCCCAGGGCGGGCTCGGTGCCGTAGGCTTGTGCCGTATCGAAGAAATTGACGCCGAGATCGAAGGCAGCGCGCACGAGGTCGGCAGCCTCCTGATCGCTCCGGCCCTGGCCGAGCCCGAGCCGGCTGCTGCCGCCGCAGCCGAGCCCGGCCACGCTGACCCGAAGCCCGGTCTTGCCGAGTTGGGTATAGTCCATCTGCAGCCCTTCGATTTGCCTGGAGGAAGCGTGTCGTATCAGGGCTCGATGGGAAAGCCCGAACGGATGACGACGTTTTCCGGGATCGCCGCCAATTCGTCAAATAGCCCGGGCGCATCCTGCAACTCGCCCGCCCCCAGGGGGTCCTCGAAACATCCGGGATGCCCGGAAGGGCTGTCCAGCCACCAATTCGCCGGAAGGTAGGCGACGCCGGCGTTGTCAAGTGCGCCGGCATCTGCTCCAGAGGGCGACACGACGCCGGACGAGCGTCTCACCTTTTTCTTGCCGGAGCCAGCCCGTGCCCAACCGTCCCAATCCCGCCAAGCTCAATGCCCTGCAGCTCAAGACCCTCGCCATCCTGCAGGAACTGGCGCGCAGTGGTGTTGGCATGAGCGAGGCTCTCGACGACGGCAGTGTGGCGCTCAATCGCCTGCCTCGGCCACACGGTGATCACTTCCACGTCGGCGCGGCACTGGTGATGGCCAAAGACGCGACCGGGCTCGGCAATCCCGCTGTCTTCAATGCGCTGCACCGCAAGGGCCTCTTGACCCGAGCCCCGGACGGCAGGCCGGCGCTCACCGCGGCGGCACTGGCCTACGAGACCGGGATCGACGGCGACATCCTGCACAGGTCAGACCACTGACCCTCAAATTCCGAAGATCGAGGTCATCCCGGTGCGCTCGCCGAGTGCCGCCATCACCGCATCCGGTACCGGTACCGCCGGCGACGCGGCCGCCTCGAGCACCTTGGGCAGGAGCGTCACGTCACCCACTGAATTGAGGAAGATGCCGGGCTGTGCCAGGACCCAGTGCACAGCCATTCGGATCGCGTCCTCGTCCTCCAGCGGCTGATACCAGGTGGCATGCGTCCGCTGGGCTCCGGCCGCCCACGGGCCCCGGGCCAGCGCCTTGATGGTTTGCACCGCCACGCCCTGCGCCTCGGCGAGGGCCACCGTCGCCTTGAACTCCTCGGCATAGGCCGGCCGCTGGGCGAAATGCCAGTTCCAGGGCAGCAGGATCGAATCGAACGGGAAACGCTCGAGACTGCGTCGGTGCATGGCAGCCACCGTCCAGCCATGGCCGGTGACGCCGATGAAGCGCACCAGCCCGGCCTCCTTGGCCTCGATCGCGGCATCGAGCGCACCGCCCGCCGAGAGCGCCTGGTCCCACTCGTCAGGGTGGGTCAGCGAGTGCAGCTGGAGCAGATCGAGCCGGTCGGTTCGCAGCCGCTCGAGCGAGCGGTGGATCTCCTCCCTGGCCGCTGCATAGCCGCGCTCCTTGGTCTTGCTGGCCAAGAAAAAGTCGGCGCGGTGTCGGTCCATCCAGGGGCCGATCCTGAGCTCGGCATCCCCGTAGCTGGCGGCCACGTCGATGTGGTTGACGCCATGGTCGAGCAGAAGGTCGAGCGCGCCGTCGGCGACGGCCTGATCGACCCGGCTGAGAGCCGCCGCCCCGAAGATGACGGCCGAACTCATGTGACCGGTACGGCCGAACGGGCGCTGTTCCATGACCATTGCTGTTGCCTCCCTCAAAAGCCGGCGGCGTGGCAGGTGGCGACCGCCTCGAGCGCCGTCTCGGGCAGCGGTCCCGCCGCGATCCCCGCCAGCGCCTCGTCCAATTGCGCCAGTGTCTCGACGCCGACGACGATGGTCGAGAGGTCGGCGTTGGCAAGCGCGTAGCGAATGGCTGTTTGCGCCCGCGTGCCGTAGCCGTCGCCAAGCCGGGCGAAGAGCTTTTGCGCCCGCGCCTGCTCGCGCTCGAGGTCCGCGTCGCGCGTCACCACCACCTCGCGCCCGTGCCGCTGGTCGGTAGCAAGGACGCCGGCGGCCAGGACCCGGATGTTCATGACACCGACATCGTGCCGGCGGCAGGCATCGAGAATGCCGGTGAAGCTCTGCCCGCTCCAGCTGGGCGGCATCGGCTGCGCCGCACTCTGGCCGGCACTGGGGTTGAGCATGTTGTAGTAGACTTGAGCCGTGTCGAAGCGCCCGCTCTCGAGCACCTCGACAATGGCCGGGGTCTCGCCGAGCCCGGTGATGCCATGCCAGTCGAAGTAACCCTCCCGACGCAGCTTGTCGAAGACATCGGCGACGCCGCCCTTGCGCAAGACCACGTTTGGGGCGAGCATGCCGCCTCCGGTGGCATCACC
>JAABSG010000422.1 GCA_011390475.1 Geminicoccaceae bacterium | reverse complement strand
TTATTCCTATGCAGCGGTATTCGCCACTTGCGAGCGCCAGTCGGACGATCGGCCTGCCCGTTCGATCATGACATCGAGCCGGGCCGCCCTCCGGGTTCTGGGCCAGGTGTGAACCGCCGCATGAAAACCCCTCGAAATGGCGGTGGATAGCCACTAAGCTCTCTCTCGATCCAAGGCCCGCCGCGACGGATGACGGCGCGCCAGCAAAGGGAGGTTATCCATGAAGCTCCGCCAGCTGCTCCTGGCCGGCGCGGTGGCCGTGGCGCTCGTCGCACCCGCCGCCACGCCCGCCGAGGCCCAGGACGACATCACCATCACGCTGATCCCCGGCCTGACCACCGACGATTTCTACATCACCATGAACCGGGGCGCCCAGGCCGCCGGCGAAGCCTTGGGCATCACCGTCAACTTCCAGGGAGCCGAGGAATTCGAGCCGGTGATGCAGACACCCGTCCTCGACGCGGTGATCGGCCAGTCACCCGATGCCATCCTGATCGCCCCCACCGATTCGACCCAGTTGATCGAGCCCTTGCGCCGCGCCCACGATGCCGGGATTCCGGTGATCACGGTGGATACCTTCATCGGCAACGGCCAGTACCAGACGGGCTCGGGCGACGCCGACTTCCCGATCAGCTACATCGCCTCCGACAACATCGAGGGCGGGCGGATCGCGGCGCGCGCCATGGCCGAGGCGATCGGCGGCGAGGGCAAGGTCTACGTCTCCAACGTCCGCCCCGGCATCTCGACCACCGACCAGCGCGAGGAAGGCTTCAAGCTCGAGATGGCAAACCACGACGGCATCGAGGTTCTCGATACCCAGTACAACGAGAACGACGCCAGCCTCGCCGCGTCGCAGTTCCAGGCCGTGCTCGCGCGCTCGCCCGACCTCGCCGGCGTCTTCGGCGCCAATCTCTTCTCGGCCCTCGGCGCCGCCAACGGTGTGCAAGCCGCCGGCAAGTCGGGTGAAGTCGCGGTCATCGCCTTCGACGCGCCGCAATCGATCATCGACAATATCGAGGACGGCCTGGTCGACATCGCCATCGCCCAGCACCCGGCCGAGATCGGCTATTACGGCGTAATGACGGCCTACGCCCACATCACCGGCCAGTCGGTGCCGCCGGCGATCGGCACCGGCTTTACCGTGATCGACGCCGACAACATGAACGACCCGGCGATCCAGCGCTTCATCTACTCGGGCGAGTGATCGCCTTATCGGGCGCGTAATCGTCCGTGCGGCCGCCGGCGAGGGCTGGCGGCCGCGTGTTCTTCCCTAGGGTGGAGACTCGAGACTTGGCCACCACCGACACCGCGGGCGAAACCGGCGGCGGCGCCCAGGCGCGGGCGCTGCGCGTCGTCCTCGCCACCTGGTCCTGGGTCTTCTTGATCCTCATCGTCGTCTTCTTCGAGACCTTCGCCAGGCTGGAGACCGGCAACACGCTGTTGTTCCGGGTTCACAACCTCCAGGCCATCTCGATCGCCGCCTCGCAGACGCTGCTCCTGGCGCTGGGCCTGACGCTGGTCATCGTGGCCTCGCACATCGACCTCTCGATCGGCTTCGTCACCGGCCTGGGTGCCGTCTGCATGGCCGTTGTCATCCGCGCCCTCGACCCCTCGATCCCACCCGCCCTCTCGCTCCTGGTCGGCATCGCGATCGGCCTCGGCGCCTCCCTGGTCCCGGGCCTGATCAACGGTCTCCTGGTCGCCAAGCTCAACGTGCCCTCGTTCATCGGCACGCTCGGCATGTACGGCATCGCCCGCGGCATGGCGCTCCTGATCGCCGGCGGTGCTACCGTCTCGATCCGCAACCCCGCGGCCACCGCCTTCGGCAACCAGCACGTCTTCAACGTGCCCTGGATCGTCGTCATGACCTTGGCGGTCACCGCCTTCTTCCACTACCTCCTGGCCTATACTCGCTTCGGCCTGCACACCTACACGATCGGCGGCAATGTCGAGGCCGCGCGTCGCGCCGGCGTGAACGTCGAGCGCCACCTGATCGTCCTCTTCCTGCTCTCGGCCTTCACCGCCGGGCTGGGTGGCATCGTCTACACCGCCCGCTTCTCCGCCGGCGCGGCGCAGGCCGGCGAGCCGCTCCTCCTCTACGCCGTGGCCGCCGTCTTCATCGGCGGTGCCAGCCTCACCGGCGGGCAGGGAACCATCAAGGGCACGGTCGTGGGCGCCCTCATCATCGCCGTCATCCAGTTCGGCCTCGTCTTCATCAACGTCGCCCCCTACTGGCAGTTCGTCGCCGTGGGGGCGGTGATCATCGTCGCCGTCCTGATCGACCAACTCCGCGACCGCATGTACGTGGGGGCCGCGACGTGACGCAACCGATCCTCGAGGCCAAATCCCTCGCCAAGAAGTTCGGCGGCATCCAGGCCGTCCAGGGCGTCTCGCTCCACGTCATGCCGGGCGAGGTGGTGGCGCTGGCCGGCGATAACGGCGCCGGCAAATCCACCGTCATCAAGATGATCTCGGGCGTCTACCGCCCCGACGGCGGCGAGGTGCGCTACCAGGGACAGC
>JAABSG010000421.1 GCA_011390475.1 Geminicoccaceae bacterium | reverse complement strand
GAGACCCTGCATGCAGCGGCCGGGTGCGAACGCCATGTTCGGCTGGTGGCACGATCCGGCCTGGCGGCTCGCTCTGGTCGCGGCCCTGCTGAGCGCCGGCAAGGTGCTGCTCTATACGACCGGCACCACGCTCTTTCTGGCGCGCCAAGGCATCGAGGCGCTGCCGCTGCTCTATCTGGCCCTGGCCGCGATCGCCACGGCCGTCTCACTCGGCCTGGCAGCCGTGATCGACCGGACGCCACGCCACCACCTGCTGCCGGGCCTGGCCGTGCTCGTCGCCATCGGCACCGGCAGCCTCGTCCTCGGCCTCGTGCTGGATTGGACGCCGGCACCCGCCGCCATCCTGATCGCGGCCCATGTCTACGACATCATCACCGACATCGTCTTTTGGGTCCTGGCCGCTGCCCTCTTCGACAATCTCCGCCTGCGCCGGCTGACCACGCGCTTTTATCTCAGCATCGCGGCCGGCGGCAGCGTGGCCGGAATCATCGCCGAGCGCACCCTCGTGCTGCTGCCCGCCGACCAGCTGCTCTGGCCGGTGATCGGCCTCTCCTGCCTAGCGGCCCTGGTCCTCGGCCGAACGCCCGCCAGCCTCGGGCCGGACGACCCGTCCGCTGGCGACCAGGGTGCCGGCGACGGGGACGGGCTGATGCGCCCGGGCGAGCTTCGCCGGTTCCTCGAGCGCCATCCCTTCGCGCTCCTGCTCGCGCTGAACTCGCTCTTGCTGACCGCCGTCTACAGCCTCACCGAATATCTGGCCTATGCCGTCTACGCCGACACCTACTCGAGCGAGGCCGAACTCGGCCGGTTCCTGGCCCTGCTCTTCGCCGCCTTGCAGCTCGCCGAGTTCGCCGTCCTCTGGTTCGGTGCCAGGCGGGTGATCGAGCGGGCCGGGCCGTATCTTCGCAACCTGCTCTTCCCGTTGACCTCCTTCGTCTGCCTCCTGGCCCTGCTCTTCCAGCCGCGGCTCGGCTGGGCCATCCTCGCCCACGTCAACACCGAGGCCGTCTCCAACGGCGTCTTCGAGCCGGTCAACGCCACCAATTACGGGGCTCTCCCGGTGGCGATCCATGGCCGGGCGCGCACCTTGGCCGACGGCATCTTCTACCCCGTCGGCATGGCCATGGCCGGCCTGATGCTGGCGCTGTTGCCCAGCACCGACAGCATCTTCCGCGCCACCGTGCTGGCGCTGGTGGCCGCCGCCTTCTTCATCGCCTTGAATCTCGTCGTTGCCCGGCGCTATTTGCCGACGCTCCTGCGACAGGTGCGGCACGGTCTCGCCGGGCGCGCGCATGGCCGGCGGGGGCGGGCGACGCCGCGGTTCGACGCCATCCAGCTCGTTCAGCTCACGCGCACCGGGCGGCGCGCCGATTTGTTGCTGGCGCTCGATCTGCTCGAAGCGACGGCCCCACCCGATCGGCGGCCCCGGCAGCTCGATCTGGCTGCGCTGCTGCCGGATCTCTCGGCCGCGGCACCACGGCTCGACCAAGTGGACTGGGTTCGGCTCGCCGCCGTCCTCGCCACGCTGGAACCAGCGCGACTGAGGGCAGCACTCGACGCCGCCGAGGATGCTGCCGAGGTCGAACTCCTGGCGACGGCCCAATTCCTGGCCGGCCTGCCGCTCGGACAGCGAGCGCTCTCCCGCGACGCCGATTCCTATCTGGCGGCGCTGACAGTGCTGGCCGGCGATCCGCTAGACGACACCGCCGCCTGGCCCGCGGCGCCGGCGATCCGCTGGCGGCTGGCACCGGTGGTGCGCCGGGCGCCGGCGGCGGTGCTCGAGCGCCTCGCAGGGTGGCCGCGTCTGACCACTGACGAGATCCTGCGGCGGGCCTTCCTCGATGCCCTTTGCCGGCTGCCGATGCACGATGCCCTGGCCGCGATCGAGCCGTTCGTCGACGAGCTTCGCCATTCGCCCTTGCCGACCCATCGGGCGGCAGCGCTGCGCGTCATGGGCCGAACGCTGGACACGGCCTGCGCCGACGCGGCTTCCCCGAAGACGGCCGAGGCCCGGTTCATGGCGCGCCTGGCCCTCGCCTGGCCGGCGCTCGCCGAGCCCAGCCGGACGCTGCGCGCGGCGGCGATCGAGATCCTGCTGCCCGAGGCGAAGCGGGCGCTGGAGCGGATCGCCCGGGGTGGGCGCCTCGCCGACCCGGACCTGCCGGCCGATCGGGCGCGCGGCCTGATCGAGCTCCTGGCCGCCATCGGCGACCGACCCGCCCGACGGCGGCTGCGCGAGCTGATCGCCAATCTGGCCTCGAGCGCCGAGCGCGACGCGCTCTTGCTGCAACGTCTGGCGGCAAGCGGCGATCCGGCCCTGGCACCCTTGCGGGCGGCCGTGCTCGACCATGCGCACGAGGTCACGGGCCTGCTCTTTGCCGGGCTCGCGGCGCTGGGCGATGCCGACCGGGCGCGGCAGTTGCAGGATGCGTTGCGCGAGGTCGATGCGCGGCTGCGCGCCGGGACCATCGACGGACTGGTCTCGCTCCGCCACGGGATCCTGGCGCGGCGCTACATGCCGTTGCTCGAGCAGCTCC
>JAABSG010000420.1 GCA_011390475.1 Geminicoccaceae bacterium | reverse complement strand
CGCTCGCCGGGGGTGGCGGCGCCGGCAAAAAGTGCCTCGATCTTGCGCAGTTTCTGGCGAAGCTCGGTCTCCGCACTGGTTTCCATCGTCCCTCCTGCGGGCAGCAAGCGGCGGCCGGGGTCAGCGTTCGCCGGGGCCGATCCACTTGCCGACGTCGGGCGGCTGGTAGGTGGCCAGGCGGTCGAGGAGGTCATCGCTGTCGTCGGTGACGACGAGCATCGCGCGGTGGGCGGGCTTCAGGAAGCGGTGTGCCACGACGCCGTCGAGGAAGGCGATCAGCGGATCGTAGAAGCCGGCCACGTTCAAGAGCGCGCAGGGCTTGGCGTGGTAGCCGAGCTGCGCCCAGGTCCAGACCTCGAAGAGCTCTTCCAGGGTGCCGAGGCCGCCGGGCAGGGCGATGAAGCCGTCACTGAGCTCGGCCATGAGCGCCTTGCGCTCGTGCATGGAGGCCACGATGCGAAGCTCGGTGAGACCGGCGTGGGCCAGCTCTTTTTTGGCCAGCGCCTCGGGCATGACGCCGATCACGTCGCCGCCGGCCTCGAGCGCCGCATCTGCCACCGCACCCATGAGCCCGACCGAGGCGCCGCCGTAGACGAGTCCGATCCCACGGCGTGCCAATGCCGTGCCGAGGGCGCGGGCCGCCGCCGTGTAGGCCGGCGCATCGCCGCTGCTCGAGCCGCAGAAGACACAGAGGCGCGTCATCGCTGCTGAGCTTTGCGCTTGGTGCCCTTGGCGCCGTCCTGGTCGGGCCGGCTGCGGATGTAGACGCCACCCTTGTCCTCGCGGCGCAGCTCGAAGGCGCCGGACTTGTCGACGAGTGTGCTCAGCTTGGCGTGGCCGTAGGTGCGCGGGTCGAAGTCCGGGGCCATGTCGACGAGGCGGTTCCTGACCGTGCTGAGGTGGACCCAGCCATCGTCGTCGTCGAGTTGATCGATGGCCTTTTGCAGAAGGGCCACGGCGTCGTTCGAGGCCTTCAGCGCTTTTTTCGGTTTGGCCTTCGGCGTCGCTGACTGGTCCGGCTCGACGGCGGCGGGCAGCAGGTTCTCGGTATAGACGAAGCGGCGGCAGGCCTGACGGAAGCTTTCGGGCGTCTTCTGCTCGCCGAAGCCGTAGACGTCGATGCCGTCCTCGCGGATGCGCGCAGCCAGGCGGGTGAAGTCGCTGTCGGAGGAGACGAGGCAGAAGCCGTCGAAGCGGCCGCTGTGCAAAAGGTCCATGGCGTCGATCACGAGCGCGATGTCCGAGGCGTTCTTGCCCGTCGTGTAGGCGAAGGTCTGGTGCGGCATGATGGCATGCCTGGCCAGGACGTCGGTCCAACCCTTGAGCCGGCTCGACGCGAAATCGCCGTAGATGCGCCGCACACTGGCCTCGCCGATCTTGGCGATCTCCTCGAAGAGGCCTGTCGCGATCTGTGCGGAGGCATTGTCGGCGTCGATCAGGACGGCGAGGCGCGGGGTACGGGTCGGGTCGGGCATGCGATCGAGATCCAGCGGTCGGCGCGCGGCAGTAGCACCGCATGGCCTCCAGTGAGACCGATTTTGCCGGCCGGGGCAAGGTGATCCGGCACCCGCCCCGGCCGTCGGGCGCTATTGCCGCGATGCGCGATGCTGCCGGCGCCCTGGAGCCCGCTCGCCCCGGTCGGCCTGCTCAGTCGGCATCCTGATGGGCGGTCGACGACACCTGGCGCGAGACGTAGAGCTGCTCGCCCATCATTTCGATCAGCTCGAACTGCGTCTCGACGAAATCGATGTGGTCCTCTTCGTCCTTGAGGATCGAGCGAAACAGGTCGAACGTGCCGAGGTCACCGGCATCGCGGCTCTCGCGCGCCGCCTGGTCGTAATAGTCCCGGGCCTCGTTCTCCATGCGCAGCTGCGTCTCGAAAATGGCCCGGAGCGTATCGTCCTGGCCGATCTCGTCGAGCCGATGGACGTTGGCGACGCCCTCGAGGAAGAGGATGCGATCGAGAAAGCGCTTGGCGTGCTCCCGTTCCTCCTCGATTTCCTCTTGCATCCGTTCGGCGAGTTGATCGAGACCCCAGTCCTCCAACTTCGCGGCCTGCAGCAGGTAGGTATTGACCGTGGTCAACTCCATCGTGAGCGCGCGTTGCAGATGCTGCAGTGAAACGTCCGAACCTTTCATGATGCTCTCCTTGCCTTGCCCGGGCCTGCCATCCAGACCGAGCGATTGTGCGCCGCCGCCAACCGGTCCGGCGCCATCTGGAGTTGCAACGTCGTGGCGAGACAGCGGTTCCCGGCACGCGAGACCGGAGGCGCAGGCGCATCGTGATCCGTGATGCGCTCCCCGAATGACCTCTGTCTCTCGCATGAGGGTTCCCGAGCGAGGAGGGTCGCCTCAGAAAAAGCTCTGCGGGTCGATGTCGACCTGGAGGCGGACGGCGCCTGGGAGCTTTACCGTGGCCAGCCAGGCGGCGATCTTGTCGGGCATGTCCGGGTCCGGCGGGGCCTTGATGAGGATGCGCTCGCGGTAGCGGCCACGGAGCAGGGCCAGAGGCGCTGGGGCTGGGCCCAAGATGTGCCAGC
>JAABSG010000419.1 GCA_011390475.1 Geminicoccaceae bacterium | reverse complement strand
ATCTCGGCCTCTGGCACTGGTTCTGGACCAATCGCAAGCGCTTCGATCCGAAGGACGTCTTCCATTTTCACCGCAACTACGCGGCCTGGCCGAAGCTGCTCCTCGCACCCCATCGGGGGCGGTACCTGATCAGCTACCAGAACGTCACGGGCCAGGTGCTGGACGGCTGGCTCGGCAGGCTCGGCCGGCCGATCCGCCGCGTCATGCTCGAGCTCGAACGCCGCGTGGTGCGCCTGGCCGACGCGATCATCTGTGTCAGCGGCCGCGATCGCAAGGCGTTGGGCCGGATCGTCGAAGCCGAGCCCTTCGCGGGGGCGAGCGTCATCCCGGCTGCTTTCGACGACAGTCTCTTTCAGGGCAGGGCGGCCATCCCGCCACCGCCCGAACTCGCGACCAAGGTGCTGCTGCTCGGGCGGATCAGCCACCAGAAGAACGTGCCTCTGGCGGTGGCGACGATCGAGGAACTGGCCGCCCGGGGCCTGCCGTTCGAGCTCACCATCGCCGGCGAGGGCGAGGACAGCCGTGACTTGATCCGGCGACTGGCCCGGTCGCCCGCCGAGGCCCGCATCACCTGGGTCGGCCGGGTGCCGCACAAGGAGGTGCCGGCGATGCTCGCGGCGCACGGCATTCTTTTGCTGACCAGCCGCTACGAGGCCTCGCCCACGGTGGTCAAGGAAGCCCTGAAGGCGATGCGCCCGGTGGTCACGACCGATGTCGGCGACGTTGCCGATTGGCTCGACGAGGGCCGCTCCGGCTTCATCGCCGATCCCGACCCCAAGGTCCTGGCCGACGCCCTGATCCAGGCGCGCCATCTGATCGAGAGCGGCGGCTACCGGCAGACCAATGCCGTCGAGCGCCTGGACGAGGACGCCATCATGCTCGAGGTCGTCCACCTCTACCGGCGTCTGCAGGCCGTTTGATCGCGGGCAGGCCGGTCGGCTTTCGCCTTTCGGGCGAGGCGATCGAGCGCATCGTCACCATGGGCGGCAGCCGCGCTCTGGTCGCCGGCCTCGGCTTCCTCGCCACCATCCTGATCGCCCGCGCGCTGCCGCCAGCATTGCTCGGCCTCTGGTCGATGGCGCTCGCGGTGCAGGGCCTGGCCTTGCATCTGGGTGAAGCCGGTCTCCGCTCGGTAGCGACGGCCGAGACCGCCCGCACGCCGGACCTCGCCCGGTACTATGTTTGCCGTAGCGTCGCTCTCAGACTCGTCATCAGCACGGCCGTGATCGCGCTCGCGAGCGCCGCTGCCTGGCTCTGGTCGTCGACGGTGGGAGGGACGGGCGACTGGCGACTGACGGCGCTGCTGCTGACCAGCCTCTGGCCGATCGCGCTGCAGCTCGACTGGCTGCCGCTGGCGTTGGGTCGAAACCGGCTCGCGGCCGGCCTCCTTCTGGTTCGCCCGACTGCCTTCTTCATCCTGCTCCTGGCGCTGCCGATCGCCGACGATCCGATGTGGCTGGCGTCGCTCTTTCTCGGCGCCTGGTGGCTGGCAGCGGTCGTCTCCTGGCCCTGCCTGCGCCTCGCACCCCGAGCCGTGGAGCGCAGCGCTGCCCTGGGCTGGCCGAGCCTCCTGCGCTCCGCCTTGCCGATCGCCGCCGGCACGATCGCGAGCCAGGCCATGCTCAGCGTCGATATTCTTCTGGTCGGGGCGCGATTCGGCGCCGAGGACGCGGCCTTTTATTTCCTCGCCTCGGCCGTGCTGGTCGCCGGGCTCGTCGTCGTCAACGGTCTCGGCCAGACCGCCCTCGCCCGAATGGGCGCCCGGGCCGCTGATCCACTGGCCTTCGGCACGGCGCTCGGCGCCGATCTTCGCCTCGTGGCCGGCATCGCCGCGGTGGTCGCCGTCACGGCGCTCGGCCTCGCACCGTTCCTCTTGCCGCTGGCCTTCGGGCCGGCCTATGCGCCGGCCGCGGGTCTGCTGCTCGGTTTCTTGCCTTGGTTCGTCCTCGCCCATGCCACCATCATTCTGCAGGCGGCGATGACCGCGGCACGAGCGGGCGACCGGCTGCTCAGGGCCAATCTCTGGACGGTCTCGGGTTTGGCTGTGGGCCTTACTCTGGCCTGGCAGATCGAGGCGCTCTGGGCCTTTGCCCTGGCGCGTGGGTTTGCCGAATTCGTCAGGCTGCTCGCCGTCTGGCAATACCTGCCGAAGGAGCTTCGGCCTTTCAGAAATGGCCGGCGCGCATGACCTGAACGTCGCTGATGGCGACGATGCCGACGATCTCCTCGATCAGCGGCGCCAAGGCCTCGACGAGTCGTTCTGCCACTTCCGCCTTGACGATCGCCACCACCACCACGGTGTCCAGAACGTCGCTATAGGGCTGCGGCATGCGATCGCCGGTATGGCCGCGGCCACCCAACGTGCGCAGCACGGTATAGCCCGTGACCTCGCCGTCGGCGTCAAGCACCTCGACCACCGTCTGCAATCGACGCTTCTCGACCGTGATCTCGAGCCGCTTCCTGGCGTGCAACTCCATCGCACCTTCTCCTCACTTGCCGACCAGCCACTCGGCCATCGCCGCATAGAGCGGAATGCCGAGCACCAGATTG
>JAABSG010000043.1 GCA_011390475.1 Geminicoccaceae bacterium | reverse complement strand
CCGTTTCAGGATCCGGCCTATGTCGAGGGCCGCGAGGCGGCGTTCGAGCGGCTGCGGCAGGCCTTCGAGCCCTTCCTGGCCTTTCCCGACGATCCGGAGGTGACGGCGGCGGCGGCGGGGCTGGAGCGGCTCGACGCCATGCTGGCTTATGGGCGCGAGCAGGCGGCGGCGGAGCTGGCCGCGCTCGGCGATGTCCAGGCGACCTTGCGGGCCGCCGCCGATCGTCTCGTCGCAACGGCACTGCCGGAGACGCCGACGCCGCCTTACGGCGCTGGCGAGGTGCAAGCCTGGCTGGTCGCCCTGGCGCAGGCCCGGCAGGCCGCGGCGGCGGATGCGAACGCGCTCGAACCCTTGAAGGCGCGGGCCTATCTGCCCGAGACGCGGGGCACCCCGGAGCAGGGGGCGGCCTACGACATGCAGGATGTGGAGCGCCTGCAGGCGGGGTTCGTTCGGCATGTCCAGGCCATCGACGCGGCCTTTCAGCAGTTCACCGCCGATCTCGATCAGCAGGTGGCGCATGTCGCGGACAGCCTGGCGTATTTTGCCGCTCTCGACCCGCACGACCCGCACGACCAGGCGAACGCGCTGCTCGGCCAGGGGCAGGAAGAGGAGATGCAGGCACGCCTGGCCGAGCTCGAGGGGCTGCTCGTGACGGCCGTCCAGTTCGATCAGAGCCTCGGGCGCGACACCGATCGTTCGGCGCTGTTGACCCAGGTGCAGGTGGCGGCCACCGACTACGCCACCAAGCGGGCTGTGGCACTCGAGGTCGTGCGCATGCCTCGAGCAGCCGCGGACGACCCGGCGCTGGTCGAGATCGCGCGGGACGCGCTGGCCAACCCGGATTACGAGGTCGGACCGATCGCGCGGCTGGTCGTCAATGCCGACCGCCGCTCGCACGAGATGGAGACGAGCGACATCGAGATCGATCGGCTCGAGGTCGGGCTCGGTGGCTCGCTCACCGCCTCGGGCACCGAGACCACCTACCGCTATGCCTGGGAGCAGTTTCAGGTGGCGACGGCCGAACCCGTCGGCGACCGCCACTACATCTTCTACAACACCTTGAAATACTTCACCTCGGGGGCACCCACCACGCCGCTCGAGCGCTGGATACTGGCCGAGCGGATCCAGTCGGTGGAGATCCCCGAGGCCAATATCCCGCTCGACTGAGCACGCGAAGCGGGCAGCCCGGTCAGCCGAACGCGACGCTGGTCAGGAGCCGGTTCTCCTGGGTGAGCAGGTGGCCGGCTTCCTTGCTCTTCTGCAGGAAGGTCTGCCAATCCGGATCGGCCTGCATGGCGGCCCGCTTCTGCTCGCGGTCGGCGGCCGAATCGTAAGCCCAGACATGGACATAAGTGTTGATCGGGCCGGTCTCGGTGACGCCGTAGAGCACCGGCTTGCCCAGATGGCGGGTTTGCGGCGCGTAGCCGAATTCCTTGTAGAGGGCCAGTTGGGCCGGCACGGTGCCGGGCTTGCAGGTGTAGATGCGCATGTCGAAGAGCATGGTTTGCCTCCCCAATGAAGTGTCTCGGGCGCTGATAGCGCATGCACGCGGCGGCGTCGCCTGTCGTTGCGGCCAGCGGGGCGGGCGTGCGAGAAGTCGTGGCGGCGACAGCACGGGGATCAGGGATGACGGAGCAGGTGGGCGTGGTCGGGCTCGGGCGCATGGGCCTCGCAATGGCGACGACGTTGCAGCGGGCGGGGCTCGAGGTCCAGGGCTTCGATATCGCGGCCGCGGCCCGAGACAGGGCCGCGGCAAAGGGAATCGAGGTCGCAGATAACCTGGCTGCTCTGCTGGCGGATTGCCCCATCGTGCTGGCCTCGCTGCCCGACGACGCGGCGGTGACCGCCCTCGTGGAGGGGCCGGCGGGCTTGCTCGACGGCCCGGCCGGCAGGCTTCTCGTCGACACGTCGACGGTCGAGCCCGCGACCAGCCGCCGGCTCGCCGGAGCGCTCGAAGCGGCCGGCCATGCCATGCTCGATGCGCCGGTGAGCGGTGGTCCTGCCGGGGCCGAGGCCGGGACGCTCACGGTGATGGTGGGCGGCAGCGAAGCCGATCTCGCACGCGGCCAGCCGGTGTTCGCGGCCTTGGCGCGAACCGTCGTCCATGTCGGGCCGAGTGGTGCCGGCGCCGTGGCCAAGCTGGTCAACAACCTGCTCTGTGCCGCCCATCTCTTGACCAATGGCGAGGCCATGCGTCTCGCCGAAGCCGCCGGTGTACCGGCCGCGCGGGTGTTGGAAGCGGTCAATGCCGCCTCCGGGCGGAGCGCGGTCTCCGAGGTCAACATGCCGCGCTGGATCCTTTCCGGTGCCTTCGACAGCGGCTTCACCATGGGTCTGATGCGCAAGGACGTGCGGCTGGCGGCCAAGCTGATCGAGGCTGCCGGCCTCGAGGCGCCGCTCAGCCGCGAGGTCACGGCGCGGTGGGCGCTGAGCGCCGAGCGCCTGGCGGACGAGGCTGACTTCAACCAGATCGCGGCCTTGCCCGCCGAGGAGGGCTGAGGCGATGGCGCGTCGTGCCGAGTTGCTGCAGGCGTTCGGGCTCGAGGGCGGGATCGCCAGTCACCTGGGCGGCGAGCTGGTGGCGGGGCAGGGGGCTACGGTCGAGCTGATCGATCCGGCGACCGGCGAGAGCTGGGCCGGCTATGCCGATGCGGGCCCCGCCGTGGTCGACCAGGCGATGGTCGCCGCAAAAGCCGGGTTTCGCGTGTGGCAAGGTCTCACCGCCTCGGCGCGTGGCCTCGTGATGTGGCAGGTGGGGCAGGCGATCAGGGCACGGCTCGACGAGTTGGCGCTTTTGGAGACGCTGACCGCCGGCAAGCCGATCCGCGACAGCCGCGTCGAGGTGCTCAAAGTCGCGGAGATGTTCGAGTACTATGCCGGCTGGTGCGACAAGCTGGTGGGCGACGTCATCCCCGTACCCACCTCGCATCTGAACTACACGCGGCTCGAGCCCTTCGGCACGGTCGTCCAGCTCACCCCCTGGAACGCCCCGATCTTCACCGCCGGCTGGCAGATCGCGCCGGCGATCGCCGCAGGCAACGCCGTGGTGCTCAAGCCCTCGGAGCTGACACCGGTGAGCTCGCTGGCACTCGCGCGCGTCGGCGAGGCCGCCGGCCTGCCGCAGGGGCTCGTCAACGTGCTGGCCGGGCTGGGGCCGACGACCGGCGAGGCCGCGGTCACGCATCCCGAAACCCGGCTCGTGGTGTTCGTGGGCTCGCCCGCCACGGGGTCGCTGATCGCGGCGGCGGCGGCGCGGAACACGGTGCCCTCGATCCTCGAGCTCGGCGGCAAGTCGGCCAATATCGTCTTCGCCGATGCCGATCTCGACCGCGCCAGCCTGGGTGCCCAGGCGGCCGTCTGGAGCGGCGCCGGGCAGAGTTGTGTCGCGGGCTCGCGGCTGCTGGTCGAGCGGCCGGTGCTCGATGGGCTGGTGGCGAAGCTCGGCCGGGCGGCAGCGCATCTGGTCATGGGCGCGCCGGCCGACCCGCAGACCCAGATCGGCCCGATCATCAGCCGGCAGCAATGGCGGACGGTGGATCGCATGGTCCAGGAGGCGGCTGGTGAGGGGGCGCGGATCGCCGTCGGCGGCGGCCACCCGGGTGGTGCTCTGGAGCGTGGCTTCTACTATGCCCCGACCCTGGTCGAGGCCGTCCGGCCCGAGATGGCGATCGCCCAGGAGGAGGTCTTCGGCCCGGTCTTGGCGGTCATGCCGTTCGACACCGAGGCGGAGGCCATCGCCCTCGCCAATGCCACCCGTTTCGGCCTCGCGGGGGCGGTTTGGACCCGCGATGTCGGCCGGGCGCATCGGGTGGCCGCCGCCGTCCGCGCTGGCACGTTCTGGGTCAACAGCTACAAGACCATCAACGTCATGTCGCCGTTCGGCGGCTTCGGGCGCAGCGGCTACGGCCGGTCGAGCGGCAAGGAGGCACTCCTGGCCTATACGCAGACCAAGAGTGTCTGGGTCGAGACCGCGGCAGAGCCCGTGGCGGGGTTCGGCTATGTGGGATGAGACCCGAGAACGGACGACTTGCCCGGGCTACAGCGCCAGGCGGTGGTTGCGGACGAGATAGCGGCCATCGATCGTCAACTGCAGCGGTTGACCCGCGAGCGGGGCGTGGGCCGGGCCCGGGCTTTGCACGTGCAGGTGAAGATGCGGCTCGCTGGTATTGCCGGAATTGCCGACCGCGCCCAAGGGATCGCCGGTTTGCACGACATCGCCGGTCGAGACCAGCAGGCTTTCGGCCTGGAGATGGGCGAGCACCACCACGGCGTCGCCGCAGCCGAGGCGGATGTGATTGCCAGCGGGATTGCGCCGATCGGTGTCGCCTGGCGGCAGGTCCGGATGATGGCCCTCGGCATGGATGATGTGGCCGGCGCAAGGGGCGCGAACGCTTGTGCCGAAGATGTGGTAGGCATCGAGATCCGCAGGTGCCAATCCCTGGGCGCGCCGGCCCAGGCGATCGAGCTCGACGATGTCGAGGGCATAAGCCTGGCCGCGATAGGGTCGAAGGCTCGCGTCGGCTGGATCGAGGGCGTGGAGATGGGGGTTGACGAGCGGCCGCGACCCGCCGTGGCCGATCAGAAAGCGGCCATGGGCGAAGGGCGGGGCCAAGTCGACGACCTGGACATCGGCTGCGTGTAGTCGGGCGCGACAGGCGTCGGCCGTCAGCCACGCGGCACCGCCACCGACCGCGAGGAGGATCGCCAGCGACGCCCATTCCTCGGCGCGGCCCGCCGCCGCGCGCCACGGCCAAATTGGTCGCCAGGTCGCGCGGTTTCGCGCGACGAGAACGATCGCCAGACCGTAGAGCAGCCAGAGCAGCCAGGGCGCCCAGTAGGATAGGGCCGCCCAGATGCCGCCCAGGGTAAGGACGAGCAGCACGGCCGCAATCGCCGCGGCCTGCACGGCCATGCCGAGCGCACTCTGCAACGGTGCGAAGGCCAGCCAGGCGATCAGGATCAGGGGCGGGACGGTCTGGACTGCGAGTTGGAGGAGCAAGGTCGCATCTCGACGGTGGGTGGCGGAAGGTGGTCGCCGGCTGGTCGCGAAGGCGGGTGCTCAGCCGTCCAATGCGGCCTGCTCTAGATCGGAGACGAAGCGACGTATCAAGCGACGAGATGGCACGCCACCTGGCGCCCGTCGGGCTTGGTCAGGAGCGCTGGCGTCTCGACCTTGCAGCGGTCCACGGCAAAGGGACAACGGGTGTGGAAGGCGCAGCCCGGGGGTGGGTTCATGGGTGAGGGGACGTCGCCCTGGATGACGATGCGCTCGCGCTTGGCGCGGGGATCGGGGAGTGGTGCTGCGGAGATCAGGGCTTTGGTGTAGGGATGCTGCGGGTCGGCGAAGATCGTCTCCTTGGGGGCGATCTCGACGATCTTGCCCAGGTACATCACGGCGATGGTGTGGCCGATATGCTCGACCACGCCGAGGTCGTGGCTGACGAAGAGGTAGGACAGGCCGAACTCCTCCTGCAGATCCATCAAGAGGTTGAGGACCTGGGCCTGGACCGAGACATCCAGGGCGGAGACCGGCTCGTCGGCGACGATGACGGCGGGCTCGAGCGCCAGCGCCCGGGCGATGCCGAGGCGCTGGCGCTGGCCGCCGGAAAATTCGAAGGCGTAGCGGCGCATCGCATCGGGGCGTAACCCCACCTTCTCGAACAGGCGGGCGACACGCTCCTCGCGAACCTTGGTCGAGTAGTCTTCGAAGTTCTCCAGCGGCTCGCCGACGATCCGCCCGGCGGTCATGCGCGGGTTCAAGGAGGCATAAGGGTCCTGGAAGACCATCTGAATGCGGCGGCGATAGGGACGCATGGCCTTGGCCTCGAGGCCGGTCACGTCCTTGCCGTCGAGCAGAATGGCGCCGCCCGAGGGCTCGATCAGCCGAAGCGCCATCTTGGCCACGGTCGACTTGCCACAGCCGCTCTCGCCGACGAGGCAGAGCGTCTCCCCGGGTCGGATGGCGAAGCTCACGCCGTCGACCGCCTTGACGTGCGCCACTGTCCGCTTGAGCAGGCCCTTCTGCACCGGAAAGTGCTTCTTCAGCTCCCTTACTTCCAAGGCCGGCGCGGTCATGTGGGGACGAGCTCCTCGGCGAGCACCCGCTCGGCCTCGTGGCAGGCGGTGGTGTGGCCACCGGCGATGGTCCGAAGCCGCGGCTCCTCCACCCGGCAGCGATCGACCGCGAAGGTGCAGCGCGGTGCGAAGGCGCAGCCCTGGATCGGCTCGCGCAAGGAGGGCACGATGCCCGGGATCTCGGTCAGCCGGCGCTTGCGGGCGACACCCTTGAAGCGCGGGATCGAGGTCATCAGGCCCCTGGTATAGGGGTGCGCCGGCCGGTCGAAGAGGTCGAAAACCGTGGCCTCCTCGATCTTCTTGCCGGCATACATCACGATCACCCGCTGGCAGACCTCGGCCACCACGCCGAGATCGTGAGTGATGAGGATGACGGCAGCGCCGGTGCGTTCCTTCAACTCCAGGACGAGATCGAGGATCTGCGCCTGGATGGTGACGTCCAGCGCGGTCGTCGGCTCGTCGGCGATCAGGAGTTCCGGATTGCAGGCCAGGGCCATGGCGATCATCACCCGCTGGCGCATGCCGCCCGAGAACTGGTGCGGGTAATCCTGCAGCCGGCTCGCAGCATCGGGAATTTGGACGAGCCTCAGCATTTCGACCGCACGCTTTTCGGCCTCGGCGCGGCTGGCGCCCTCGTGGATCCGCACCGCTTCCGCGATCTGGTGGCCGATGGTCAGGACCGGGTTGAGGCTGGTCATCGGCTCCTGGAAGATCATCGCGATCCGATTGCCGCGAATCTCGCGCATCCGCTCCTCGGGCAAGGCCAGGAGATCGGTGTTGCCCATGGTGACCGAGCCACCGACGGTGCGGGCGAGGCGGTCTGGCAAGAGACGCATGATCGAAAGGGCGGTCACGCTCTTGCCGCAGCCGGATTCGCCGACGATGCCCAGCGTCTCGCCCTTGCCCACCTCGAAGGAGAGGCCGCCCACAGCCCGGGTGACTCCGTCCTGGGTGAAGAAGTGGGTCTCGAGGTCGCAGACCTGCAGCAGAGGCTCGCTCATGACAAGTAGACGGGGGAAATGATTTCCCCCGCGCCCCCGCGGATTTTTGCGATGTCGGCCGTCCCGAGCGCCGCCGCAAAGGAACGGTGGGGCGCGGGGAGGATCATCCTCCTCGCATCCTTTTCTCTGATTGGCTCAACCATCCGCCCTCACATCCGTCTGGCGAGGCGCGGATCGAGTCGGTCGCGCAGGCCGTCGCCCAAGAGGTTGACCGCGAGCACGATGACCGCGAGTGCGATGCCCGGGAAGAAGATCGTCCAGGGGGCGGGGCCGAGATAGAGGCGGCTCTGGGCGATCATGTTGCCCCAGGTCGGCACGTCGGGCGGCGTGCCGGCGCCGAGGAAGGAGAGTGCCGATTCGATCAGGATGGCCGAGGCGCAGATATAGGTCGATTGCACGATCAAGGGGGCGATGGTGTTGGGCAGGATGTGGCGGATGATGATCTTGAAGGTCCGGGTGCCGCTGGCGACCGCGGCCTCGACGTAGGGTGCCTCACGCACGCCGAGCACGACCGAGCGGACGAGGCGGACGACCCGCGGCACTTCGGGGATGGTGATGGCGACGATCACGACGAAGACGCTGGCCTTGGTCAGGGCCACGAGGGCGATGGCGAGGAGGATCGCCGGGATCGCCATGAGCCCGTCCATCAGCCGCATGACCACGCCGTCGACACTGCGGTAGTAGCCGGCCAGGAGGCCGATGATCAGGCCGACGACGATCGAGAAGGCGGCAACCGAGATGCCGACCAGGAGCGAGATCTGCGCCCCGTAGAGAGTGCGGGCGAAGAGGTCGCGGCCGAGATGATCGGTGCCGAACCAGAATTCGGCCGAGGGCGGGCGCAAGCGCAGCGCCGGGGTCATCGAGAGCGGATCGCCGGCGAAGAAGGGGGCGAGGAGAGCCAATGCCGTTACCACGATCAGGATCGCCGCACCCGCGACGATGGTCGGGTTGCGTCGACTGAAGCGGAGGAGATGCGCCGGGCTGCCGAGTGCCGCCGGTGCGGCCGCGGCGAGCGGGCGCTCGGGAATTGCGCTCAATAGCGGATCCTCGGGTCGAGGACGGTGTAGGAGAGATCGACCAGGAGGTTGATCAGCACGTAGGCCGCCGAGAAGAGGAGAATGACACCCTGGATGATCGGGTAGTCACGCTTGGAGATCGCATCGACCACGAGCCGGCCGACGCCCGGGATGTTGAAGACGGTCTCGGTGATCACCACTCCGCCGATCAGGAGCGCCACGCCGATGCCGATGACCGTGACGATCGGCACGCCGGCGTTCTTCAGGGCGTGCTTGAGGAGCATCGGCCGGTTGGCGACGCCCTTGGCCTTGGCGGTACGGATGTAATCCTCCGACAGCACTTCGAGCATCGAGGTTCGGGTGATCCGGGCGATCAGCGCCACATAGGCGAGGCCGAGCGCGATGGTCGGCAGGATCAGCCGCTCGAACCAGGGCCACAAACCGTCGGCGATCGGGGAGTAGCCCTGAACGGGCAGCCAGCGCAGCTGGATCGAGAAGACGTAGACCAGGAGATAGCCGACGACGAAGACCGGCACGGAGAAGCCCAGGACCGAAAAGCCCATCAAGGCCCGATCGATCAGGCTGCCGGCCCGGGCGGCGGCGATCACGCCGAAGCTGACGGCGATGACGACGGCGAAGACGAGCGTGGTCAGCGTGAGCGACAGGGTCGGCTCGAGTCGCTCGCCGATCAGCTTGATGACCGGCTCGTTGGAGAAGATCGAGACACCGAGATCGCCCTGCACGACGCCCGCGGCCCAGCGCACGAACTGGATCGGCAGCGGGTCGTCGAGCCCCAGCCGTTCGCGGATCTGGGCGATCTGCGCCGGTGACGCGTTGTCGCCGGCGACGATCGCCGCCGGATCGCCCGGCGAGAGGTGGAGCAGAAGGAAGACGAAGACGCCGACGATGACCATGACGAGCACGGTCGAGCCGAGGCGGCGGATGATGTAGGCGAGCATCCTGCCGGTGCTACTCCAGGGTCACTCGGGACGAGACGGCCGGCGGCGGCGCCCGATGACGCGGCCGCCGGCTGACGATCAGACGCGCTCGATGTTCCAGAACGGCACGATCTCCGGGATCTTCAAGACACCCTGGAGGTTGTCGCGGTAGGCGACCGGCGCCACCCACTGGCCGAGCCAGACATGCGGCACGAAATTCCAGGCGTTCTCCTGGATCTGCCTAGCCACCTCGAGCTGCGCCTCGGTGCCGTCGGCGGTGGCCCACTCGTTCCTGAGCTCTTCGTGCCGCTCGTCCGAGGGCCAGCCGAACCAGCCGTCGCGGCCGTTCGCGGCATGGCCGGCCAGCGCGATCGGGTTGCCCACCGAAGCGCCGCCGGCCCAGGTGATGAAGAGGTTCCAGCCGCCGTCCTCGGGCGCGTCCATCACCGCCCGGCGGGTGACGACCCCGCCCCAGTCGGAGGTGGCGAGCTCGGCGTTGATGCCGATCTCGCGCAGCCGCTGGGCGATGATCTGCGCCGAGTTGTTCATGAAGTCGATATTGGTGGCGTGCAGGATGGTGATCGGCCGGCCGTCGTAGCCCGCCTCGGCGAAGAGCTCCTTGGCGCGCTCCGGATCGGGGGCCCGTTCGAACCACTCGGTGTTGGCGTCGTTCTCCATCGGCGTGCCGCAGGCGAAGTTCGAGGCGCACTCGCGGTAGTAGTTGGGGTTGCCGAAGGTCGCCTGCATGAACTCCTCCTGGTCGAGGAGGTGCAGCATGGCCTGGCGCGCCTTGACGTTGTCGAAGGGCGGATGGAGGAAATTCATCCGCAGCCAGCCGACATTGCCGGTCTGGCTCAAGACCTCGACCGTGATGTTCTCGTCCATCTCGAGAACCTCGATGAGGTCGAGGGGCGGGGTCTCCATGAAGTCGATCTCGCCGGCCTGCAGCGCCGCCATGGCGGTCTGCGAGTCGCCGATGTTCTCGTAGATCACGCGATCGAGGTGGACGATCTTGCCGCCGGCCATGCCCGAGGCGGGCTCGTCGCGGGGCACGTAGTCGGGGTTACGGTCGTAGACATATTGCACGCCCTGGCGGGTCTCGTCGCGATTGAAGACGAAGGGCCCGGAGCCGATGTACTCGGTCACCTGCTCCATCGGGTCGGTCTCGGCCTCGGCCTCGCGCATGATGTAGAGCAGAGGGGTCGAGGTCTTGGCCATGATGTCGATGACCAGGCCGTAGGGCTCGGCGAGCTCGATCACGAAGGTCTTCTCGTCACCGGCCCTGATCTCCTTGACCCGCTGCATCATGTGCTGGCCGGCGCCGTCGCGGGCCGCCCAGCGCTTGATCGAGGCCACGACGTCGCGCGAGGTGACGGGTGAGCCGTCGGAGAATCCCAGGCCGTCGCGCAGCTCGAAGGTATAGGTCAGCCGGTCATCGGAGACCTCCCAGCGGTTCACCATCTGCGGCTGCGGGGTCATGTTCTCGTCGAGCGCGAACAGCGTGTCGTAGATCATCGCCCCGTGGTAGGCGGTCATGTTGGCCGTGGTCCAGATCGGATCGAACGACCCGATGTCGCCGTGCATGACGGCCCTGAGCGTGCCACCCGAACCTTGGGCCCGCAGGCGTTTCGGCAGCCAAAGGGCGCCGGCGGTCGCCATACTGCCGTGGACGAAGGTACGACGGGTCGATCGTAGCATGGTTGTGTCCCCACTTTTTTCCGTTGCCGAGGTGCGGCGCTGCGCGTTCCCTACCGAACGTCGTCACAGTGCCTATGATGACGCAAATGTCCAGAGGGCTCTCAGACCAGGAGACGACCTTCGGGCAGTGGATCGTGCGGCCACATCGGCCGGGTGATCTTGCGATAAGGGTATTTGGTCGAGTCGAGCGACGACGGGCCGCCGCCGTCGCAGTAGAGGACTCGGGCCGCGATGGGTGCAAAGGCGGCGAAGAAGTGGTTGGTGGATTTCACCCCGATATAGCGCTTGGTGGCGAGCTCGATGCCGACGTCGGTGAAGAACTCGGTGCCGAGCGCCTGCGTGCGATGGCTGATCAGGGCCACCTCGACGCTGCCGCCGCTGGTCGCGATCCGGATGCCGGCAGCGTCGCCGTAGGAGACCTTGGCCGTGCCGAAGGATTGCCAGCCGTCCTCCACGAGGCCGATCACCTCGACCGTGGCGTCGACGGGCTCGCCCGAGGTCCGAGACGCCTTGCCGCCGAAGCGCAGGTCCAGCCTGGCGCCGATGCCGGCGCCGTGGCAGATGGCGACCGCCAGGGGATCCCAGAAGGGGCCGATCGCGGCATCGCCGCAACCGCGCTCGAGCAGGCGGCGGAGCACGTTGGTGTTGTCGGAAGCCGCCCCGCCGCCGGCATTGTCCGACGGGTCGGCCACCACCACCGGGCCCTCGGCTGCGGCATAAGCCGCGTCGATCGCCTCGTCGAGACCCAGCGCCGGTGGCCGCCAGGTGCCGCGCTTCTCGCGCACTTCTTCGCCGAGTTGAACCGCCAGGGCGTCGCCCTCGGCCTTGGCGTCGTCGGTGACGACCAGGACGCGGGTGCCCTGATCCGGCACGTCGCCCTGGGTGAAGCCGTGGGCCAGGGAGACCGAGAGCACGCCCTTTTTGCCCTCGAAGCTCTGCATCCGGCCGACGAACGAGCGGCCGGGCTCGCGCGAGGTCGGAAAAAGGTCGTCCATGCGGCAATCGTAGAGCGACATGGTGGGCCTGATCTCGCCCCGGATGGTCCGGGTGACCAGCGTCACCAGCTCCTCGGCGCGCAGGGCGAAATCGGTGTGCGGGTATTCCTTGAAGAGGATGATGACGTCGGCATTGCGCACGCGCTTTTCGGTCAGATGGCAGTGCGGGTCGAACTCGACGCCGATCACGGTCTTCGGCCCGACCAGTGCCCGGACGCGCTCGACGAGGTCGCCCTCGCAGTCGTCGCAGGCCTGTGCCAGCATCGCCCCGTGCAGGCCGAGCAGCACCCCGTCGACCGGCAGGGCGGCTGCGAGCTGATCCAGGATCTCGTCGCGCATCGATTCCCAGTCGGGCTGGCGGACGGGCGAGGACGGCTCGGCCCAGAAACACGAGCCCTCGATCAGCGCGAAGCCCTCCTGGGCGGCGCGCTGGCGGGCGACGAAGAGCGGGGCGGTCGAGTGGGTCGCTCGATCGGGATGCTCGCCGGGGCGGAAATAGACGCACTCTTCGAAATCACGGCGGGTGGTCGGGATCGGCGAGAAGGAGTTGCTCTCGGTGGCGAGCGAGGCGGTAAAGAGGCGCATGTCGGGCTCCGGCGCTTGTCGTCGCGGGCAAGGTCGCGCGGCGCCGAGCCCGGCGCAAGCGGTCATATGCGTTGCGCTCTCGGGCCTGGAGCTTAAAGCTCTGCCCAACAGCGCGAGTCGGCAGCGAAAGCCGGCAGCGAAGGGGGTGATGCGATGGAGACGGCCTGGGCGGCGTTGACCGCGACCGAGCTCGGCGAGCGGGCAGCGGCGGGGGCCGTGGTGCTCCTGCCGGTGGCCTCGACGGAGCAGCACGGGCCGCACATGGCGACCGGCGTCGATTGCCTGCTCGTGGACGAGGTTTGTCGGCGGGCGGCAGCACTGGTCGTCGAGGCGGGCCGGCCGGTCGTGGTGGCGCCGGTCGTCTGGGCCGGCTTGGCCCAGCACCACATGGCGTTCGGCGGCAGCTTCACGCTCAGCCTCGCCACGTACCAGGCGCTGCTCCTCGATCTCGGCCGGTCGATCGAGCGCGCGGGCTTTAAGCGGCTGGTCATCGTCAACGGCCACGGCGGCAACATGACGGCCTTGAACGCGCTGAGCGCCGAGCTCGGCGCCGCCCTGGCCATGCCGGTTGCGATCACGACCTACTTTCAGCTCGCGGAGGCCGCAATGGCGCCTGTCCTCGAGGACCAGCCGGGCGTCCTGCACGCTTGCGAGGCCGAGACCTCGATGATGCTCGCCATCCGCCCGGCGCTGGTCCGGCAGGAGCGCCTGGCCGAGGCGCATGGGCCGACGGCGCCACGGGCCGGGGCGGCGCTGGGTGCGGCCTTTCACGAATGGCGATCCTTCAAGGCGATCACGAGCACCGGCGTGCTCGGCGACGCGCGGCGCGCCTCGGCCGAAAAGGGCGAGCGGCTGCTGGCTGCCGCCGCCACCGCCTTGGCCGAGCGGCTGCTGGCGCCCCGAGACGGGCCCTGACGCTATGTCGCAGGCTCTGGGTCCCTCCGGGCGCCACGTTTACGGGGTGGCGGCGAGCTGGCAAAGAGGTGGCGAGCCCGGACGCGTCCGCCGTCGCCGCCGTCACCTCTGTCGCCGCCCTCTTCACCGCCGAGAGACCGAACGCTCCCTTGACCGCCACGCCTGACGACTTCATCGACGCCATGCGGCTGTTGCCGGCCGGAGTGACCATCGTCACCGCCGGCAGCCGGGGCCGCCGCTGCGGCTTTACCGCGACCGCCGTCTGCTCGGTCGCGGCCGAGCCGCCGCATCTCCTGGTCTGCGCCAATCGGGCGATGCAGACCCACGAGCTGATCGAGGCGACCGGCCATTTCGCCGTCAATCTCCTCCATGCGGGTGATGCCGCGCTGGCCGATCGGTTCGGCGGGCGGACCGGCATCGAGGGCGAGGAGCGCTTTTTCGGCCGCCGCTGGACGACCTTCGTCAGCGGTGCGCCGGTCTTGACCGACGCCTGCGCCGTCTTCGACTGCGTGCTGGTCGAGCGCCTCGCCGTCGCGACCCATGACGTCATGGTCGGCCGCGTGCTCGAGGTGCGCCGCTCGGGCGACCAGACGGCCCTCGTCTATGTCGATCGGGACTACGGGCGGGTGATGCCGCCCGGCGACCGGTCCGGCTGACCAGGTTTGCCGCGGCCCACATCACCGTGACGGAGGCGCCAGTGGATCACCAGGGGTTGCGCGACCGTCTGGCGCGTGGCGAGGCCGGTCTCGGCATCGTCGGCATGGGCTATGTCGGGTTGCCCTTGATGCTGGCGGCGACCGCGGCGGGATTCCGGGTCACGGGCTTCGACATCGATGCCCCCAAGGTGGCGGGGCTCAATGCCGGCAGGAGCCCGCTCGAGCATATCGGGCACTCGCGAATAGAGGCAGTGGTCAGGGCCGGTATCTTTCATGCGACGGTTGACTTTGCCGAGATCGCCACGGTCGATGCCATTTTGATCTGTGTGCCGACGCCCCTGGGGCCGCACCGCGAGCCGGACCTCTCCTTCGTGACCGGCACCCTCGACAGCCTGATCCCGCATCTCCGACCGGGCCAACTCGTCGTGCTGGAATCGACGACCTGGCCCGGAACCACCCAACAAGTGGTGGTGCCGATGCTCAGCGCTGCCGGCTTCGTTGCCGGCGAGACCATTTTCGTCGCCTACAGCCCCGAGCGCGAGGATCCGGGCAATACGGCCTTCACCACCGGCCGGATCCCCAAGGTCGTCGGCGCCGACGAGCCGCTCGCCATGGACCTCGCTTCGGCGCTCTACGGCCGGCTGGTCGCCGAGATCGTGCCGGTCTCCTCGACGGCGACGGCCGAGGCGGTCAAGCTCACCGAGAACATCTTCCGCGCCGTCAACATCGCCCTGGTCAACGAGCTCAAGCTCGTCTTCGACCGCATGGGCATCGACGTCTTCGAGGTGATCGACGCGGCCAAGACCAAGCCCTTCGGCTACATGCCGTTCTACCCGGGCCCCGGGCTCGGGGGCCACTGCATCCCGATCGACCCCTTCTATCTCACCTGGAAGGCCAAGGAGCTCGGCCTCGCCACGCGCTTCATCGAGCTCGCGGGCGAGATCAACACGAGCATGCCGGCCCACGTCGTTCAGCGCGCTGCCGAGGCACTCGACCGGCAGCGGGGCCGGGGCTTGAATGGGGCCCGGGTGCTGCTCATCGGTGTCGCCTACAAGAAGAATGTCGACGACATGCGCGAGAGCCCCGCTTTGGTCATCTGGGAGGGGTTGCGGGCGAGGGGGGCCGTCGTCGCCTATCACGATCCGCATGTCGCGGTGATCCCGCCGACCCGGCGACACGGCGGGCTCACGGGCGAACGGTCGGTGGTGCTCGATGCGGCCGGCCTGGCGGCCGTCGATCTGGTGGTGGTCGCCACCGACCACGACGCGATCGACTACGCGCTGCTCGCGACCCACGGGCGTCTCGTGGTCGATACCCGCAACGCCCTGGCGCCGTGGCGCGAGCGCATGGGCGAGCGCCTGGTCGCCGCCTGAACGCGCGCCTTTCGAGACACGGCGGCGGCTTTACCGAATCTTCATCTCTTGCTGGCAAAAGAGTGCCGTCTCGTGTCGGCTGGCAATCGGAGGTGTCGAGTGGGTGTGTTGTTGCGGGTCTTCACCGCTTGTTTCGTTGCGACATGGCTCGTGTCGGCGATGCCGCTCGGGGTGGCGGCGCAAGGGTACGACATGGCGGCGCTCAGAGGGGCGATCGCCGAGATGCGCGCTTCGGGCATGGTCGGGCCGGAGCTCGAGCAGATGGAGGCGATGCTTCGAGCGTTCGAGGCGGACGATCTGGCGCGCGGCCGCGAGAGCGTGGTGGCGACGCGCGAGAACCGGCTGCGGCAGGTCGACATGGCCGATGCTGCCGACTGCGACGGCTACTGGCCGGATGCCCAGGCTTTTGCCTTCTGCGCCGCGGCAGCCCAGGCCTACCTCGCCTATATCGACGTCTTTCGGCACCAGGGCGACAGCCCGGCGGCGCTCCAGATCTACGCCGCGCATACGGAGAACGTCGACAACCTGGTGAACTACGTGGACAACTTCATGACCCGCCCGAAGCCCGGGCGCCGCTAGGTCGGGCGGTCAGCCGTCGAGGCTGGCCAGGACCTTCTCGGCGATCAGCATCGAGACCCGTTGGTTGCTCTCGACCGTGACGCCGGCGATGTGCGGGGTCAGGATCAGGTTGGGCGTATCCGCGAAGAGGCGGGCGGCGTCGCGGCTCAGGGGTTCGCTGGCGAAGACGTCGAGGGCAGCCCCACCCAAGCGGCCCTGCCGGAGGGCATCGGCCAGGGCCGCTTCGTCGACGATGCCGCCTCTTGCCGCGTTGATCAGGATCGCCGTCGGCCGCATCCGCGCAATGGCCCGGGCATCGAGGAGATCGCGGGTCGTATCGGTAAGGGGAACGTGGAGCGAGACGATGTCGGAGTCGGCCAGAAGGCCGTCCAGCGGCAGTTGCCGGACACCGTCCCAGGCGCCGTCGCCGTTCGGGACATAGGGGTCGAAGGCGGCAATGTTCATGCCCAGCGCCTGGGCCTTGGCCTTGACCAACCGGGCGATCGAGCCGAGGCCGACGAGGCCGATGGTCTTGCCGGCGAGCTCGCAGCCCATCGAGCTCTGCCTCGGCCACTCGCCGGCGAGCATCGACGGATTGCCGAAATAGGCGCGACGGAGCAGGACGGCTGCCGTGGTGATGACGTATTCGGCGACCGCGAGGTCGTTGGCCCCGGTGGCCGGGACGACCTCGATGCCGCGCGCTCGGCAGGCGTCGAGATCGATATTGTCGAGGCCGACACCGAGCCGGCCCACCACCTCGAGCGTCGCCGCGGCCGCCAGAAGCTCCTCGTCCACCCGCGTTCGGTTGCGCACGATCAGCGCCCGGGTCGTGTCGAGTGAAACCAGGAGGTCGGCGCGTCGATCGACCAGCGTCGGCGCATAGTCGGTCGCATGACGCTGGCTGAGCACGGCCACCGCCGGCTCGTCCATGAATTCCGTGATCACGATGGTCGTCATCAGCCTACCTCCCGCTTCGCCTTATGCCCCGCCAGGGAAAGTCTTCCACGAGGTCTGTCAAGACTGGCGTGGTGACAAAGTGTTTGCCGCAAACGCTCATTCGTGATTGTTGTATGCTCCAATTATGGTTGTGCCTCGGCGGCCGCCGAGGTGGGTCGGGAGCAAAAAGAATGGCCAAGGGCAAGAAGCCGTCCAAGTCGAGCGAGACCAAAGCGACCGCGTCGACCAAGGCAGCCGGCAAGACCCAGGCGAAGACGCGCAAATCGGCGGCGAGCGAGCCCGATCTGCACATCCCGAAGGCAGCCTCGGTCGCGGCTTTTGCTTCGCCGGCGCCTTCGGCCGAGCCCTTGACCGTCCGGCAGGGTGCCAGGCCGGCGGCCGAGACCGTGCTCTTCGTCCACGGCATCGGCAACAAGCCCGCGGCCTCGATCCTCAAGTGCCAGTGGGATTCGGCACTCTTCGGCCTGGAGATGGGCGACCGGACCAGGCTGGCCTATTGGGTCGACCGCGAGCGCTACCCGACGCCCGAATTGAGCAGTTGCGCCGCCCCGGACGACACCGCCTTCGAGGAGGTCGATCTCGCGGCCGAGACGACGGTCATGGCGCGCTCGGTCAGTGCGGCGACCGACGAGGCGGAAACGGTCCGCCGCGAGATCGAAGCCCTGACCGACGATCCGGCGCGGCAGGCCTTTCTGCAGCGATTGGCCGATCGGGCGATCGACGGGGCCGAGGAGGCTGCGGCCGAAGCCCCACGCCCAGGGGTCGGGGTCAAGGTGCTGCCGTTGCCGGCCTTCGTTCGGCGGCGGATTTCCTGGCTGACGACCCGGCTCTTCCTGCGCGACGTCAACGATTTCCTCTTCGAGCCCGAGCGCCGCCAGCCGATGCTGGACAGCGTGCTCGAGCGCTTGCGCTCCGGCGGCGGTCCCTTCGTCGTCGTCGCCCACAGCCAGGGCACGATGATCGCCTACGATGTCCTGAGGCGGCTGTCCCGAGACGAGATCACCGTGCCCTTGTTCGTGACCATCGGCTCGCCCTTGGGCTTGGCCGAGGTGCAGGACGTGTTTCGCGTCTGGACCGGCGTGAAGCGCGGCAAGCTGCCGTTTCCGCCTTGCGTCGAGCGCTGGGTCAATGTCGGCGATCGGCTCGATCCGGTGGCCCTCGACAGTCGTCTCGACAACGAGTTCGCCGGCAAAATCGAGGATCGTTCGGGCTGGTTCAGCAACCATCATTCGCCGCGCTCGCCGCATTCCGCCTCGGGCTATCTCGCCAATCGGCACGTGCAGGACGCGGTGCGCGAAACCTTGAGCAATGCCTTCAGCCACGCCATCGGCGGCGGCATCGTCACCAAGGACCTGGTGACCCGGATGGAGGACGGGACCAGGGACGAGCGGCATCAGGTGCTGATTCAGATCGGTGGCTCGGGCCTGCCGGGCGGCCTCGGCGCCGAGGCTTCGCCATCGACCGTGAGCCAGGCGGCCGGCGGCGAGCTGATCCAGGCGGCGATCGAGACGCTGGTCGGCGAGAGCGGGGGCAAGCCGGACGACGCGCGGATCGAGCGGATGAAGCGGTTCGTGGCGGCCGACCTCACCCGCCGGGAGATCGAAACGCTGCGCTCGCGGCACAAGGACCTGCAGATCCGCCGGCTCTGGCGCAACGCGCCCAAGCGCGCCTTCATGAACGTCTCGACCCATACCATCCAGGCGCGCCCGGCACAGCTCGGCTACGACGCCATGGGCCGCGGCATTCGCTGGGCCGTGCTCGATACCGGCATCCGCGCCGACCACCCGCACTTCGAGAAGTACGCGAACGTCGTGCGGCAGTGGGATTGCACCGTGCGCGGGGCACCGCGCGAGCTCGGTCCCGGCGAGCGGGATTTCAACGAACTCGACAAGCAGGGACACGGGACCCATGTGGCGGCGGTGATCGGCGGCCGGCTCGAGGCTGTCGATCGGGCGGGCAGAAGCTACGACATGTGCGCCATGGCGCCCGAGGTCGAGCTCTTGGGCTTCAAGGTGCTGGACGATCGGGGCTTCGGCAACGATGCCTGGATCATCAAGGCCCTGGACCAGATCGCCGAACTCAACGAGGGCTCGTCCGAGCTCGTGGTCCACGGCGTCAATCTCAGCCTCGGCGGCAATTTCGACCCTTCGATCTACGGCTGCGGCCACACCCCCTTGTGCCAGGAATTGCGCCGGCTCTGGCGGCAGGGCGTCATCGTCTGCCTCGCTGCCGGCAACGAGGGCTGGGCCGAGCTGCAGACGGCGCAAGGCCTGGTGCCGGCCAACATGGATCTCTCGATCGGCGATCCGGCCAACCTCGAGGAGGCGATATCCGTGGGCTCGGTGCACAAGGAGCGGCCGCACACCTATGGCATCTCGTTCTTCTCGTCGCGCGGCCCCACCGCCGACGGCCGGCGCAAGCCCGACGTCGTGGCCCCCGGCGAGGCGATCCTCTCGGCCTACCACGACTGGCCCAATACAAGCCGACAGGGGGGTAGTGGTGGTGACAGCAAGCAGCTCGATCAGCTCTACATCGAGCTGAGCGGCACCAGCATGGCGACTCCGCACGTCTCCGGCATGCTGGCGGCGTTCCTTTCGGTCAGAAAGGAGTTCAGCGGCTATCCGGACCGGGTCAAGGCGATCATGCTGGAGACCTGCACCGATCTCGAGCGTGACCCCTATATGCAGGGGGCCGGGCTGCCCAACCTCATCCAGATGCTGGCCAGCACGTGAGGCGTCGGGCGCCAATCTCGAGCCTTCAGGCCAAAGCCGCCTCTGCCGCCGCGCGCCGCTTCAGGTGCCACTGGAAGAGGGCGTAGCCGGCGAACAGGAGCACGAAGGCAACGGCCGTGGTGACGCTGGCCAGTGCCGGGACCTGGGGCGTGTAGCCGGACTGCATCTTGGCACTCAACCAGCCGGGCACGGTCTGATCCGCACCCGTGGTGAACATCGACAGGGCGAAATTGCTCCAGGAGAGGAGGAAGGCGAAGATGAAGCCGGAAACCAGGCCCGGGGCCAAGAGCGGCAGGGTGACCTCGGTGAAGACCTGCAGACGGCTTGCCCCCATGTCGAAGGCGGCTTCCTCCAGCGCCGGATCGAAGCCGTAGACCTGGATCGAGACGATCAGCGTGGCGACGGGTGCGATCCAGACGAGATGCGCGAAGACCGCGGTCTTCCAGGAAGGCGTGATGCCCAACGCCGAGAACCAGAGGAGGAGCGCGAGGCCCAGCACTGCCTGGGGCATGAAGATCGGCAGCAGGATCAGCTTCTGGAAGAAGCTTCGGCCCTGCCACCGAAAGCGGGCGAAGGCCAGGGCACCGAAGAGGGCGAGG
>JAABSG010000418.1 GCA_011390475.1 Geminicoccaceae bacterium | reverse complement strand
GAAGGCCGCACTCGGGTGATAGAGCCCGCCGAAATGCCCGCCTTCGATCTCGACGAACTGCTTGGCCACCCGAATTTCGTCGAAGACCGCCCGCTGCACCAGGGGATTGCAGCGCGCCATCTCGTCGTCCCGGCCGATCAGCATCAGGGTGGGTGCGGTGATGAAGCGGGCGGTGAGATAGGGGTGGAACGGTACCGGCGTCGCCGGCAGGACGCGGCTCGCCCGGTTCTGCCACTGGCTGCCGTGCCGCCCGCCATAGTCGATGAACCAGCGATAGGCCTGGACCGGCAAGAGGAGCGAGGGCAGCCCGACCGGGTCCGGCGAGACCACCGGCATGGGCCCCTCGGTGGTCTCCGGCATGCCCGAGACGTCGCCGCTCGCGAAGGTGGTCTCGAGCGTCGCGAGCACCGCATCGCCGGGCGCCAGCCCCGGCATCTCGGCACCACAAGACGGAACCTGGGCCAGGATGGCAGCCAGGCCCGGGATCAGCGCGCCCAGGACCAGCACTTGCAGACCCGAAAAGCTCAAGCCCCAGATCGCCACCCGCTCCGGATCGACCGCCGGCAGCTCGCGCGCAAAGGCCACGGCATCGCGATAGCCGCGGGCCTGGATCCAGGGGTTGATCTCACCTCTGGGCTCGCCGTCGCTCGAGCCGAGATTGCGGTGATCGTAATAGAGGACGGCGAAGCCCGCGGCGTTGAACGCCTGGGCGTAGCGGTCGAGGCCCATCGCCATGGTGGCCGAAAAGCCGTGTGCCAGGACCACGCAGGGCGCCGGATCGCCCGAGGCCGCCGGCAGGAACCGGCCGCGCAGAGTGGTCCCCTCGGACTGAAAGGCAACAGCCTCGCCGGCCATGCTCACCCGCCGAGCCCCAGCTTTTCCGCCAAGCCAATGCGCTGCAGCTTGCCCGTCGCCCCCTTGGGGATCTCGTCCAGGATCACCACCCGCCGCGGCACCTTGAAATCCGCCAGCCGGCCGGCCGCGAAATCGCGGATCGCCCGCTCGTCCGCCGACTGCCCGTCGCGCAGGACCACGGCGGCTGCCACCTCCTCGCCGAGCTTGGCGTGCGGCATCGCGAAGGTCACGACCTGGGCCACGGCCGGGTGATCCATCAAGACCTCGTCGACCTCCAAGGGGCTCACCTTCTCGCCGCCCCGGTTGATGATCTCCTTCAAGCGCCCGGTGATCCGGAGATAGCCGGCCTCGTCCATGATCCCCTGATCCCCGGTCCGAAACCAGCGCTGGTCCCCGACCACGAAGAAGTTGGCGGCATTGGCCGCCTCGTTGGCCTCGTAGCCCGGGGTCACGTTGGGCCCGCTGATCACGACTTCGCCCGTCCCGCCGGTCTCGACGAACTGCCCCGCCGTATCGGCGATCCGGACCTCCGGCCCCGCCGCGATGCCGACCGAGCCCGCCTTTCGCGCTGCGGGTGGCAGCGGATTGGACGTCATCTGGTGCGTCGCTTCGGTCATCCCGTAGCTCTCGATGACCGGGGCGCCGAAGGTCTCCTCGAGCGCCTGCATCACCTGTGGCGGCAGCGAAGCCGAAGAGGAGCGGATCAGCCGGAGCGGCGTCGCCGCGATCACCGCCTTGTTGCGCTCGGCCCGGGCCAGGATCGCCTGGTGCATGGTGGGAACTGCCGTGTACCAGGTGGGCTTCACCTCCTCGAGCCAGCCGAAGAACTTGAGCGCGTTGAAGCCCGGCGTGCAGGAGACCGCGGCACCGGCCGCGAGCGAGCTCAGCACGGCCGCGATCAGCCCGTGGATATGAAAGAGCGGCATGATGTTGAGGCAGCGATCTTCGGGTGTCAGCCGCAGCGTCTCGCCGATATGCCGGGCCGAGGCCACGAGGTTGCGCTGCAGGAGCGGCACGATCTTCGGCCTGGACGTGGTGCCGGAGGTGTGCAGCACCAGGGCCACGTCGTCGCTGGTGGCGACTG
Organism: Geminicoccaceae bacterium; assembly: GCA_011390475.1. Classification (GTDB taxonomy): domain Bacteria; phylum Pseudomonadota; class Alphaproteobacteria; order Geminicoccales; family Geminicoccaceae; genus SLRI01. Next base: position 625 of record JAABSG010000418.1, on the reverse strand, counting down.
CGGGCTCGACCGGCAGCAGGGTTTCGCCTTGCGGCCGAAGCAGGAAGGAACCTGCCGGGCCGCTCTGGTCGGTCACCAGGCGAAGGATGCGGCAACCGTGCCGGCCCGCCGCCGCAACCGCCGGCCCGTCCTCGCCCTCGGCCACGATCAGCGCCGCGGCACCGAGATCGGCCAGATAGAAGTCGAACTCCTCCTCGCGATAGGCCGGGTTCAAGGGTGCGGTGGTCGCAGCGGCGGCCACGGCGATGAAGCAGGCGGCCATCTCGGGTCCGTTGGGCAGGACGATCGCCACCCGGTCGTTACGGCCGATCCCCGCACCGGCGAGCCCGATCGCCGTCTCGCCGACGAGCGCGCGCAGGCCCGCGAAATCCAGCCAGGGCCGCCCGGGCGCACCGATCGCCGGCGCATGCCCGGGGTGGGAGGCGAGGAGATCCTTGATCGTCGTCATTGTTTTTTTCCGCGTTGTCTCGGCCATTGGCGCCTCGGCGCCATCCAATAGGCCCGAACCGGCTCGTGGAAAAGCCCAGGCTGGCCGCGGCTAGCCCTGGAAGCGGTGCACGATCCGCCCGTCGACCATGGTCATGAGCACCCGCCCCTGCACGAGCCGGCCCTCGAAGGCGGTGTT
>JAABSG010000417.1 GCA_011390475.1 Geminicoccaceae bacterium | reverse complement strand
GAGAAGCTCAGCACCAGGTCGAACTGGGCATCGGTGTCCAGCACGCCGCCGTTCTGCGCCGCTGCCTCGCCGGCCAGCAGCTCGAACCGCTCGGTGCCGGGAATAGCGGTCACCGCCTTCTCGATGCGGTCCCGGGACTGGCCGTCGGCGCGGACCTCGGGGAGAGTGACGACGACCGACCGCTCGACGCCGCCCTCTTCGACAACGAGGGTGAAATGCGCCCCGCCGGTCAGGCGGCCATCCTCGGGCAGGTTGACGCCGCCCCGGGTGTCGAGGCGCTCCTGCAGGTCCTGCGACACCGCGGGCGCGCCGACCTGCGCCGCCAGATCCGAGCCGAGCGCGAAGCCCACCGTGAGGTCCAGCGCCGCGGTGCCGGTGACCTGAGTGGTCGCGGGGTCGTCGCTGCCAGGCGCCGTCGCCTCCACGTCGTCGAGCGGGGCGATGGCGCCCTCGCCCGCCGGGTCGATCTGCGCCGTTGCCCGTGTCTGGACCGCGAAGGACAGCGGCAGGGTCACCGCCGGCTCGGCGCCCCCGACATAGCCGAAGGCCGGCGGCCCGACGGCGACGCCAGCCGGCGAGAACACGTCGAAGAAATTGCCGATATCGGCGGAGAGTTCGGACAGGTTGGCGAACACGCCGCCCTCGAAGGGCGTCGTCACGCTGACCGGCGTGCTGCCCGAAAGCTGCGGCAGGTCGCGCGCCTGCAGAGTGCCGGTGAACTCGATCGCGTAGACCGTTTCCGCATTGGTGTCGGTGGTGCGGGTCACGATGAAATCGCTGGGCGAGACCGGCCCAAGATCCGGGATCTCGCCGAGCGCGCCCAAGGCGTCGCGCACCGCGTCGGCCTCGGCGCCGAAGGCGATCTCGTCCGTAGTCTGCCCGCCGAAGTCCAGTGTGAAGCCGGTGCCGGTGGTCTTGTCGACCCGCACCAGCTGGATCTCGTTGCGCAGCGCCCGCGCGAGCGCCTCGACCGTGCTGCCGAGCGCCGACATGTCGCGCAGGGTCAGGTCTTGAGGAGACGCGCCCGACCCCTGGCCCCCGTCGAGACCCTGCAGATAGGGCAGCGTCTGGTCCAGCGCGCCGCCGGTCTCGACCGCCGCGACTGCGCCGGCGAACTGCGACATCAGGGCCGCGGCGCGGTCGGGGCCGAACAGGGTGAACCGGTCCAGCGCGTCGGGCAGCGTGACGTCCGCCGGCCGCACAGATCTCAGGATGTTGCCGACCCCGTCGGGTAGCCCCAGAGCGATATCGCCTTCCAGCTCGGACAGGTCGACGCCCGACGCGAAGGCGCCGTCGTCGGCGACGATAGGCAGCACCACGCTCAGCGCATCGGTGTCGAAGACCGGGGCCCCCGCGGCGGAGTCGAAGGTCATGCCAAGGCCGATATCGACCACGGCGCCGGGCTGCAGCTCGGCCTCAAGGACGCCGATGTTCACCTCCGCGCCCGCGGCCGGCGCCATGCGCTCCGCGACATTGCCCTCGGCCGCCTCGACCATGGCGCTTGCCGTCGGTCCGGCGGCCGGGCCCGCGGCGGTGTCGATGTCCGAACGACCGATGATGTCGAGCGAGAAATCCGCCGCCAACTCGACCTCGCCCGCGCCGAAGCGGATGTCGCGCTCGACCAGCTCGGGCGCGTCCGACAGGCCGATGCGCGAGACGTGCTCCGCGTCGAGCGCCAGGGTGACCACCAGCTCGAAGCGGTCCTCGCTTTCGATAAACACGCGCTCGATCTCGGCCTCGAGGGCCAGCGACGCCTCGCGCAGCGTCACGTTGCCAGTGGTCACGCGCCCCTCGAACCCGAGAGCGCCCGCCGCGGTGCCGCCCTCGCGCATCCATCCCGCCGCGGCGTCCTCCAGCGCGGTCTCCGCCTCGTCGAGCGTGTCGCTCGCTTCGAGGTCCAGCGCCGCCAGAAGCTGGCCGATCAGGCCGTCGGCGATGCGGTCGCCGCGCAGCTCGCCCGTCGCCTGCTCGACCGACGTGTCGGCGAGCCCCAGGGCCTCGGCCGCCGTGCCGTCGACCGTGGTGCCGACCGGGGCCGACACCACGAAGCCGTTGCGGTTGGCGTTCAGCCGAAGGCTCGCCGCGCCGCCGGCAGCGGCGACCTCGGCCACCAGGCCGCCGACGTCGAGCAGCCCCTCCAGGTTGATCTCGATGGCGTCGCCGCCGTTGATGTCGATGACGAGGCTATCAGATTGCTCGACGCCGAAGTCGGCAAGCTCGGTGTCGAACCTGATCAGCGCGCCCGGGTCGATCCAGTCCGCGAAGCTCAGATCGCCCAGGGGCACCCGCTTGGAAAACCCGTCAGCACCGGCCAGCAGCTCCGACTCGCTCTCGGCCATCGCCTCGAGCGCGGCGCGCAGCGCGGTGGATTCCTCGGCGGTGATCGCCTTGTTGACGATGCGGACCGAGTCGGCCGCGTCGCGCACGATGCTTACCGTCACCGGGCTCGTGTCGCCGATGCTCAGCTCCAGCGTCCCCGGTGCCGACGTCTCTGCGACGCTCTGGGCCGCGGCATCCACGATGATCGTGTCGCTGCCGGCGGCGCCATCGATGTCGATGGTCTCGACGCTGCCGTCCGCCCGC
>JAABSG010000416.1 GCA_011390475.1 Geminicoccaceae bacterium | reverse complement strand
CCATCTCGGCATGTCGGGGCGGCTGGTCTTCGACGGCGAGCCCGCCGGCCCGCACGAGCATTTGACCTTCCATTTCGACGACGGGACGATCCTCCGATTCGTCGATCCCCGGCGCTTCGGGATGCTCGATCTCTGGCCGACGGCGGAGCTCGAGGGGCACAAATGGCTGCGGCATCTGGGGCTCGAGCCCTTGGGCAACAGCTTCGACGGCACGGCACTCCTGGCCCGGCTCGCCGGCCGGCAGGTGGCGCTCAAGGTCGCGATCATGGACCAGCGGCACATTGTCGGGGTGGGCAACATCTATGCCAGCGAGAGCCTCTTTCGCGCCGGGCTCTCACCGCGTCGCCTCGCCGCCTCGGTCGGGCCCGAGCGGGCGCGCCGCCTCGCGGCCGCGATCCGCGAGGTGCTGCTCGAGGCGATCGACGCCGGCGGCTCGTCCTTGCGCGACTACGTCCAGTCGAGCGGCGAGCTCGGCAATTTCCAGCGGATGTTTCGCGTGTACGACCGGGCCGGCCTGCCTTGCCCGGTCTGCAGCGCACCAATCCGCCGTTTGGTCCAAGCCGGCCGTGCGACGTTTTACTGCGGCAAATGCCAGCGTTGAGCAGGCGGGGCCTGAGCCCGCGGGCCTTCGACCGGCACCACCTCGTGCCCAATTCATGCTGCACCGCGGTAGGACCCTGCCGATTTGCCCTGGACGTGCCGGGGCGAAAGGGTGTTAAACCCCGCGCCTCGGGTCCATCGAACAGCGCCCGCTACCCTGGCGCCGCGTTGTCGACCCGCCGCAATCCCATTCGGAGTTGAGCATGGCCTTCGAGACCATTCTGGTCGAAAAGCGTGACGCCGTCGCGATCGTCACATTGAACCGCCCCAAGCAGCTGAACGCCCTGAACAATGTCCTCATCGGCGAGTTGAAGCGGGCCTTGGCCGGTTTCGACGCGGATCCGGCGATCGCCGCCGTGGTGCTGACCGGCTCCGAGAAGGCATTCGCCGCCGGCGCCGACATCAAGGAGATGGCGGAAAAGGACTTCGCCGAAGCCTATACCAGCGATTTCATCGGCGCCTGGCACGACATCGCGGAGCACAAGAAGCCGGTGATCGCGGCGGTTGCCGGCTACGCTTTGGGCGGCGGCTGCGAGCTCGCGATGATGTGCGACATCATCATCGCCGCCGACAACGCCAAGTTCGGCCAGCCCGAGATCAATCTCGGCACCATCCCCGGCGCCGGCGGCACGCAGCGGCTGACCCGCGCCATCGGCAAGTCCAAGGCGATGGAGATGATTCTCACCGGCCGCAACATGGACGCTGCCGAGGCCGAGCGGGCCAATCTCGTGGCCCGGGTGGTGCCGGTGGGCGACCTGCTCGACGAGGCGGTCAAGCTCGCGGAGACCATTGCCGAAAAGTCGCAGCCGATCGTCGCCATGGCCAAGGAAGCCGTCGACGTCGCCTACGAGACGTCGCTCGCCGAGGGCATCCGCTTCGAAAAGCGCAGTTTCTACGCGACTTTCGCGACCGCCGACCGCAAGGAAGGCATGGCCGCCTTCACCGAGAAGCGAACGGCCAATTTCAGCCAGCGTTGAGCCCGGGAATACCGCCCGGCGATTGACGTCCATGCGCCCGGCCGCTATACGAGCGGCCTTCAGTGATCAAGAGGACCAACCGTGGCCCACAGTCCTACCGCCAAGAAGCGCATCCGCCAGACGGCCAAGCGGACGGAGCGCAATCGTAGTCGGATCAGCCGAATCCGGACCTTCGTGCGCAAGGTCGAAGATGCCATCGCCAAGGGTGATGCGAGCGAAGCCTCGACCGCCTTTGCCGCCGCGGCGCCCGAGCTGCAGCGAGGGGTGACCAAAGGGGTGCTGCACCGTAATACGGTCGCCCGCAAGATTTCGCGGCTTTCGAGCAAGGTGAAGACGCTCAATCTCGCGGCCAGCGTTTAAGCTTTCTCTTTTTTCTGTCGAGTTGAACGGCCCGCTACTGGCAGGATTCGCCTAAGTTTTTGGTGAGGCTGCCTTTTAGCGGGCATTTTTTTGTCCAGTGATTCAACTATGAAGAGAAAAACAGCGTTCTCATTTTGAACCACTTGCCAGCGGAACGGCCTTCGGTTACTGTTCGTAAATGCGGTGAGGGCAGATCGATCCGCTCTTTAGACTTAGATTTACTTAGAATTGGGCGGTAAACGGCGGGTACCGCGCGCTCACTTGTGCTAAACCGCAGGGTGAGCTTCGACCGAGCGCACTACCCGCCAACAATCCAAGCCGTCTGATCCGACGCTGGTCGGGCGGAGGTATTGTCGCCGTCTTTGACCGACATCGGGCGTTCGGGTGAATCGATCGGAAGGCCGGGTCGTCAATCGGCGACACGGGCTTGGTTAGGCGGTAGACAAAAAACGAGGATGGATCCTGAGCGGATGATCCGAGGGAGCAAACCCGAGTCGGTACTCGAGACGGATATGGTCGTCCCAAGAACCAACGAGATTCAGAGCCAATGGGCCCAGGTGCGCGGTTTGCTGCGCAACGAGTTCGGCGAGACCGCCTATTCGACCTGGCTCAGCCCCCTGGAAGTGGTGCAGCTCGACGGCGATCGGGTGGTG
>JAABSG010000415.1 GCA_011390475.1 Geminicoccaceae bacterium | reverse complement strand
CCCCTAGTGGTATGCCGATTGAAGAGAACATGGTCAGAACCGGCGCCAAGTTCAAGCGTCGTGAGCCGCAGACGGTGGGCCGCCTTCGTCGGAACGGACGGGTCGCGGGCGTGGCGGTATGCGCGGCATGCGCGGTATCGTAACCCGTCGACTTTTCGGCGCCTCGAAGTAACGGTGGCGTCGCAGGAAAGGCGCTGCCTTTCGCTGTCTGCTCGAAATGTCGACGAGACCAGGTGAGGCCCGGCGGACAGGCGGTCAGCGACCGGCTCATATCGAAATTTGCGGGGCGGAGCGATTGCGGTTGGGCCGGGACACCACTCGTCGAAAAATCTTCATCTGATACAACGTAGTGATTGAATGCCGCAGAACATAAATATATCGAAGGTTGATGGAACATTCTCGGCCACAGGTGTCCGACATGCCCGACACAGTCGCCAGCACAGGGCAACGGGTGCTGCGCCGCCCGAGTTTTCTCGCCCTTGCTGGCATCCTTGTCTGTGTCGCCGGCGTTGAGGCTTCAGGGTTAGCATTGATCACCTTGGAGCAGCGGCACGTCAAGTGGGGTGCATCGGCTTATGGCACGGGAGCGGAGATCACCTACACCTTTCTGCGCGAGCCTCTGGTCGATCCCGAGGCGCGCAATTGCCGGCGCATGGCGCCGCTCGAGCAGGCGCTCGGGCCCTCTGGCATCGGCCGGGCGGCGTTCGCAGCAGAGGTGAGCGCGGCGTTCGCCTTGTGGAGCGACGCTGCCGACCTCCGCTTTCGCGAGGTCCGCGGTCTCGAGGATGCGCAGATCGTGATCGGGGCCCAGGCGGAGCCCCGGCACATCGCCTATGCCAACATCACGCTGGGCCAGGCGCGGAGCGAGGGCATCACCGCGCTCGAGCGGGCGACGATCTGCCTCAATCCGCTGGTGAATTGGATCCTGGCGCGCGACGGCAATCTCGAGACCTACCATGTGCGCCGGGTGCTGGCGCACGAGATCGGCCATGCGATCGGGCTCGACCATCCGGGTCCGGAAGGCGGGATCATGGGCTATCGCTACGTCGAGCCGGCAGAGGGCTCCATGGCGGCGCTGAGTGCCGGCGACATCGCCGCGATTCAAGCACTCTACGGTCCGCGAGGCGGCGCCGATCCGCTGATCGCCACCGTCTCCACCGTGCCGACGGACGGCACGCCCGCCGGCAGCGCCCAGACGAAGGGGCATGCTCTCGGCGAGGGGCAAAAGGCGCGGCTGCCTCTCGGGCCATGATCCCAAGAGAATGGTGAGGTCCCAGGGGAGGCGCTGCCTCCCCTGGCTACTTTCTTCCTAAATCCTGGCCGACGTCCATCTGCCGTCGTGGCGGCTCGATTCCACTACCGCCTCGATGAATTTTACGCCTTTTAGGCCGTCGGTGACGGTGGGGAGGAGGGCGGTTGCCGGGTCCGGGGCGCGGTGTTGCAGCGTGGCCGAGATCAGTTCGGCGGTGTCGCTGTAGATGTTGGCGAAGCCTTCGAGGTAGCCTTCGGGGTGGCCTGGGGGGATTCGGGTGACGCGGGCGGCCTCGGGGCCGGCACCGGCGCCGGAGCGGGTGATCAGGCGCTTGGGTTCGCCGATGGGTGTGTGCCAGAGGTAGTTGGGGTCTTCCTGCGACCATTCGAGGCCGCCCTTTTCGCCGTAGACGCGAAGCTTCAGCGCATTCTCGTTGCCGACCGCCACCTGGCTCGCCCAGAGCATGCCCTTCGCACCGCCGGCGTAGCGTAGCAGGACTTGGCAGTTGTCGTCGAGCTTGCGGCCGTCGACGAAGGTGGTGAGGTCGGCCGCGAGTTCGTCGATGTCGAGGCCGGTGACGAAGGATGCCAGGTTGGCGGCATGGGTGCCGATATCGCCGGTGCAGCCGGCGGGGCCCGAGCGGGCGGGGTCGGTGCGCCATTCGGCCTGCTTCAGCCCCTCGGTCTCGAGGCTGGTGGCCAGCCAGTCCTGGGCGTATTCGGCCTGGACGACGCGGATCTTGCCGAGCAGGCCGGCCTCGACCATGGTCCGGGCCTGGCGGATCATCGGATAGCCCGTGTAGTTGTGGGTGAGGACGAAGATCTTGCCGGTGCTGGCGACCAGGGCGGCCAGGGCCGCGGCATCGCCGAAGGTGGTGGTCATCGGCTTGTCGCAGATGACGTGGACGCCGGCCTCGAGGAAGGCAGCGGCTGCCGGGTAGTGGACGTGGTTGGGGGTGACGATCGAGACCACGTCGATGCCGTCCTCGCGCCCTGCCTCGGCTGTGGCCATCTCCTCGAAGCTGCCATAGGTGCGGGTAGGGTCGACACCGAGCTCGATGCCCGAGGCTTTCGACTTTTCGGCGGTGCTGGCGAAGCAGCCGGCCACCAGCTCGTATCGGTCGTCCATCCGGGCGGCGATCCGATGGACGCCGCCGATGAAGGCGCCCTGCCCGCCCCCGACCATGCCGAGGCGAAGACGTCGATTGGCCGATTCAGTTGCCATGGATTCTTCCTCGAGTTGAGCAAGTCTGCGGGGAAGATGATCCTCCCCGCGCCCCACCGAAATTTAGAGGGGGCGCGGGGGAAATCATTTCCCCCGCTCTACTCTTATCTGATA
>JAABSG010000414.1 GCA_011390475.1 Geminicoccaceae bacterium | reverse complement strand
CGACTGCCGAGACGCCGAGGACGCGTCGACGGCGCCGACTTCCAAGTCCTCGCCGCCACGGGGACTCCGCACTTCGAGACGCTCGGCGGCCCGGCTGACCTGGGGTCGACGACAGGCTCCTCCAGCCGAGCACCGCCGTCACCCGCTCGGCAGCGCCACGTATAAATGTCCGCCGGCCGAGCCGAGACTTTAGTGCTGAGCCGCTCGAAGTGGCTCGCCGGATGGCTTCGCGGCTCCGGTCGACGCGCCGCCGTCAATCGAGCGTTGTATTCTCTAGTCCGTGCCGATGATCGGGTTGATGATCAGTGGAGCACTCTCGGGTTCGCGACAGTCGATGACCCAGACATCGTAGACGGGATGTTCGAGGGCGGAGATGCCGGGGGTGGAGGCGAACATCCAGCCGGTGAAGGCGGTTTCACGGGTGGTGTCTGCTTCGCTGGTGCTCGGGGCGATGGTGTCGATTTCGAGGAAGGCGGCGCTTTCGGGGGGCTCGGTGGGCGGTGTTTCGTAGCAGGCGCGGGCGCGGATCGCGAGGCTGCCGAAGCGGACTTCCTCGCCCAGGGGCACTTCGAGGACGTCGATGCGGGCGGTGACTTTGTCGAGGCCTTGCAGCACGGCGACGCCGTGCTCGATGGTGGGGCGGGCAGTGGCCGGGTCGGTCAGGCCGGCCAGGGTGGCGAGCGCGGCCAGCAGGTGGGCTGCTCGGAGGCTCACTCGCCAGTCCCCTGGCTGAACATGAACTGGCCGATCAGATCCTCGAAATTGATCGAGGATTGGGTGAACTGGACCTCGTCGCCGTCGGCGAGCATGAGGTCGTCACCGCCGGGGATGACGGCGAGGTATTTGCCGCCCAAGAGGCTGGAGCTCAGGATCTGGGCCGAGCTGTCGGCCGGCAGCTCGATATCGTTCGCCACGCTGAAGCGGACCTGGGCGCGGAACGAGACGGGGTCGAGGTCCATGGAGATGATCTGCCCGACGCGGATGCCGCTGATGCGCACAGGTCCGCCGGGGTCGAGGCCGTCGATGCGGTCGAACTTGGCGACCAGGGTGTAGCCGCCGGGATCGCCGACGTCGGCGCGGGCGTAGGCCCAGAAGAAGAAGCTGACGGCAACGACCAGGACCAGGGCGCCGAGGACGCTTTCGACGATATTGCGTTTCATGCCTGGGGGGCTCCGCTGGTGATGGGTGAGGCTGAAGACGGGTGGGCTGCTGGTCGGGCCATGCTCAGGCGGCGTCGCGCTCGCGGGGATCGAGGCCCAGGAGGCCACGGGCGAACGCTTCGGGCTCGAAGGCTCTCAAATCATCGATGCCTTCGCCGACGCCGACGGCGTGGACCGGCAGCCCGAAACGTTCGGCCAAGGCGACGACCACGCCGCCTTTGGCCGAGCCGTCGAGCTTGGTGACGACGAAGCCGGTGAGCTCGACCATGGCGTTGAAGAGATCGACCTGGTTGAAGACGTTCTGCCCGGTGGTGGCGTCGAGGACGAGAATGACGTCGTGGGGAGCCTCGGGCTCCAACTTTTGGATGACGCGAACGATCTTGGCGAGCTCTTCCATGAGCTCGGCCTTGTTCTGCAACCGGCCGGCGGTGTCGATCAGGAGGAGGTCGTAGCCTTCGCGCTCGGCGCGGGCGAGGGCGTCGTAGGCCAAGCCTGCGGCATCCGCGCCGGTCTTGGCCTTCATCACCGGACAGCCGTTGCGGTTGCCCCAGATCTCGAGCTGCTCGACGGCGGCGGCGCGGAAGGTGTCGCAGGCGGCCATCATGACCCGGCGGCCCTGGAGCATCTGCTGCTTGGCGAGCTTGCCGATGGTCGTGGTCTTGCCGACACCGTTGACGCCGGCGATCAGAACGACCTGGGGATGGGCGCCGGCGCGGACGGGAAGCGGCTCGGCGACTTCGTCCAGCACCTCGGCGATCTGCTGGGCCAGGGCTTCCTTGATCTCGATCTCGGTCACTTCCTTGCCGAAGCGTTCGTCGCGGATGCGCTGGACCATGCGGGTCGAGGTCTCGACGCCGAGATCGGCCATGATCAGCGCCTCCTCGAGCTCTTCGAGGGTTTCGTCGTCGAGCCGCTTCTTGGTGAAGATACCGGTGAGGTTGGCGGAGAGGGCACCGGACGAGCGGGAGAGGCCTTGGCGCAGGCGGGCGAGCCAGCCGGTCTTGGCAGCGGGTTCGGGCACCGGCTCGGGCTCGGGTTCGGGTTCCCATCTGGGCTCGGGTCCCGCTTCGGCGCGCCACGCCGCGTCGACGGCCGGCTCGGGTTCGGCATGCTCCACCGGCTCGCTGACCGCGCCGGGGTCGTCGATCGAGACGGGCTCGGGCTCGGCTTCCCGCCAAGCGGTCGAGGTTTCTTCGCCCGCCGGCGGCGTCTCCGGCTGCCCGGGCTCCGGCTGCTGCTCGCGGCGGAAGAGGCGGCCGAGCCAGCCCGATTTGCGTTCTTCGCTCATGCTGCCACCTCGCCCAGGAGCAGGCCGCTCGCGCTGCCCGTGATGGTGATGTCGGTGAGCGTGCCGGCTGTGGTGGGGGTGGTCAGGTGGACGGGCGCCATGTGTTGCGTGTGGCCGCGGTTCTGGCGCTCGACGAGGACGCGGCGG
>JAABSG010000413.1 GCA_011390475.1 Geminicoccaceae bacterium | reverse complement strand
GGCCCTTATGGCGATCGTCATGGGCGAGCCGGCCGCTGAACACTGCGAAGCGGCACGCACCACCGCGCAGTCCCGATGTAGCGCGGGGGGGATCATCTTCCCCCGTCTTCTTCCGCTTCGGCAGCGGCAAAAAAATGGCCGCGGCGGGTGCCGCGGCCAAGTGATTAGGGAGGAAACGCCTCAAGTCGGGTGTCACAGGAGAAACCCATGAACACGGTCAGAGTTTTAACCTCTAGGTAGAATTCCGGCAACGACAAATCGCTTCGACTTACCATTTATCGTTCCGAATTCGCGAAGATATCGGGACGAAAACCGCTAAAATTTTAGGCTAAACTGGACCGACCGGCACGCGCTCGACTTAGTGCCTTGAAAACAAATACAACTTTAAGGCGAAAACACGCGAGTGCTCACTCGAAGGTGCCGGGCGGCGGGCGAAGCGCGATCAGGCCACTATCGACCAGCAGCGACACGCCATAGGTGACGACGCCGGCCAGCACGCTGGTGACGGCCACCTTGAGCAGCATGCGCGGTCTTTCGGGCGCGCTGGTAGCATGGCCCGGCTCGGGATTCTCGGGCGGTGCGGCACCCCAGGGCAGCGCCATGAAGAAGATGACCCACCAAACGCAGACATAGGTGACGACGGCACCGAGCGTGGTCAAAGATCCAGCTTTCGCAAAAGAGAGAGATGTGGGGGAAATGATTTCCCCCACGCCCCCTCGATATCTTCTGTTGGGGTGTGGGGACGATCATCTTCCCCACGTTTGTTCCTATCGGCCACTCAAGCCTGCTCGAGCTCGACCAGCGTGCCGCAGAAGTCCTTGGGGTGGAGGAACAGCACCGGCTTGCCGTGCGCACCGATCTTGGGCGTGCCGTCGCCCAGCACCCGTGCCCCTTCGGCCAGGAGCTTGTTGCGCGCGGCCAGGATGTCCGCGACCTCGTAGCAGATGTGGTGGATGCCGCCCGCCGGGTTCTTCGCGAGAAATCCTGCGATAGGCGAGGCGTCACCGAGAACGCCCAAGAGCTCGACCTTGGTGTTCGGCAGCTCGATGAAGACGGTCTGCACGCCGTGGTCGGGCTGATCCTCGATTCCCGAGACGGTGGCGCCCAGCATCGTCGCATAGACCGCCCGGGCCGCTTCGATGTCGGGCACGGCGATCGCCACGTGATTCAAGCGCCCGAGCGCGAAGCCGGCCGCCATCAGGCGGCTCCCACTTTTTCGTCGGCCTCGAGGCTGTCGAGCGACTGGGCCGAGAGCCGGGTGATCTGCACCTCGACGATCGGCCGCTTGTTGCGCGGCAGGTTGAGCGACTGGCGAAGGGCGGTCCGCACCACCTGCTCGATCCGCTCGTCGTCGAGAATATCGCGATCCGGCAGGTCCTCGACCGCATCGGCGATCAGCTCGGCCGCTTCCTTCTCGAGATCGCCGAAGCTGGAAAGGTCGATGGCGCCGATGCAGGTGAGCTGCGGGGTGGCGAGCACGCTGCCATAGGGGTCGAGGACGATGCCGACGACGACCGTGCCGTGACTGGCGAGCCTGCGCCGCGAGCGGTAGAGCTCGTCGCCGGAATCCAGGAGCTCGTCGGTCTCCAGCACCCGCCTGCCGACGGGCACCTCGCCCTCGACAGCGGCCGGCAACGGCCCGAGGCGAACGAGGTCGCCGTTGCGGACGACCAGCGCCTGCTCGATCCCGAGCGTCTTGGCGAACCTCGCATGGGCGTAGAGATGGCGCGCCTCGCCGTGGATCGGCACGACCACCCGAGGCTTCATCCAGCGCATCATCTGCTCCATCTCGTCGCGCGATGGATGCCCCGACACGTGGACGAAATGGTCCTCCTCGGTGATCACCTCGACGCCGAGTTCAACCAAATGGTTGTGCAAGGCATAGAGCGACTTCTCGTTGCCGGGGATGATCTTGGAGGAGAAGATCACCGTGTCGCCGGCCTCGAGGCGGATGCGCTGGTGATTCCCTGTGGCGATCCGCTGCATGGCGGCCCGGGGCTCGCCCTGGCTGCCGGTGACGAGATAGAGAACCCGGTGACGCGGCAAGGCCGCAGCGTCGCGCTCGTCGCGCAAGGGCGGGATGTCCTTGAGATAGCCGCATTCCTTGGCCGCATCGATCATCCGGTGCATCGAGCGACCGACCACCACGATCTCGCGGCCGGCCTCGGAGGCCGCGAACATCGCGGTCTCGAGCCGCGCCACGTTGGACGCGAAGGTGGTCAGCGCCACCGCATGCGGTTGTGCTGCGATCAGATCGCGCAAGCTGTCGCGGACCTCGGCCTCGGAGCCCGAGGTGCCGGGGCTGAGAACGTTGGTGCTGTCGGCCACGAGCGCCAAGACACCCTCCGCGCCGATCTTCTCCAGAAGGTCGATGTCGCTCTTTTCGCCCAGCATCGGGGCCGGATCGAGCTTCCAGTCGCCGGTATGCATGACGATACCGTGCGGCGTCTCGATCGCCAAGGCGCTGGCCTCGGGGATCGAGTGGGTCATGTGGATGAGGCGGCAGGCGAAGGGGCCGACGGTGAAGGGCGCTGCATTCTCGACCACGCGGATGGGGGTCGGGGCCTTGGTGTTGTGCTCGGCGAGCTTGCGCCTG
>JAABSG010000412.1 GCA_011390475.1 Geminicoccaceae bacterium | reverse complement strand
TCGTGCACCAGCGTTCGATCATGCACGGCCTGCACGCCGGCGAGCTCGAGGCCGTGATCTATGCCGAGGCGGTGCAGCGCATCGCGCTCCGCCTCTTTCCGCCCTCCGGCATGCCACGCGGGCGATCGTCGATCATCACCATCACCTCGGCGGTGCCCGACGAGGGCAAGAGCCTGGTCTCGGTCAGCCTGGCCACGCATTTGGCCCGGCTCGGCGCTTCGGTGCTGTTGATCGATGCCGATCTCAGGAAGCGCTCGATCTTCGAATATTTCGCCGAGCGGACATCGCCGCCGTCCGCCGACCTCTGCGATCTCCTGACCCGACCGAATCTCAAGCTCGAGAACGCGGTGATGCGCGATCGCGAGACCGGCCTCGATATTCTCCCGGTGCAGCGCGAGGTCGACAACACCGTGCGCCTCCTCGGCTCGCCCGCGATGAACGAGGTCCTGGTCGAGGCCCGCCGCCGCTACGACGTGGTCATCGTCGATACCCCGCCGGTGCTCGCGGTCAACGACCAGGCCGTGGTTTCCGGCTTCGCCGATACGGTGCTGTTCGTGGTCCGCGCCGGCGAGACCAAGCGCCGGGCGGTGACCACGGCGTTGCGGGAGATTCGCAATATCGGGCTGCCGCTCAAGGGTCTGATTTTGAACAGGGTGAATATAGCGAAGTACAGCCGCCTCGCTCCCGACGAATACATGAGCTATTACCAGAGCACCGGAAGGTATTACGGGCATTGAGCAATTTCGAAACCCGGGGCGAGGCGAGGTTGCCGTCGGCGACCTTCGCGCCCGAGCTGCTGGACTCGGCGATTCCTGGCCCGACGGCGCCGCGGCTGAGGGTCGCCTGCCTGCCGACCGGGCCCGACGAGTACGCCGCGGCAGTCATCCGGGCCTTGGCCGCTCGCGCCGACGTTCTGGTCGTCGCGCCGCCGGCTTGGGCGGCGCGCTACGGCGGTGACCTGCCGGCGGCGGTGCGGATCGCAACGCCGCCCTGGCCGCGCCATCGCGACCCGCGCAACCTGCTGCTGGCCTGGCGCATCCTGCGCGAGCTTCGGTCCTTTTCGCCCGATGTCGTGCATTTTCTCGGCGAGAGTGTGCTCTGGCTGGTCCTGGCGCTGCCCTGGCTGCGCCGTTGGCCCTTGGCCGTCACCGTGCACGAGGTCGATTTCCACCCCGGCGACGTGCAGGCGCAGACCCTGCCGATGGCGCCGATCCGCCTGTTCCGCCGGTCGATGGACGGGGCGGTCGTGCACGGGCAGGGCCAGGCCGAGCGGCTGGCGGCCGACGGCGTCCGGCCGCGTGGGGGCACCCATGTCGTGCCGCATCCGGTGCTCGATCGGCATGCCCGTCTGGCCGGCGACGCTCCCGTTGCCGCGGCCACGCCGTCGGGGCCGCGGCTGCTCTTCTTCGGCCGGGTGATGCTCTACAAGGGCCTGGCCGTGCTGCTGGCTGCCGGCGACGAGCTGATCCGACGTCACCCCGAGCTTCGCCTCGTCGTCGCCGGCACCGGCGACGAGCTCGATCGGCTGCGCCCCGAGCTCGCCCGTCGCCCCTGGGTCGAGGTCCTCGACGCCTATGTGCCGGACACTGCCGTTGCCGGACTCTTCCAGGCGGCCGACATCGTGGTGCTGCCCTATATCGAGGCCTCGCAGAGCGGGGTCGCAGCCCTCGCCGCCGGCTTCGCCAAGCCGGTGGTGGCGAGTGCTACCGGCGAGCTCGGGCAATTGGTCGAGGCGACGGGGATGGGGCTGGTGGTGCCGCCGGGCGAGCCCCGGGCCCTGGCCCTGGCGATTGCCCGGCTGCTGGAGGACGCGGCCCTGAGGGCGGGTTGCAGTGCCGCTGCCGCCGCCGCCGCGCGCGGGCCGATGTCGCCGTCGACCGTGGCCGGGCTGACGCTCGACGCCTATGCCGGCATCATCGCTGGTCGCGTCGCAGCATCTCCCTGAGCAGGCGAGCGAGCTGACGCACGACGGCGAGGCGGCAGGCCACGAGGAGCCCGAGGGCGAGGCCGAAGGCGAGGCCGCCCAAGCTCGAGATGGCGGTCCAGGGACTGGTGAACGCGACGTCCGCCAGGAGCCAGCGGGTCACCGCGATCACGCCCGAGATGACAGCGAGATCGAGTGCCAGGCCCAGGCTCTCGCGCCGGAGCGACAGGTCGAGAGCCTTCCCGGCGCGGTGGAAGATGACCAGCCAGCCGACGGCGAAGGAGAGCCCCCGGGCGACGGCGGCGCCGGTCAGGCCCAACGGCGAGAGCAGGGCCAGCAAGGAAAGCGCCACCGCACTTTCGGCGGCGAAGGCGTAGAGTGTGGTCTCCGAGCGGCCGACCACGTTCATCGCGACCTGGGCCAACAGCCGTCGGATCACGAAGACGGCGCCCAAGAGCATCCATACCATCAGCCCCGGCACCGCCTCCCAGCCGGCGCCGAAGAGCAGCCGCACCAGGGGGTCGGCGGCGGCGGCGACAGCCGTCAGGCCGGGCAGCGCCAGCAGCACCAGGAGGTCGCGGTTGAGGGTGGCGGCCTCGGCCAGCGCCGCTTTCGCCTCGCGCAAGGCCGCCATGTGGGCCAGGGCCACGTGGTAGATGAGCTGGGAGAGGACGACG
>JAABSG010000411.1 GCA_011390475.1 Geminicoccaceae bacterium | reverse complement strand
ATCGCCGCCGGCTTCATGCTGGCCTTCGTCCTCTCGCTCGATGCCGTCGTCATCACCGAGTTCGTCAAGTCCGCCGGGCAAGACACACTGCCCACCTACATGCTGGGTCAGCTCAGACGGGCCGTCACGCCCGAGATGAACGCCATCGCCACCCTCTTCCTCCTCCTCTCGGTCGTGGCCGTCACGATCTTCTTCGCCCTCTCGCGCAAACGCGGCTAACCTTTCGCCACACGCCTCGACCCCACACGACTCGTCAGGGAGAACATCCATGAATCGTCCGACCAAAGTTCTGGCGCTGGGCCTCGCCACGCTCCTGGCCACGACCACGGCAGCCGCCGCCCAGGACGTGCTCAATCTCTACAACTGGGGCAACTACACCCCGCCCGATATGCTGGAGAAGTTCACCGCCGAGACCGGCATCCAGGTCACCGTTACCGACTTCGACAGCAACGACACGGCCTTGACCCGCGTGCGCCAGGGCGGCCACGGCTTCGACATCGCCGTCCCCTCCAACCCGCAAGTGCCGATCTGGATCGAGGAGGGCCTGTTCCAGCCGCTCGACCCGGCGATCGTCACCAACCACGGCAATATCAGCCCCAACTGGGTCGACGTGCCCTTCGATCCAGGCCGTGAGTACACCGTCCCCTGGGCCTGGGGCACGACGGGCGTCATCGTCAACACCAACGTCTACGACGGTGACCCCAACACCGCCGACATCTTCCTCGACCCGCCACCCGAACTCCAGGGCAAGGTCAACGTCATCCCGGAGATGTCGGACGTCATGCACCTTGCCATCCGTGCGGTGGGCGGCGAGCCCTGCACCGGCGACACCGATATCCTGCGCGAGGTCCGCGACCGGCTGACCGCCGCCAAGCCGCACTGGATCGCCATGGACTACGGCACCGTCGACGCCTACGCCGCCGGCGACATCGGCGCCGGCGTCTACTGGAACGGTGCTTCCATGCGCGCCCGCCTGCAGAACGACGCCCTGGTCTACGGCTACCCGCAAACCGGCTTTCCCGTCTGGATGGACAATGCCGGCGTCCTCGCCGACGCGCAGAACCCGAAAGCGGCGATGCAATTCATCAACTTCATCCTCGAGCCCGAAAACGCCGCGATGATCTCCAACTTCACCCGCTACGCCAACGGTATCCGAGGCTCCGAACCCTACCTCGACGACGTCATGCAAACAGCGCCGGAAATCGTCGTCCCCGAAGAGCTGGTCGACGCCGGCCGCTTCAGCGTCACCTGCCCAGCCGAGGTCAACGACATCTACACCCAGATCTGGACCGAGTTGCTGCAGTAGTTTTTCGGAATTGGCCCTCGTCCGGGACCGGCCGCCGCCGCGTTCCGGGCGGGGGGCGCCATCCACGACTTCGACGCCCGGTTCGACCAGAACGCTTGGCACTGCATCGAGCCGTTCGGGAAGAATGGCCGCCGGTCCGTCCTCGCCCGCTCGGGCGATCACCCGTGCTGGCGGCACGAAGCACGCGCTTGGCGTCGCTGTATTCTCGAGCAAGACGATCGCCACTTTCCAACCGCCGCACGGCCCCGTCACCTTGGAACCGAAGCGTTCGGCCGCGGCGCGGCGCGGGTCGTGCCGAAAAGCTATCGAAAAAAAATGGTGCGCCCCCCGGGACTCGAACCCGGAACCCGCGGATTAAAAGTCCGCTGCTCTGCCAATTGAGCTAGAGGCGCGCCGCCACGTCGATGGGGGTGCTATCGGCGATGCCGTCCTGGCCGTCAAGATGGGGGTGAGCTCAGCCCGTCCAAGGTGCCATGTCGCCCTTCGCCTGATCCTGGGCGAACCCTTCGGCGAAGGCGGCAAACCGCCCGGCCTCGATCGCCTCGCGCATGCCCCGCATCATCGCCTGGTAGAAATGGAGGTTGTTCCAGGTCAGGAGGATCGCCCCCAGGATCTCGTCCGACTTGACCAGGTGATGCAGATAGGCTCGCGAATAGTCTCGCGTGGCCGGACAGTCGCTGGTCTCGTCCAGCGGCCGGGGGTCGTCGGCGTGACGGGCGTTCTTCAGGTTCACCGGCCCCCGCTGTGTGAAGGCCTGGCCGGTGCGGCCCGAGCGGGTCGGCATGACGCAGTCGAACATGTCGATGCCGCGCGCCACCGCCCCCACGATGTCCAGAGGCTTGCCGACGCCCATCAGGTAGCGCGGCCGGTCGGCGGGGAGGGCAGGGGTGGTGGCCTCGAGGGTCTCGAACATGACGGCCTGTGGCTCGCCTACCGCGAGGCCGCCGACCGCATAGCCGTCGAAGCCGATCGCCTGGAGACCGGCCGCCGATTGCTGCCGCAGCTCGCCGTCGGTGCCGCCCTGGACGATGCCGAACAGGCCGTACCCCGGGCGCGCGGTGAAGGCGGCCTTGGAGCGTTCGGCCCAGCGCAGCGACAGGGCCATGGCGCGCTCGACCTCGACCCGCTCGGCCGGCAGCTTGAGGCATTCGTCGAGTTGCATGGTGATGTCGGCACCCAAGAGGTGCTGGATCTCGATGCTCCGCTCCGGAGTCAAATGATGCCGGCTGCCGTCGAGATGCGAGGCGAAAATGACCCCGTCCTCGGTCAGTTTCCGCATCTGCGCCAACGACATGACCTGAAAGC
>JAABSG010000410.1 GCA_011390475.1 Geminicoccaceae bacterium | reverse complement strand
CCGATCGCGATCGCCCACATGCAGCCGGTGATGGGCGGCCGGCGGACGGTCTACATGGAGATCAACCCGGTAACGGCGCGCGAACGCGGTATCGGCGACGGCGACCGGGTTCGGGTGACCTCGGACGTCGGCTCGATCGAGGCGATCTGCAAGCATTTCGAGGGCACGCGCCCGGACACGCTGGTCATGCCGATGGAGCACGGCCATTGGGCGCACGGCCGCTGGGCCGAGGGTCGCGGCCCCGGGCACAGCGGCGAGGTGACGGTCAACCAGTCGGATCGCATCACCGGGCAGTGCAACTACTACACGACCAAAGTGCGCGTCGAGCGCGCCTGAAGCAGCCGGAACATAGGAGGTATCCCATGACGAAATGGGGCATGGTCATCGACCTCGAGAAGTGCACCGGCTGTCAGGCCTGCACCACTGCCTGCGCGATGGAGAACAACCGCCTGCCGGGCGAAAACTGGCAGGACGTGCTGTTCTACCACGAGGGCACCTATCCGAACGTCAATCTGTCCTGGCTGCCCAGACCCTGCATGCAGTGCGAGAATCCGTCCTGCGTGCATGTCTGTCCGACCAAGGCCACCTGGAAGACCGACGACGGGGTGGTGCTGGTCGACTGGGACAAGTGCATCGGCTGCAAGTATTGCATGATCGCCTGTCCTTATGGCGTGCGGTTCTACATGGACGAGAGCCCGATCATCGAGCCGGATCTCAAGCAGATCTTCGAGGGCAGCAGCGAGCGCATCTGGAACCCGCCCTATCGCATGCCGGACGCCACTGAGGACCGCAATCGTGGCATCGGCATCCAGCCCAAGGGCGTCGTCTCCAAGTGCACCTTCTGCTACCACAAGATCAGCCAGGCGCCGGAAGGGGTGGCCGATCTCGACGAGGACGATCCGGAGACCAAGGAATACACCCCGGCTTGCGTGCGCGTCTGTGCACCCAAGGCCCGATACTTCGGTGATCTCGACAATCCCGAGAGCAAGGTGAACGAGCTGATCGCCAACAAGGGCGGGGTCCGGCTCAAGGAAGAGACCGGCAACCGGCCGCAGGTCTATTACCTGAGTGGTGGCGGCAGCCCGGTGGTGCCGGGCCGTCGTGACGGCCAAGAGAGCTGAGGGGGGATCAGGCCATGACCATCGAAACCAACACGATCTTCCGCAACGGCTACGTCTTCTGGGCGGCCCTGGTGGGTGCCGTGGTGACGGCGGGCTTCGTGCTCAGCCAGACTCTGACGATCGGCAGTGCCGCCTTCAACACCACCAATCTCGGCATCTTCTGGGGGCTGCCGATCGTCGTCTACGACTATTTCCTCCTGACCTCGACCGGCCTCGTCTTCATCGCCAGCCTGTCGCTGGTCTTCGGGCTTCGGCAGTTCGACCCGATCGTCAAGCGCTGTGTGTGGCTGGCGCTGGCGGGCCTGGTGGGTGCCGTCGCCGTGCTCTTCATGGAGTTGGCGCATCCCATCCGGGCGCTGTTGCTCACGCCCTTGAACTTGCAGTTCCAGTCACCGCTGTTCTGGAAGATCCTGCTGGTCGCTCTCTACACCATCCTGCTGCTCGGCCTGATCCTCAGGCTGCAGACGGTGACCGAGGTGCAGCAGGCGAAGGTGGTGGGCAGCCTGACGCTCCTGGTCGCCATCGGCATCGCGCTGGTTGCCGGCAGCGTCTACGGGCTGATGGCGATGCGGCCCTTGTGGTTCGGCGGCGAAGTGCCGGTGGTGTTCCTGATCGAATCGCTGGTGGGCGGCTTCGCCTTTGCGATCTTCTTCACCTACCTCGCCTACGGCTTTTCCACCCGGAACATGCCGCTCGATCTGCAGGTGCTGTTCGGCGGCAATTTCGGCCGGCTCTTTGCCGTCGTCATCGGCCTGCATCTCCTGCTGCATGCCGGGCGCGCCGTCACCGGTCTCTACAGCAATGCCGAGGGGCTGCAGGTCTGGCAGTACATCGTGGGCCAGCCGCTCTGGCATGTGGGCTTTTGGGGCGGGATCGTGGCACCGCTGGTGCTGATGGGCATTGCCGGCTTCAGGCAATCACCCGTGGCGCAGATCCTGGCGGCCGTCCTGGTGATGGTCGGTCTCTTCATCGCCCGCTACGAGTTCATCATCGGCGGGCAGATGGTGCCGCTGTTCAAGGGCAGCTGGGCGCCGGATCTCTTGGCCTACGCGCCGTCCGTGACCGAGTGGGCGCTGTTGCTCGCCGGCATCTTCGTTGCCAATGTCGTCAACGCCTTCGGCGAGTGGAAGCTCGATCTCGAGGACGACACACCCCTGGTCGACGACCGGCTGGAGCAGCCGGCCGAATAGTTGCCTCTAGCTTCGGGGCGGTGGTCGGGGAACCGGCTGCCGCCCACTTTTTTTGGACTGACGACGATGACCGCCGCGACCGAGCGCTATGCCACCCGCGCCGCCTTCTTCCTCACCCTCGCCCGTGCCTTCGCCCCGCCGCAGGAGCCGGCCGTGGCCGCCGCGTTCCGGGAGGATCTGGCGCTCGATCTCGAGGAGATGGCGGGCGAATTGGGTTACGATCTGGGCGATGCGCCGGCTTCGTTGCGCCGGGCCATGGCCGGGCTCGAGGCGCCGGATGCCCTGCTCCGGCTCTATAGCCGGCTCTTCTTGACGCCACCG
>JAABSG010000409.1 GCA_011390475.1 Geminicoccaceae bacterium | reverse complement strand
GTGGCCGGCCGAGAGGACGAAGCGGTCACGGTCCGGCCAATCCGGGTGTGCCGCGGTGAAGCGGAGGTGGCGGGTGAAGAGCACGGTCGCCACGTCGGCCATGCCCATGGGCATGCCGGGATGGCCGGAGTTCGCCTGCTGCACGGCGTCCATGGCAAGCGCGCGAATGGCGTTGGCGAGATCGGCGTGACGCGATGAATGCTCGGACATGGTTCGCTCTATTCGGGTTGCGGGCGGCACCTGCCGGCCGTCCTGGTGCCTCCGGGAGTCGGCTCGCCCGGCATCTCGCCGCTCGAGCCGAAAAATGCAGCGCGGTTATCCCAGACTAGCCCTTGCACCGCAACTCGCGATCGGTGCCGGCACCGCCTTCGCCCACACCGCCTTGGATTGACGGATGGTGGAGGCTATGCCATCGATCGCTGAGCGTTTTCGATCCTCGATACTACCTTTTGGTGAAAATCAGCGACATGTCCGCCATCGATCAGGCCCAGGCTCGCCTCGACGCCGCTCTCGACCGGTTGGAGCGCGCGCTGGAGACCCGCAAGGCGTCGGCCGACCAGGCTACCGACACCGCGCTCGCGGCCGAGGTCGAGGGGATGCGCACCGAATGCGAAAGCTTGCGCGAGCGGCTGGCGGCGGCCGAGACCAGGCACGAACAGTTGAAGGGGGCGATGGCGGCGATGGGCACCCGGCTCGATGCCGCGATCGGCGAGCTCGACAATATGATCGAGGCCAAGGCGGCCGAGTAGAGCGGCCGAGCGACGAGGCCCCGAGCGGCCAATCGATGAGGTGACGACGACCATGCCGACCCTCGACATCACGATCCACAACCGGCCCTACAGCGTGCAATGCGGCGAGGGCGAGGAGCTGCGCTTGAAGCGGCTGGCGAGCTATGTCGATGCCCGGGTGCGCGAGCAGGCGGCCGCGCACGGTCAGATCGGCGATCCCAGGCTGCTCGTTCTGACCAGCCTCCTGATCGCCGACGAGCTCGACGACGCGCTCTCGGAGATCAAGCGGCTGCAGGCCGGCGGGGCCAAGGCGAGTGCCGGCGACGACAGTGGCACGGCGGCGATGATCGAGCGCCTCGCCGATCGTCTCGAGCAGCTTGCGGCAGCGGTCGAGACGGCTTAACTATCGTGCAGGCGGGGCTGCCCGGTACGTCAGCGTCTTCTCAGCGCTCTGGGCCTATTGTGATCCTTCGGGAGCTGCCTCTGTCCGGGCCCTGGTCCGGGTATTGCGGCACCCACCTGCTCAGCAGGACCCAGGGACCACGTCGACGACAACGGCCAGGGTGGCTCCGCTGCCGACCCAGGGCCGGCGGCCGGTCATGACCGAGCACAGTCGAGCTTCGAGTGCCCACGAGATATCGGCGGCAGCGCGCAAACGCGAGTTGCGCCGTGATTGCTTGGCGCTGCGGGCGGCGATCGACGACCAGGCTCGGCGCGATGCGACCAAACAGGCGCTGCTCAACCTGATCGGTGTCCTGCCACTGGTCCCGTCGAGCATTGTCGCGGCCTTTTGGCCGTTGGGTGCCGAGCTCGATACGCGACCATTGTTCAATGCCTTGGCTGCCCTCGGACTCGCCACCTGCCTGCCGCGCATGGCCGGCAAGGGCAAGCCCTTGGCCTTTCATCGTTATCGCCCGGGCGATGCCTTGCTCGAGGGGCCGATGCGCGTGCTCGAGCCGTTGCCCTCTGCCCCGGCCCTGCGCCCGAACATCGCCGTCGTGCCGATGCTCGCCTTCGACGAGGCGGGCTATCGGCTCGGCTATGGCGGCGGCTTTTACGACCGCACCCTGCCGAGCCTCGGCCCAGACCTCGTGGCCATCGGCCTCGCCTTCGAGGCCCAGCGTTTCGGGGCCTTGCCGCACGAGGCGAACGACGTCAGGCTCGGCACCATCGTCACCGAGGCGGGCGTGCACCATTTTCCCTGATGGTCTCGCTGCACCGCTGACCCCACGAAAGGCCCGAGCTTGAAAATTCTCTTCGTCGGCGACATCGTCGGCCGTGCCGGCCGCGCCGTGGCCATGGAGCAGTTGCCTGCCCTGCGCGAGCGCCTCGGCCTCGATGCCGTGGTCGTCAATGCCGAGAACGCCGCCGGCGGCTTCGGCCTGACGGCCGCCATCGCCAGCGATCTCTTCACCGCCGGCGCCGATCTCCTGACCTTGGGCAACCACGCCTGGGACCAGCGCGAGCTTATCGGCCATATCCAGAACGAGCCCCGGATCATCCGCCCGCTCAACATGCAGCCCGGCACGCCGGGCCAGGGTGTGGGCAGCTGTCGCACCGCGCGTGGCCGGCGGATCGTCGTGCTGCAGGTGATGGGTCGGCTGTTCACCGGGCTCTACGGCGACCCCTTCGCGCACCTCGAAGCAGCGCTGGGCTCCTGGTTTCTCGGTGGCAATGCCGATGCGATCATTGTCGACGTGCATGCCGAGGCGACGAGCGAGAAGGCGGCAATCGGGCATTTTCTCGACGGCAGGGTGAGCCTCGTGGTCGGCACCCACACCCACGTGCCGACCGCCGATCACCGCGTGCTGGCGGGTGGCACCGCCTATATCAGCGATGTCGGCATGAGTGGCGACTACGACAGCGTGATCGGCATGGACAAGGCGATATCGCTGGAGCGCTGGC
>JAABSG010000042.1 GCA_011390475.1 Geminicoccaceae bacterium | reverse complement strand
GCCAGGATCTCGAGGGCATAGGCCTCGCTGCCTTCGGCGGTGGCGAAGCTCGGGGCGAGGTAGGAGCGCATCAGGCTCGGCTGTTCGACCCGCTCGTGCGCCAACTCGATCCGCCGCTCGAGGATGTGCGGCGGCTCGACCAGCCGCTGCCGCTCCGGCACGTCGCGAGCGGCAATCGCGCCGTAGGTCCGCTCGGCCATCGGCTTCAACTCGTCGGCGGTAATCGCACCGGCAACGATCAGGACCGCATTGTTGGGCGCGTACCAATCTTCGTAGAAGGCGAGCACGTCCTCTTTGGTATAGCTCTCGATCTCGTGGTACCAGCCGATGATCGGCAGCCGATAGGGGTGGTTGAGATATTGGGCGGCGCTCAGCTGCTCGCCCAAGAGGGCCGAGGGTTGGTTGTCGACCCGACTGCTCCGCTCCTCGAGGATCACCTCGCGCTCGGCGAGCACGTCGCGCAGGTCGAGGCGGAGGTTGACCATCCGGTCGGCCTCCATCTCCATCACCATCTCGAGCCGGTCCCTGGCGATGTTCTGGAAGTAGGCCGTGAAGTCGGCCGAGGTCATGGCGTTGTCGTTGCCGCCGTGCCGGGCCACGATCTTCGAGAAATCGCCGGGCGGGATCGCCTCGGTGCCCTTGAACATCAGGTGCTCGACGAAATGCGGCAGGCCGGACTTGCCGATCGGGCTGTCGGCGGTGCCGACCCGATACCAGACCCAGTGCGAGACCACGGGGGCCCGATGGTTCTCGATCACCACCACCTGCATGCCGTTGTCGAGGGTGAAGGTGTCGGGATTGAACATCCCGGCGGCCGCAGCCGCGCCCGGATGGACGTTGAGCCCGATGGCCACGGCACCTGCCATTGTCGCCAAGATCATGCTCCTCACGCAGCGTGTCCCAATCTGGTGTTGCTCGCCGAGCCGTTGGTCGGGCGGCGCGCGACCCCGGCTGCGACGTCGATCGCTCGAGCGGTCACTACTGGACCACGCTCGAGCCGACCTTCCTGGTGATCACCCGCGCGCTGGCCCCTGCGGCTTCCAGCCGGGCCGCCTCGGCGGTGGCATCGAGCGGCGTGTCCACCCCTGCCCCATCGGTCATCGCGCGACGCTGAAAATCGAGAATGAAGAGGAACCGGCTCTCGTCGAGCTGGGTCAACTCGGTGTTCTCGGTCAGAATGATGTCGCGGATATTGGGCGTAACTTCCCCCGGCACCGCTTCCAGGAGCGCCCGCTCGCCATCGCTGGGTGCCGTCCGGCGCGTACCCGGTAGGCCGCCGAAGAGGGCTGCTCGAGCGTCGCGCGAGGCCACGTCCTCCTGTTGCGCCGGGCTCGCGGTGCCCGGCACCGGCAGGCGATAGTCCGGCGGCACCACCAGCGGCTGCCGGCGCACCACCTGAAACTCGTCCGGCGAGCGGCGACTCAGCCCCAGGCGCTCCTGCACCGTGCCGCCGCAGGCGGTCATCGCCACGATGCCGATGCCCACCGCCAAGAACCCCAGACATCTGCCTAATGTGCGACCCCTTTGCCCACTCGCCTCGACCGTCCGACCAACCGCCCTCACTTTTCTTTCCCCTCAGGACTTAGCGTCCGCCCACCACTGAACAAGCTGTCCAGGACCAGAATCACCGCACCGACCACGATGGCGCTGTCGGCGACATTGAACGCCGGCCAGTGATAGCCGAAAGCGTGGAAGTCGAGAAAGTCGACCACGGCACCGAAGCGGATCCGGTCGAAGACGTTACCGAACGCGCCCGCCAGAATCAACCAAATGGCGAGTCTCGGCCACAATCTCTCCTCCCGTCGCAACCAGAAGACGAGGATGGTCGCGATCGCCAGTGCCAGGGCGATCAACAGCCAGCGGCCGAGATCACTGTCCGATTGGAACATCCCGAAGCTGATCCCCGGGTTCCAGACCAGCACGAAGTTGAAGAAGCTGGTGACCCTGACCCGGCCGAGCCCCTCGAGGGTCGCCAGCGCCCATTGCTTGGTGACGAGATCGAGGATCAGGATCACGGCGAAGAGCATGGGCCCGAGCCAGCGCGAGGTCGCCGACGGCTCTGGTGGCGCGGGCTCTGTTGGTGCGGGGGTCATGTCGAGGCCTGTCTCCGGTCGCCGGCGCGCCGTCAAGCTGCCCGCGCCGTCACCGCGGCAGCGCAGCGCCGGCAGAGCTCGCCGGCGCTGGCGACCTCCGGCAGCACCTGCCAGCAGCGACCGCATTTCGCACCCTCGGCCTGGTTCGGCACGACGCCCACGCCCGGCACCTCGGCGAAGCTGTAGGCGCCGGCCGGCGGCTCGCCGACCTCGACCGTGATGCCGCTGGTGATGCTGAGCTCGGCCATGTCGAGATCAGCGATCGCCGCCCGGTCCTCGGCGGTGACCCAGACCACGGGTGCCGCCTGCAGGCTGGCGCCGATCCGCTTCTGGCTACGTTCGACCTCCAGGGCCCCGGTGATGACCCGGCGGACCCGCCGCACCCGCTCCCAGCGGGCGGCCAGCGCCGGATCGCGCCAGGTGGCGGGCAGATCGGGGAAGAGCTCGAGATGGACGCTGCCCTGCTCGGACGGGTAGCGGGCCTGCCAGGCTTCCTCGGCGGTGAACGCGAGGACCGGGGCCAGCCAGCGGACCAGGCAGTGGAACAGCCGGTCGAGGACGGTGCGCGCCGCCCGGCGCCGGATACTGTCCACGGGATCGCAGTAGAGGCTGTCCTTGCGCACGTCGAAATAGAAGGCCGAGAGATCGAGCGCGCAGAAATGGTGGATCGCCGAATAGAGCCTGGGGAAGTCGTACGTGGCGTTGCAGCTCTCGAGCAGATCGTCGAGTTCCGTCAGGCGATGCAGCACCCAGCGCTCGAGCTCGGGCATCTGCGCCTCGGGCAGCCGTTCGGTCTCGTGAAAGCCGTCGAGATTGCCCAAAAGGTAGCGCAGCGTGTTCCGGAGCCGGCGATAATTGTCGCCGATGCCGTCGAGGATCTGCTTGCCGATGCGGATGTCCTCGGCGTAGTCGGCCGAGACCGTCCACAAGCGCAGGATGTCGGCGCCGTTGGTTTTCATCAGGTCGATGGGCGAGACGACGTTGCCCTTCGACTTCGACATTTTCTCGCCCTTCTCGTCGACCACGAAGCCGTGGGTGAGGACGGCGGCGTAGGGGGCGCGACCGCGGGTGCCGCAACTCTCCAGGAGCGACGAGTGGAACCAGCCGCGGTGCTGGTCCGAGCCCTCGAGATAGAGGTCGGCCGGCCAGCGCAACTCCGGACGCTGCTCGAGGACGAAGGCGTGGGTCGAACCGGATTCGAACCAGACATCCAAGATGTCGTCGACCTTCTCGTAGGCGTCGGGATCGTGGTCGGGGCCGAGGAACTCTCGCGGGTCCGTCGTCCACCACGCATCGGCGCCGCCCGCTTCGAAGGCCAGGGCGATCCGCTCGACCACGGCCGGGTCACGCAACGGGGTCCCGCTGGCCTTGTCGACGAAGACCGCGATCGGCACACCCCAGGCGCGCTGGCGGCTGATGCACCAGTCGGGTCGGGTCTCGACCATCGAGCGCAGCCGGGTCTTGCCGCGGGCCGGCACGAAGGTGGTGTCGTCGATCGCCTGGAGTGCCGTCTGGCGCAAGCCGAGGTCGCCCTCCATCGGGATGAACCACTGGGCGGTGGCGCGGAAGATCAAGGGCGCCTTGGAGCGCCAGGAGTGCGGGTAGGAATGGATGAGCTTGCCGTGCGCCAGGAGGGCGCCTTTGGCCGTCAGGGCCTCGAGCACGGGCTCGGCCGCCTTGAAGACGTGCGTGCCCTCGAAGCCCGGGGCGGCTGCCGTATAGGTGCCGTCCTCGGCCACGGTGTCCGGCACGTCCAGCCCGTGCCGACGACCGAGCTCGAAATCATCCGCACCGTGGCTGGGTGCGATGTGGACGAGGCCGGTGCCTTCCTCGTCACTGACGAAGTCGGCGGGAAACAGCGGCACGGCGAAGTCGTAGGCGTCGGCATGCCCGTCCAGCGGATGGGCGGCGATCGAGCCTTCGAGCACCTCGCCCTTGAAGGTCTCCAGCAGCTTCCAGCTCTCGATGCCGGCCGTTGCCATGGTCTTTTCGACCAGTGCCTCGGCCATGACCAGACGGCGACCGTCGGCTTCGATCAGCGCGTAGTCGATCAGCGGCCCATAGGCGACCGCCCGGTTGGCCGGGATGGTCCAGGGCGTGGTGGTCCAGATGACGACGGCCGCATTCTCGAGCCAGGGCTCGGCCGGCTTGGTCAGCGGGAAGGCCACCCAGATCGTGGTCGAGGTGTGGTCGTGATATTCGACCTCGGCCTCGGCCAAGGCCGTCTTTTCGACCGGCGACCACATCACCGACCGCTTGCCGCGGTAGAGCGAGCCGTTGAGCAGGAACTTCGCCACCTCGCGGTAGATGTCGGCCTCGGCCCTGAACTTCATCGTCGCATAAGGGTCCTGCCAGTCGCCGATCACGCCCAGCCGCTTGAACTCGGTTCGCTGGATGTCGATCCACTCCTCGGCGAAGGTCCGGCATTCCTGGCGGAAATCTATGATCGGCACATCGTCCTTGTTCTGCCCTTTCTTGCGGTAGCGCTGCTCGATCTGCCATTCGATCGGCAGACCGTGGCAGTCCCAGCCGGGCACGTAGGCGGCATCACGGCCCAGCATCTGCTGGTTCTTGTTGACGACGTCCTTGAGGATCTTGTTGAGCGCCGTGCCCATGTGCAGGTGGCCGTTGGCATAAGGCGGGCCGTCGTGGAGGATGAAGGGGTCGCGCCCCCGGGCGGCCTCGCGCAGGCGGCCGTAGAGATCGATCGCCTCCCAGCGGGCGAGCCATTCGGGCTCGCGCGCCGGCAGGTTCGCCTTCATGCCGAAGCCGGTCCTCGGCAAAAAGACGGTATCGCGGTAGTCCTGCGTCATCAGTTGGCTGTCCGGTCGTCAGGAGAGAACGAGGTCGTGCACGCGGCGAGCGGCCTCGCAATCGCGGGCGATCTGGGCGATGAGGCCGTCGATGCCCGAGAACGTCTGCTCACCGCGCAGCCGCTCCAGGAAGGCGACGTCGAGCCGCTGGCCGTAGAGGTCGAGCTGGATGTCGAAGAGGTGCACCTCGAGCAGCACGCGATCGCCGTCGAATGTGGGGCGACGACCGAGATTCGCAACACCGGGGTACCAAGTGACACCAGCAGGCGTCCGCCGGCCGGCGCGCACCGCATAAACGCCGGTGTCCGGCAAAGCGTGGCGGTCGACGGCGGGCACGAGGTTGGCCGTCGGAAAGCCGATCGTCCGGCCACGTCGGTCACCGCCGTGGACCAGGCCCGAGTAGCTGAACGGATAGCCGAGAAGCCGGTTGGCGGTTTCGATATCGCCGACATCCAAGGCCTCGCGGATGCGGGTCGAGGAGCAGGGGGCGTCGCCGTCGAGGAGTGGCGGGACGGCGGCGTAGGCGAAACCGTGGCGGCTGGCGGCAGCGGCGAGCAGGGTCGCATCGCCCTGACGCTTGTGGCCGAAGCGAAAGCTTTCGCCGGAGGTGAGCGCGCGAATGGCGAGCCGAGCTTGCAGGATCTCACTGACGAAGTCCGAGGCTCGCATCGCCATGAGCGCGCGGTCGAAGCGCAACAGGAACAGGTGGGCGCAGCCGAGCTCGCGCAGCAGCTCGATCTTGCGGCGCATCGGCGTCAGCCGCTTGGGCGCCGTCGCCGGTGTCACCACTTCCTTCGGGTGCGGCTCGAAGGTGAGCACCGCCAAAGGCTGGCCGCCGGCGGCCAGCCGACGCGCCTCTTCGATCACTGCCCGATGGCCGCGATGCACCCCGTCGAAATTGCCGATGGCGACGGCGCACCCCTTGGCCTCGGGCGGCAAGTCGCGCAAATCCCGATGCACTTTCATGGGCTGCCTTGTTCCACGCAACGGTCGTCGCTGTAAAGACCGGCCAGCGGCGGGTCCGGCGCCCGAGCCGGCGCCCGAGCCGGCGACGACGAGGCCTTTACGGTGAATAAATCGCCCGCACGAGCGTCTACGATAGAGTTGCGGCTCTATTATCAACCATTACGCGAAACAAAGACTGGCACTTGCCAAAAACGCGCATTTGGAACGCCGAGGTTGTAGAGCCGCCAGCCCACATGTAGGAACGCGCTAGCGGCGAAGCGCATTCCAGCCCTCCGAGACCCAGACCTCCAAAACGAAGAACATCACATGCTCAGTTTGGCGTTGCCCGGCCGGTTCAAGGCGCTCGTCGCCGCGATGGCTTTCGCCCTCACGGCTTGCGAGCCGCCGGTCGAGGAGGGCGCCGTATCGGCGCATTTGCAGGGGGTGGATTTCAGCACGCCGAGCGAGGCCGCGGCCAGGCTCGGCGCCCCCGTGCCGGTCGCACCGCAGGCCCAGGCCCCGGCCCGGCCGCAGGCCCAGCTCTTCTTCGGCGCCGATCCTGTCGCGCGAACCTCGCGCGGTGAAGCGGCCGATCCAGCAGACGGCGTGCGGCTGAACTTCGACGGCGCCAGCCTCAGGCAGGTGGTCGACGCCATTCTCGGCGAGGTGATGGGGGTCAACTACACCATCGATCCCTCGGTCGAGGGCACCGTGATCTTCTCCTCGACGGCGCCATTGGCCCAGGCCGACATGCTGACCGTGCTGGAGACCATCCTGCAGATGCATGGTGCCACGCTGGTCGATCTGGGCGGTTCCTATGCCGTGCTCGCGGGCTCGCCCACGGTGGGTACAGCGCAGATCACGCCGGTCGGCGGTGACGCGCCGCCGCCGCTGATCGTCGGCACCGGCGTCACCATCGTCCCGCTGCGCTATATCGGCGCCAACGCGGCGGCGCAGTTCATCCAGCCGCTGGTCTCGCTGCCCGAGCAGATTCGGGTCGACGACGCGCGCAATCTCCTTCTTTTCGTCGGCAACGCGGCCGAGCGGCAGAACGTCGTGCGCACGCTGGGCGAGATCGACGTCGACTGGATGGCCGGCCGGTCGGTCGGCATTTTCCCCTTGCAGACGGCGACCCCGGACTCGCTGATCCCCGAGCTCGAAGGCCTCTACGCGCCGCTCGAGGGCTTCGATCAGCAGGCGCGCGGCGTCCGCTTCCTGCCGATGTCCAGGCTCAATGCCGTGCTCGCCATCGCCAGCCAGCCGGACCAGCTGGTCGAGATCGAGCGCTGGGTGCAGCGGCTCGACCGGGGCAGCGGCTCGTCGGTGCAGTTCTTCGTCTACCAGTTGCAGCACACCGCGGCCCGTGATCTGGCCGCCCTCTTGAACGAGAGCTTCGGCGAGGCGCTGCAGCCGAGCGCGGCACCGATCGGCTTCGATGCCGGCATGCAGCCCGCTGTTCGGGACGAGTACGGCGACCTGGCCGAGGGCGCCCTCGGCGGGCCGTTGGCCGGCGGCCTCGGCGGCGATGCCGGCCTGCTGGCGCCGGGCGGCGGCGGCGATGGCCTCCTCGCCAACATCAAGGTGGTGGCCGACGAGGCGGCCAATGCGCTGGTCATCCGCGCCACACCCCAGGCCTACCAGTTGATCGAGCAGACCATCCGCCGGCTCGACCGCGCGCCGTTGCAGGTCTTGATCGAGGCGACCATCGCCGAGGTCGTGCTCAACGACCAGCTGCGCTACGGCGTGCAGTATTTCTTCTCCTCCGGCAGCGTCGAGGCGGGCTTCAACACCTCCTCGGCGGCGGGCGCGACCCGCAACAGCAACATCCTCGAGCCTTTGGCGCAGTTGCCCGGCTTCAACTTCATCTTCACCCCCGGCAACTCCAATATCACCATCGATGCCCTGGCCCGGGTGACCGACGTGCAGGTCCTCTCCTCGCCGTCGCTGGTCGTCCAGGACAACAGCGAAGCCATCCTGACCGTCGGCGACGAGGTGCCGCTGATCACCCGGACGGCGCAGTCGATCGACAACCCGGATGCGCCCATCGTCGCCAATATCGAATACCGCGAGACGGGCGTGATCCTCGAGGTGCGGCCGCGCATCAACACCAACAACGTGGTGACGCTCGACGTCTCGCAGGAAGTCAGCCGCGTGCAGGACACGGTGGCGTCGCGGCGCGACGAGAACCCGATCATCGCCCAGCGGCGCATCGCGTCCACGGTCAACGTCACCAGCGGTCAGACCGTGGTGCTGGGCGGGCTGATCCAGAACGGCTCGACCCAGGCCGAGGACAAGGTGCCGCTCCTGGGTGACATCCCGGTGCTGGGCAATCTCTTCCGCAGCGTCAACAACGAGAGCCAGCGCACCGAGCTCATCGTCTTCATCACGCCCCGCGTCATTCGCAATGCCGAGGACGCGCGTGAAATCAGCGAGGAGCTGCGCTCGCGGATGCGGGCCGCCCAGCCCTCGGCCGCGGTGAGCCCGGCAGCGCCGCAGGAGCGGGAGCTGCCGGCGATGCCGCCGCCGGAGGCACCACCGCCACCGACCGCGGCACCCCGCCCGCTGACGACCAGCAGCACCGCAGCGCCGCCGACCGAAGCGGCACCAGCACCGGCGTCGGCGGGCCTCGGCGGCATGCGTTTCGTGCCGGCCACTGCCGTGATCCCGGCCCCGGCCGACGCTGCCGACGACTCCTAGCTGCGACGGCTGGCTCGTTGCTGGCCATCGTTGCCGGGCTCTGCGGGCTCGCGGTGGGCTCGATGCTGGGGGCGATGGCGGCACGCTGGCCGAACCTGGACCGCGATTTCGTGCTCGGCCGCTCGCGCTGCGCGACGTGTGGCGCAACGCTGGCTGCCCGCGAACTCGTGCCGCTCTGGTCGTGGCTGCGCCAGACTGGCCGTTGCCGGCATTGTGGTGCGCGCATCGGCTGGCTGCCACTCCTGGCGGAGGTCGCGGCTGGCGGGGTGGCGCTCTTGGCGTTCTCGACGCTCGCCACTCCGAGCGCTGCGCTGCTGACGGCGGTCGGTTGGTGGCTCTTGCTGCTGGCGCTGGTCGATGCCGAGCACGGGCGCCTGCCCGATCTCTTGACCCTGCCGCTCTTGGTCACCGGTCTTGCCGCTGCCGCCATGTTGCCCGTGCCGGGGCTGGTCGGACTCGCGGCCAGCGGGCTCGGTGCCGTTTTGGGCTTTCTCTCGTTCGCCGCGGTCGGACGCCTCTATCTGGCGTGGCGCGGGCGGGTCGGGCTCGGCGGTGGCGATGCCAAGCTCCTGGCGGCGCTCGGTGCCTGGGTCGGCGTCGACGGCCTGGCGCCGGTCATCCTCGGGGCCGCCCTCCTCGCCCTCGGCTTCGCCTTGCGGAGCGGGCTGCGGCGCGCCGAGGACGCCCTCGCCTTCGGCCCATGGCTCGCAATCGCCGGCGGCGGGCTCTTCTGGTGGCAGCTCTCGGCCGCGAGCTAGCCGGCGCTGCGCTCGTGAATGTCCTTCAGCAACGGACGCACGGCGAAGAGGTCGTAGCCGGCGCGGGCCGCGGCCTCGATCAACTGGTCCGGGCTTTGCTCCACGGCGCTCACCATGGCCCAGAGATGGCAGGATCGCGTGCCGGAGCGGCAATAGGCGACATAGGGACCGTCATGCCCCTCGATCGCGGCTTTCATCTCGGCGATGTGGTCGGGAAAGATGCCGCCCGTGACGACGGGCACGTGGACATAGGCCATGCCGTGCGCCTCGGCCGCCTGCCTCGCCTCGGCATCGCTCATCTGGTCGGGCGCCTCGCCGTCCGGGCGGTTGTTGATGATCGTCTTGACGCCCATGGCGGCGGCCTCGGCGAAATCGTCGGGCTCGAGTTGCGGGGCCACGTAGAAGCCCTCGGCGACCTTGCGGAATGTGGTCATGACGCCTCGTCCTGGTTGGAGAGGTGGAGCCTAGCAGAGGCCTCGCGGCCTTGCCACCGCCTGGGCCACTGACCGGCCGCGCCATCGGCCGTGCGCCCGAGGCCGGGCTCGAGCGCGGTGTCCGCCCTCGTCATCGGCTGGCCTGTTCTGTCGCGTTGACAGCGGCTTGCCCGCATCTACTATCCGAATCAGAAATTTCGCAATGCAACAACGGCTCCCGCGCCACGCGCGACGGGAGGTCAGGCGGAGCAAGCATGGCACGCGCAACAGGCAAGGCGGAGACTTCTCGCCCTCTATCGCCGCATCTCCAGGTCTATCGCTGGTACCTCACCATGGCGACCTCGATCCTGCACCGGGTCACGGGCTCGGCCCTCGCGGTCGGGCTCTTGTTTTTCACCTGGTGGCTGACCGCCCTGGCGCGGGGTCCCGAGAGCTTCGCCCAGGTTCAGGGGGTCATGCACAACGTCTTGGGCTGGCTCGTGCTCTTCGCCTTCACCGCGGCGCTCTTCTTTCACGCGGCGAACGGGGTGCGCCATCTTTTCTGGGATGCCGGCTACGGCTTCGCCAAGGATACCGCGAGGCAGAGCGGCATGCTCACCCTGGCGGTCGCCGGCGGTCTCACCGTCGCCTTCTGGCTCCTCGTCTTCATCGCCGCCTGAACGGGAAAAATTCATGCAATCCGCAATCGGCAAGGTGCGCGCCCGCGGCTCCGCCCGCTCTGGTGTCGGCCACTGGAAGGCGCAGCGCTACACCGCCCTGGCCAATCTCCTCTTGGTGCTCTGGTTCGTCTTCAACGCCGTCGGCATGGCGGGAGCGGGCTACGCCGAGTGGACACTCTGGTTCCAGTCGCAGGTCAATGCGAGCCTGATGGTCCTCTTGATCCTCTCCACCTTCTACCATGCCAAACTGGGTGTGCAGGTGGTGATCGAGGACTATGTCCACGGCGAGGCCGCCAAGGTGGCGGGTCTCGTGGCCGTGACCTTCGCGGCGGCGGTGCTGGCGACCGCCTGCATCGTTTCCGTTCTCATGCTCGCTACAGGAGGCTGAGCGCATGGCGTCCGCCTATCCGATCACCGAACACACTTTCGATGCGATCGTCGTCGGCGCCGGCGGTTCCGGCTTGCGTGCCGCCGTCGGCATGGTCGAGGCCGGCCTCTCGGTCGCCTGCATCTCGAAGGTCTACCCGACCCGCAGCCACACCGTGGCGGCGCAAGGCGGGATCAACGCTGCCCTCGGCAACATGAACGAGGACAGCTGGAAGTTCCACATGTACGACACCGTCAAGGGCTCCGACTGGCTCGGCGACCAGGACGCGATCGAGTACATGACCAAGAACGCGCCGGCCGCGGTCTACGAGCTCGAGCATTACGGTGTGCCGTTCTCGCGCACCGACGACGGCAAGATCTACCAGCGGGCCTTCGGTGGCCAGTCGACCGAGTTCGGCAAGGGCCAGGCCTACCGGACCTGCGCCGCCGCCGATCGCACCGGCCACGTCATCCTGCATACGCTCTTCCAGCAGGCGCTGAAGAACAAGGTGCAGTTCTTCAACGAGTATTTCGCCCTCGATCTTCTCATGGGCGATGAGGGCGAGTGCCTCGGCATCCTCGCCATGTGCATCGAGGACGGCTCGCTGCATCGCTTCCGTGCGCACCAGACCTGCCTCGCCACCGGCGGTTACGGCCGGGTCTATTTCTCCTGCACCTCGGCCCATACCTGCACCGGCGACGGCAATGCGATGGTGCTCCGCGCCGGCTTGGCGCTGCAGGACATGGAATTCGTCCAGTTCCATCCGACCGGCGTCTACGGCGCCGGCTGCCTGATCACCGAGGGGGCCAGGGGCGAAGGCGGCTATCTCACCAACGCCGAGGGCGAACGCTTCATGGAGCGCTATGCCCCCTCGGCCAAGGATCTGGCATCCCGCGACGTGGTCAGCCGGGCGATGACCATCGAGATCAACGAGGGCCGGGGCGTGGGGCCGAACAAGGACCACATCCACCTGCATCTGGAGCATCTCGACGCGGCGCTGTTGCACAAGCGGCTGCCGGGCATCTCCGAGACGGCCAAGATCTTCGCCGGGGTCGATGTGACCAAGGCGCCGATCCCGGTCGTGCCCACCTGCCACTACAACATGGGCGGCATTCCGACCAACCACCTGACCGAGGTGGTGCGCCTCAAGGACGGCCAGCACGACACGGTGGTGCCGGGGCTGATGGCGGTCGGCGAAGCGGCTTGCGCCTCGGTGCACGGCGCCAATCGCCTGGGTGGCAATTCGTTGATCGATCTCGTCGTCTTCGGCCGGGCGGCCGCGCACCGGGCGGCCGAGACCATCCAGAAGGGCAGCGCGCACAAGCCTCTGCCCGGCGATGCCGGCGAGGCCTGTCTCGCCAGGCTCGATGCGCTGCGGCACGGCAACGGCAGCGAGAACACCGGGTCGATTCGCGATGCCATGCAGAAATCGATGCAGAAGCACGCCACGGTCTTCCGCGACGGGCCGCTGCTCGAGCAGGGGATCAAGTCGATCGGCGAGGTGACCGCGGCCCTGCCCGAGATCAAGATCGCCGACCGCTCGATGGTCTGGAACAGCGATCTGGTCGAGGCCTTGGAATTGCAGAACCTCATGGCGCAAGCGGTCGCCACGGTGCACTCGGCGGCTTATCGGACCGAGAGCCGCGGCGCGCATGCCCGCGAGGACTATCCCGACCGCGACGACGAGAACTGGATGAAGCACACCCTGGTCTGGGTCGACGACAAGTACGAGGTCAAGCTCGACCCCCGACCGGTGCACTACTTCACCCTCTCCAACGAGGTCGAGGTCATCCCGCCGGCCAAGCGCGTCTATTGAGCGCGGCTGTGGCAACAAGCGAGCTTTAGGACACCCGATGGTCGAACTTGCGCTACCGAAGAACTCCGTCGTCAAGACCGGTAAAACTCATGCCAAGCCCGAGGGTGGGAAGCGGGTCAAGGCCTTCAAGATCTATCGGTACGAGCCCGAGGAGGGCAAGAACCCGAGGATCGATACCTTCCATATCGACCTCGACGATTGCGGGCCGATGGTCCTCGACGCGCTGATCAAGATCAAGTCCGAGACCGACAGCACGCTGACCTTCCGGCGCTCCTGCCGCGAGGGGATTTGTGGCTCCTGCTCGATGAACATCGACGGGCAGAACACGCTCGCCTGCACCAAGGCGATCGAGGACGTCAGCGGGACGGTCACCGTCTATCCCCTGCCCCACATGTCGGTGATCAAGGATCTGGTGGTCGATTTCACCCAGTTCTGGGCGCAATACGAATCGATTGAGCCCTGGCTGCAGACCTATACCAACAACCCGGCCAAGGAGCGGCTGCAGTCGGTCGAGGATCGCGAGGAGCTCGACGGGCTCTACGAGTGCATCCTCTGCGCCTGCTGCTCGACCGCCTGCCCCTCCTACTGGTGGAACAGCGACAAATATCTGGGCCCGGCGGTGTTGCTCCAGGCCTATCGCTGGATCGCCGACAGCCGCGACGAGGCGACGGGAGACCGGCTCGACGACCTCGAGGATCCGTTCAAGCTCTATCGCTGCCATACCATCATGAACTGCACCAATACCTGCCCCAAGGGTCTCAACCCGGCCAAGGCCATCGCCGAGATCAAGAAGCTCATGGTTGAACGCCAGCTCTGACTTTCGCTTTTTTCGTGTCTATGCGCATATGTTAAAGCTTGTTAACGTCTGTTCATAAAATGAGGCGTAAGCCCACACACGCAGGTCCGATCTCGAGAAGGGGGCGTTTACGCCTCCTTTTTTTTGTTCAAGCGGCGAGGTCGATTCCCACTGGTGGCTGTGGCAAGGGGGAGCTCTCCGGCGGCGCGAGTTCGGCGGCAATCGTCTGATGGAGCTCACGGCCGAGCAGCTTTCTGCTGCTGACCGACCAGGACATCACGGGTGCCCCGAACACCACCTCGATCACACAGCCGTCATCGTGCAGCAGCGCCCAGAGATGCGGCACGAGTTCGTCGTCGCCGCACCAGGCATAACGGTGACAATTGCCGGCCGTGATCGGGCCATCGCGGCGCAGCCGTCGATAGGCGAGCGTTACCGGCTGGACCGCGATCGGCCGGTCCATCACCCAGGGCTCGGCGACGCTCAACAGCGACGTCTTGAGCGGCAGCACCCCGAGCCCGTCGGTGCTCGTCCCCTCGGCAAAAAGGATGAAGCTCTCGCCGGCACGCAGCCGTGCGGCCAGACTATTGCGCTGGATCAAGGCATCGCGCCATCGCCGACGGATGAAGAAGGTGCCGGCGGCCCGGCCGATCGTTCCGAAGAACGGCCAGGCCCGGACCTCGGCCTTGGCGATGAAGGTGGCCTCGGTCCGCGACGCGAGCAGGACGATGTCGAGATAGGAGACGTGGTTGGCGACCAGGAGCGTGGCGCAGGCCTGCATCGGCTCACCCCGGTAAAGCACCTCGAGGCCTAGGAGGCGGAGACAAAAGCACGACCAGAGCCTGCGGATCGGCTGGCCGGCCGCTGGACCAAAGACGCCCGTCGCGGCGAAGAGCGGCAGGAGCGTGAGCGTGACGGCGAGAAAGGCCAGCATCCGGGCGATGGCACGCAAACGCCGCCAGGGTGCGTAGAGCGACACCGCCTCGATGCGGTGCTCGGAGCCCGAATCAGGCAGCGACAGCATCGCTGGGCGCTCGGGTCGCGAGATGGCGGAGGTAGCGGTCCTTCAGTCGATCGGTCGGTAGCACGAGGCAGACATCGACCGTGTTGAACAGATGGTCGACCACGGCACCATCGCCGATTACCCCGCCCATCCGCAGATAGGCCTTCAAGAGTGGCGGCAGCATCGCCTTGCCGCGCTGCAGCTCGATCGGCGTGAAGGTCTCGGCCGCCGGCAGCGTCACGTGCCGGTCCGGCAGCGCGCTCGGGCGGAGGTCCGGCGGCGCGAGATGATGTGCCCCGAGATAAGCCAGCGCCGGGCCCAGGGCGACGGTGTCGGTCCCCGGCAGGCTGGCGCAGCCGAGCATGACGGAAAGCCCGTGGCGCTCCAGATACTGCGCCACCCCGCGCCAGAGGAGCTGCATCACCGCGCCGTTGCGGTAGGCGGGATCGACGCAAGCGCGGCCGAGTTCGACCACCTGCGGCAGCCGGTCGGCAAAGAGGCCGAGATCGAACTCGCTGGCCGTGTAGAGACCCTGGTGGCGGGCGGCGACCGTGCCGCGCAACAGTCGGTAGCAGCCGACGACACCCGGCTCGCCCGCCGCCATGCGCGTGCGATCGATCACCACGAGATGATCGGCGATCGCATCGTAAGCGTCGGTGTCGCGCCCGGCGCTACGGGTCGCCGGATCAGCTTCAGCACCCAGCTCTTCGTAGAACACCCGGTAGCGCAGCGCTTGCGCCGCCCGCGCCAGCAGAGGATCCTGGCCGAGTCGTAGCTCGAGGTCGGTTGCCGAGCAGCTCGCGTCCATGCGCCCTCCAGGCCTGACAATCTCTACCAAAGGTTGTAATTGCCGTAGCCCGAACTCTATGCATGGCCCGAGACAAAGCGGCGATTATCACGTGACAGTTGAGGGACGGTGGGCTCGACAGCGCGACGTGTGGCTCTATTGTCGCACCAGATGAACCAGGGGGGGACGACACCATGCGACTGACCAACGGCCTCAGACAGCGGGCGCTCGACGGCAACCCGATCGGCGTCGGCCTGATCGGTTGCGGCAAGTTCGCGACCATGTATCTGGCCCAGGCCGCGAGGACGCCCGGCATCGCCATTCGCACCATCGCGGATCTGAACCCGGCGGCGGCACGGCGGAAGGTCGAGACCTCGACAGCGCTGGATCCCGAGGCGATCCGCTTCGTCGACAAGGCGTCGAGCCTGATCGCCGACGATGCGGTCGAGCTGGTGATCGAGGCCACCGGCGACCCGGTCCAGGGCACGATGCATGCTCTGGCCGCGATCGAGGCGCGCCGGCATGTCCTGATGGTCAATGTCGAGGCCGACGTGCTCTGCGGCCCGGCGCTGGCCAAGCGCGCCCGGCATCGGGGGGTGGTCTATTCGATGGCCTATGGCGACCAGCCGGCCTTGATCGTCGAGCTGATCGACTGGGCGCACACCGCGGGGCTGGAGATCGTTGCCGCCGGCAAGGGCACCAAGCACCAGCCGCACTATCGCCTCTCGACCCCCGACACGGTCTGGGACCATTACGGGCTCTCGCCGGAGCGGGCCGCGGCCGCCGGCATGAACCCCAAGATGTTCAATTCCTTCCTCGACGGCACCAAGTCGGCGATCGAGATGGCGGCCATCGCCAATGCGACCGACCTCGAGGTGGCGGCGGACGGCCTGGCCTTCCCGCCGGCCGCGACCCACGCGCTGCCGGCCGTGCTCGCGGCCCGCGCCGCGGCTGCCGGGATGACCGGCACGCCCATGGTCGAGACCGTCTCCTGCCTCGATGGTGCGGGCCAGCCGGTGCCCGACGATCTGCGGTGGGGGGTCTATGTCGTCTTCAAGGCCTCGTCCGACTATGTCGCCGGCTGCTTTCGCGATTACGGCCTCCAGACCGATCCCAGCGGCCAGTACGCGGCCCTTTGGCGGCCCTATCATCTGATCGGCCTCGAACTCGGCATCTCGGTCGCCGACATGGCGCTCCGCGGCGAGCCGACGGGCGCCCCCTGGCGCTGGGCCGGCGATGTGGCGGCCACCGCCAAGCGCGATCTCGCCGCCGGCGAGCTGCTCGACGGCGAGGGCGGCTACACGGTCTATGGCCGCCTCGTGCCCGCGGCCCACTCGGCCGAGGGCGGCCGCTTGCCCATCGGCCTCGCCCACGGGGTGCGCCTCAAGCGCCCGGTCCGGGCCGATGCGATGCTGACCCTCGACGATGTCGATCTCGACCGCGGCACGCTCGCATTCGAGCTGCGCGCAGAGATCCTCAAGGAAGCGGAGCTTTGAGACGAGATTTCAGCACCGAAGGGCGAGCGAGGCTCTTGCTCCCTGGGCGCCTGAAGTGCTTGAACGACGTAGGGACCGCGCCCGACTGCTGATCGTCGAAGCGCGCCGAACGGAAGGATGTCGGGCAGCATGTTGGGGCCGCACCGATCGGATCGTACCCGCCCCCTGGTCATCAGGCGGGCCGGGCCGGCAGATGCCGAAGCCATCGCCCGCGTCTATGTCGACAGCTGGCGCCAAGCCTATCGGGACCAGCTGCCGGCCAGCTATCTCGACAAGCTCGACTACGCCGCCTTCGAGCGCCACTGGCGGCAGACCTTCGCCGCCCGCGGCTGGGCCTTCGTCGCCGCCGAGGGCGATGCGGTGGTCGGTATCGCCAGCGGCGGGCGGGCCCGGCGCCAGAACCTCGCGAGCGGCGAAATCTACGTGCTCTACGTGCTCGCCGACCGACACGGGCACGGCATCGGCCGCGGCCTCTTCGACGCCTGCCACTTCGAGCTGGCCAAGCGCGGCCATGGTGGCATGCTGATCTGGGTCCTGGCATCCAACCCGGCGCGCAACTTCTACGAGCATCTGGGCGGCAAGCGGGTGGCCGAGAACACACTGACAATCGGCGGCACCCAGGTACGCGAAGTCGGCTATCTCTGGCGCGACTAGCCGTTTCCCGTGCCCGTTGGTGATGGCCCCTTAACCGAATCTTAGGACTTGGCCGCTAGGGTCATGGCGAACCCGATTGGCGAAGGCGCCCATGCCCGACAAGCTCGCGTTGCTCATCATCGAGGACAGCCCCGCCGAACGGGCGCTGGTCGAAGCCGAGCTCGCCGAATTCCCGGGCGTCCACCGGCGCCTCGCCGAGAGTCTGGGCGATGCCCAGCGCGAGATCGACGCGCTGGCGCCGGACGTCGTGCTGCTCGACCTGCAGCTGCCGGACTCGCGCGGCCTCGAGGGCATCGCCCGGCTGCAGCGGCGCAATCCGGGCTTGCCCATCGTGGTCCTCTCCGGGTTCGGCGCCGACGACCTCCTGGTCGCCCGCGAGGCGGTCGGGCTGGGCGCTCAGGATTTCATCGGCAAGGGCCGCCTCCAGGGACGTGAGCTGGTCCGCACGCTGGAGCTGGCCCGGGTGCGCAAATCACGCGAGATGGCGGAACTCGGTGCCGCCCTTCGCGATCCGCTCACCGGGCTGCCGCGCCTCCCTCTGCTCGAGGAGCGGCTGCAGCGCAGCCTGGCCAGACGGCAACGCAGCGGTGGCCAACTGGCCCTCCTGCACCTCGACGTCGACGGCTATACCGCCTTGGAGGAGAGCGTCGGGCGCGACACCGCCGAGCCGCTCCTGGTCGACATCGCGGCCGCGCTCGGCCGAGAAATGCGCCAGACCGACATGCTGGCCCGCCTCGACGGTGCCGCCTTTCTCTGCGTGGTGGACGGACTGAAGCATCTGAGCGATGCCTACGTCGTGGCACGCAAGCTCCTGGCCACGATGCGCCAGCGAAACGACGTGCCGGCCCCGCCGGTGCCGCTGCGGCTGAGCATCGGCGTCGCCCCGTGGCCGACCGGTGCGACCGACTTCGCGACCGAGCGGGTTCGCGCCGAGACCGCGATGCACGAAGCCCGCCGCCAGGGCGGCGACCGCTACGCCTCGACCAACGAACTGCCGCTTGCCGCCGAATAGCGGCTGCGAAACGAGGAACAACCGGCCCGCCATGCCATGCCGGGCTGGCGGCTGTGGCGGACAGTTGCCGAGGACGGGCTGGACAGGCGGCCTCGATGCCCTCATGTCTACGCTCGGAGAATCGGGGAGTTCGCACGAAAGCGAGGTGTCTTGGCCATGCAGCGTCTCGTCTTTGCCGTTTTGGCCTGCCTGGTCGGCGTCATTCAGCCCGCGATCGCCGCCGCCGATGGTCCCTTCGAGACCCTGCCGAGCAGCTTTACCGGCGTCGTGCCGGCCGCCTCCGGCCCTGGCATCGCCTGGCAGCTCGACCTCTTGCAGGATGGCAGCTTTCAGCTGCGTCGCACCTACCTCGAGCGCGAGCCGGACAATGTCTTCGACAGTATCGGCCGGTGGATGGCGGGTTCGGACGGGCGGAGCCTGCTCTTGGCCGGTGACCCGGACGAGCCGATCGCGCTCGCGATCGAGAGCAGCGAACGGTTGCGGCTGCTCGATCGCGACGCCCGGCCGATCGCTTCCGAGCTGCCCTATCACCTCGACCGCGCCGACGTGCCGCTGCTCGAGCCCGAACTCGAGCTCTCGGGCATGTATCGCTACATGGCCGATGCCGCGCTGTTCGACGAATGCCTGACCGGCCGCCGCCTGCCGGTCGCCTTCGTCGCCGACAACATCGCTCTGGAGCGGGACTATCTCGAGCTGCTGGAGGCGACCGGCCGCGAGCCGGGTGAGCCGGTCCTGGCCGAGCTCGCGGGCCGCGTCTCCCGCTTGCCCCCGATGGAGGGTGATGGCCTGGTGCCGATGCTGGAGCCCTTGCGGTTCATCGCGCTGCACCCCGACGAAAGCTGCGCGCCGCCGTTGACACAGGCCCTGCTGGGCGGGCCCGAGTGGCAGCTGAGCGGCCTCGGCGACACCGCGATCGAGCTCGCGGAGGACCAACGACGACCGAACCTCGTTTTTTCGCTTGACGACTTGCGGATCACCGGCTTCGGCGGCTGCAACCGGCTGCTCGGCGGGTTCGCGACGCACGGCGAGCAACTCCGCTTCAGCCGGACCGCGAGCACCATGATGGCCTGCCCGGTCGGCATGGACCTGGAACAGGCGCTCCTCGAGGC
Organism: Geminicoccaceae bacterium; assembly: GCA_011390475.1. Lineage (GTDB taxonomy): Bacteria > Pseudomonadota > Alphaproteobacteria > Geminicoccales > Geminicoccaceae > SLRI01. Next base: position 673 of record JAABSG010000042.1, on the reverse strand, counting down.
GCTGAAAGCCACCGACCGCTACCGCGTCCTCGGCCACCATCTCGACCTCTACGCCAGCGACGGCACCCCCCTCGCGCGTTTCACGGCAGCCCCGGCAACAGACTGACACGTCCGGCCGGAACCCGACCAGCCAGTCGTCTGCGGTGGTTCGAGCGGTGCGTACGTCGTCGTCTGCGTCGATGCAGAACCAGCGCTCGAGGGTCCAGCCGTCCGCCACCGCTCGGTCGAGTTGGGCGCGCGTGGATGCAGGCCGGCGGAATGGGTGGGGTGAAGTCGAGCAAATCCTCCTCGCAGCTGCCGCTCTCGACGGTCGCGCAGATGACGTAGACGATGCGCATCATGAGCGCCTCCCCCGATGCCCCGGACGGAGTGATGCCTTGCGACAGGACGATGCTTTGCGACAGGACGATACCGCGGAACCGGATTGGTCATTGGAGGCCCCTGCCGCTGATGGCGGCTAAGACCGAGAATCGCCCCAGGCCAGCGATGCGGCTGACCCGATGGCAGCAGCGAGGCAGCAGGTGACCAGCATCATGTCGGGAGCTATGGTCAAACTTGGTGTACGGGTTCATGCGGCGGCTTTGTCCTCGGCATCTTGAACGATCTCGCCATTGCGAAACTCGACGCTCTCGATGAGCTACCCGAGGCGGTTGGCGCCATCGAGTTTGCGCCA
>JAABSG010000004.1 GCA_011390475.1 Geminicoccaceae bacterium | reverse complement strand
CGCTACGCCGCCGGCCCCAGGGCCGTGCTCAAGGGCACGCTGAACGCCCAGCTGCCGGTCGACCATCCCGACATGGGGCTCTACCATCCCAGGCTCAAAGGCCGGGTGACCGAGGACCTGGCCAGGCTGCCACGACCGGCCAAGGCCACCGGCACGGTCGGGCTCCTTGTCATGCGCTCCTATGTGCTGGCCGGCGACAGCGGCCACTACGACGGCGTGATCGCGGCCTTGGAGGCACGCGGGCTCGAGGTCGTTCCCGCCTTCGCCTCCGGCCTCGATGCGAGGCCCGCGGTCGAGAAATACTTCTTCAAGGATGGTGCCCCCGCGGTCGATGCCGTGGTCTCGCTCACCGGCTTCTCGCTGGTCGGTGGCCCCGCCTACAACGACGCCAAGGCCGCCGAGGACATGCTGGCCCGGCTCGATGTGCCCTACATCGCCGCCCATGCGCTCGAGTTCCAGACCCTGGCCGAATGGGAAGGTTCGGATCGCGGGCTGCAGCCGGTCGAGGCCACGATGATGGTGGCGATCCCCGAGCTCGACGGCTCCACCGGCCCGATGATCTTCGGCGGCAGGCCGGCGGTCAGTCGCGGCGAGAAGGCCGGCGAGATGCAGGCGCATGCCGATCGGGCGGAGCTCCTGGCCGCCCGCGTTGCTCGCCTGGTGACACTCCGCCGGAGCGAGCGCGCCGAGCGCAAGGTCGCCGTCGTCCTCTTCAACTTCCCGCCCAATGCCGGCGCCACGGGCACCGCCGCCTACCTCGCCGTCTTCGCCTCGCTCTTCCGCACGCTCAAAGCGATGCACGAAGCGGGCTACACGGTCGACGTCCCGGCATCCGAGGACGAGCTGCGCGACCGCCTCTTGAAGGGCAATGCCGACGAGTTCGGCGCCGACGCCAACGTCTTTCACCGCATCCCGGTCGAGGATCACGTCCGCCGCGAGCCGCATCTGGCCGAGATCGAGGGGGCCTGGGGCCCTGCTCCCGGCCGCCAGCTCACCGACGGGCAGAGCCTCTTCGTCATGGGCGAAGCGTTCGGCAACGTCTTCGTCGGCATCCAGCCGGGCTTCGGCTACGAGGGCGACCCGATGCGCCTCCTCTTCGAGAAGGGCTTCGCCCCGACCCACGCCTTCTCCGCCTTCTATCGCTGGCTCCGCGAAGACTATGCGGCCCACGCCGTGCTCCATTTCGGCACGCACGGCGCCTTGGAATTCATGCCGGGCAAGCAGGCCGGCATGTCGGCCGCCTGCTGGCCCGAGCGACTGATCGGTGATTTGCCCAACCTCTATATCTACGCCGCCAACAACCCGTCCGAAGGGACGATCGCCAAGCGCCGGGCAGCGGCGACGCTGATCAGCCACCTGACCCCGCCGGTCACCCACGCCGGGCTCTACAAGGGCTTGGTCGAGCTCAAGAGTTCGCTCGATCGCTGGCGCGGCCTTGCTCCGGATGCAGCCGAGGAGCGGACCAAACTCGCCGAACTGGTGCAGCTGCAGGCCTCCGAGCTGGAGTTGGCCACGGCCGAGCCCGCCTGGACCGATGCGGCGGCGGAGATCAACCGGCTGACCGGCGCCGTTCTCGACCTCGAATACACCCTCATCCCGCACGGCCTGCACGTCATCGGCGAGCCGCTGTCACTGGCCGCCCGGGTCGACATGCTGGTCGCCATGGCCGAGGCGAACGAGGGCCCAGTGCCGCCGCGCGCCGCCCTCGAGGCTCTGGCCGATGGCACCACACCGGAGGCGACGCTGGCGCTGACCGCCACACCGCGCGATGCGGCGATGCTCGAGCAGCTGCGCCTCCTGGCCAAAACCGATCGGCTGCTGGCCGAGGATCACGAGCTGCCGGCCATTCTGCAGGCCCTGGACGGTCGCTTCATCCGACCGGTCTCGGGTGGCGATCTGCTGCGCCAGCCGGCCATCCTGCCGACCGGTCGCAACGTGCACGGCTTCGACCCCTTCCGCCTGCCCTCGGCCTTCGCCGTCGCGGATGGCGCCAAGCAGGCCCAGCGCCTGATCGAGCGGCACATGGCCGACGGCAACAAGCTGCCCGAGACGGTGGCCATGGTGCTCTGGGGCACCGACAACCTGAAGTCCGAGGGCGGCCCCATCGCCCAGGTGCTGGCGCTGATCGGCGCCCGGCCGAGGTTCGACAGTTACGGTCGTCTTGCGGGCGCCGAGCTGATCAGCCTGGAAGAGCTCGGCCGGCCGCGGATCGACGTCGCGGTCACCCTTTCGGGCATCTTCCGCGATCTGTTGCCCCTGCAGACCAAGCTCCTGGCCGAGGCCTGCTTTTTGGCGGCGAGCGCCGACGAGCCGACCGAGATGAATTATCTCCGCCGCAACGCCTTGGCGCACATGGCCAAGCATTCTTGTGACCTCGAGACCGCCGCTCTTCGCGTCTTCAGCAATGCCGACGGCGCCTATGGCTCGAACGTCAACCAGCTCATCGACAGCGGCGCCTGGGACGACGAGGACGAGCTGGCCGAAACCTATACCCGCCGCAAGTGCTTCGCTTATGGCCGAAACGGCAAGCCGGCGCGGCAGGCCGAACTCTTGGGCAGCGTGCTGGCCGGGGTCGAGCTGGCCTACCAGAACCTCGAATCGGTCGAGCTCGGGGTCACCACGGTCGACCACTATTTCGACAATCTCGGCGGCATCAGCCGGGCGGTGGCCCGGGCCAAGGGGGTGAAGCCCCGCGACGGCTCCGAGGCCATGCCCGTCTATATCGGCGATCAGACCAAGGGCGGTGGCACCGTGCGCTCCCTGGGCGAGCAGGTGGCCCTCGAGACCCGGACCCGCATGCTCAATCCCAAGTGGTACGAGGGGATGCTCGAGCACGGCTACGAGGGCGTCCGGCAGATCGAGGCGCACGTGACCAACACCATGGGTTGGTCGGCCACGACAGGGCAAGTCGCACCCTGGGTCTATCGTGAGATCACCCAGACCTTCGTCCTCGACCCCGCGATGCGCGAGCGGCTTGCCGCCCTCAACCCCAAGGCCTCGGCCAAGGTCGCGAGCCGGCTTCTCGAAGCCTACGAGCGGCAATACTGGGAGCCCGACGCGGCGACGCTCGAGGCACTGCGCGACAGTTGCGAAGATTTGGAAGATCGGCTCGAGGGCATCATGCCCGAGCCGTCCGGCACCCCCATGCAAACAAAAGCGGTCGGACAACCATCGATCGCCAAGGAGATGGCCGCGTGAGCACGCTTACCCTCGATATGCCCCGGCACAAACTTCACCCGACCAGCCCGAAGCGGGAGGACGGAGACGGCAGCGTTCAGGTCAAGCTCGACCCCAACGTCAAGATCGAGGGGGCCAAAGTCTTCGCGGTCTACGGCAAGGGCGGCATCGGCAAGAGCACGACCTCGTCCAACCTATCCGTGGCCTTCTCCAAGCTCGGCAAGCGCGTCCTGCAGATCGGCTGCGACCCCAAGCACGATTCGACCTTCACGCTCACCAAGAAGCTGATGCCGACGGTGATCGACGTGCTCGAATCGGTGAACTTCCACGCCGAGGAGCTGCAGGTCGAGGACTTCGTCTACGAAGGCTACAATGGCGTGATGTGTGTCGAGGCCGGCGGGCCGCCGGCCGGCACCGGCTGCGGCGGCTATGTCGTGGGCCAGACGGTCAAGCTCTTGAAGGAACACCACCTCCTCGAAGAGACCGACGTCGTCATCTTCGACGTCCTGGGCGACGTGGTCTGCGGCGGCTTCGCGGCCCCGCTGCAGCACGCGGACCGGGCGATCATCGTCACCGCCAACGACTTCGACTCTATCTACGCAATGAACCGCATCGTTGCCGCCATCAAAGCCAAGTCGAAGAACTACGACGTCCGACTCGGCGGGGTGATTGCCAATCGCTCCAAGGACACCGACCAGATCGACAAGTACAACGCCGTGGTCGGCCTCGAAACCATGGGGCACTTTCAGGATCTCGACGTCATCCGCCGTTCGCGGCTGCAGAAATCGACTCTCTTCGAGCTCGACCCCACGCCCGAGGTCTTGGGCGTTCAGGCAGAGTATCTCCGCGTCGCCGAGGCCTTGTGGAAAGGGGTCGAGCCCCTGGAAGCGACGCCGATGAAGGACCGCGACATCTTCGAGCTGCTCGGATTCGATTGATGACCACCTCCAGCTACCAACTCAGGCGCAGCCAACTCCTGACTTATTTCGACCGTACCGCGGTCGATGCCTGGGCCAGGCTCACCACCGATGCGCCGGTGAGTGGAATCCGCGCCACGGTGCGCGCCGGCCGCGACGAGATGCGCGCGACGCTGCTCGGCTGGCTGCCGGCTGATCTGCGCGGCTGTCGGCTTCTGGATGCCGGCTGCGGCACCGGCGCCCTTTCGGTCGAGGCCGCGAGGCGCGGCGCCGATGTGGTGGCGATCGATCTCTCGCCCACCTTGGTCGGCCTCGCCCAGGAGCGGCTGCCGGCCGATCTCGGCCCGGGTCGGATCACCTTCAAGAGCGGCGACATGCTCGATCCTGCCTTGGGCCGCTTCGACCACGTGGTCGCGATGGACAGCCTGATCCACTATACGGCCCCGGACATCGCCCGCGTGCTCTCGGGCTTTTCCGCCCGGACCACCGACTCGGTGCTGTTCACTTTCGCGCCCAGAACCACTGCGCTCGCGGCCATGCACGCCGTGGGCAAGCTCTTTCCGAAGAGCGACCGCGCCCCGGCGATCGAGCCCGTGGCCGAGCAGCAACTCAAGCGGCTGATCATCGATACCCCGGAACTCGCCGAGTGGCTGGCCACCCGCACCGAGCGCGTGGCACGCGGCTTCTACACCAGCCAGGCCATGGAACTCCGCCGGCCATGAAAGCGGCAACGGCAGTCGACCGGGTCAATACCAAGCTGGCCAAGACCTGGATCATCCTGGGTCCGCAGTTCCTGCCGTTCGCCGATGCCGCGAGCACCGACCTGCCGCTGTCCCGCCTGCTCCGCCTCTCGCTCTTCCAGATCTCGGTCGGCATGGCCGTGGTCCTTCTTACCGGCACGCTCAACCGGGTGATGATCGTCGAGCTGGGTGTCGCCACTTGGCTCGTGGCGCTCATGGTCTCGCTGCCGCTGCTCTTCGCGCCCTTGAGGGCGCTCATCGGCTTCAAATCCGACAACCACCGCTCATTCCTCGGCTGGCGCCGGGTGCCCTATATCTGGATGGGTACGCTGATCCAGTTCGGCGGCCTCGCGATCATGCCCTTCGCGCTGATCGTCCTCTCGGGAGACACCACCAACGCTCCCGACTGGCTCGGCCCCGCAGGAGCAGCTCTGGCCTTTCTCATGGTCGGCGCTGGCCTGCATACCACGCAGACGGCGGGCTTGGCTCTCGCCACCGATCTGGCCCCCGAGGACAAGCGGCCGCGGGTCGTGGCCCTGCTCTACGTTACCCTTCTGCTCGGCATGGTCGGCGCCTCCCTGATCTTCGGCTGGGTGCTCCACGACTTCAGCCAGGTCACGCTGATCCAGGTTATCCAGGGGGCCGCTGTCGTCACCATCGTCTTGAACGTCGTGGCCCTTTGGAAGCAGGAAGCGCGCAATCCCGGCGCCACCCGGCACGACGCGCCCAGGCCCGACTTCCGGACCTCGTGGAAAGCCTTCATCAACGGTGGCAAGGCCACCCGTATCTTGGTCGCGGTCGGCCTGGGTACCGCCGCCTTCTCGATGCAGGACATCCTCCTCGAGCCCTATGGCGGCGAGATCCTGGGCCTCACCGTCGGCCAGACGACGATGCTGACGGCACTACTGGCCGGCGGCTCACTCTCGGGCTTTGCCCTGGCGGCCCGGCGGCTCGGCCGCGGCAGCGATCCCTTCCGCCTGGCCAGCCTCGGCATTCTCGCCGGCATCGTGGCATTCTCGGCTGTGATCTTCGCCGAGCCCCTGGAATCGGCCCTGATCTTCAGATTCGGCACGGCCTTGATCGGCTTCGGTGGCGGGCTCTTCGCCGTCGCCATGCTGACGGCCAGCATGCAACTCGCCACGGACGGCCGGAGCGGCTTGGCGCTGGGGGCGTGGGGGGCGGTCGTCGCCACCTCGACCGGCGTTGCCGTGGGCCTGGGCGGCGCCATCCGCGACATCGTCACCAGGCTCGCGACTTCGGGGGACTTGGGCCCCGCCATGACCGGCCCGGAGGTCGGCTACAGCGTCGTCTATCACCTCGAAATAGCGCTCCTCTTCGCCACTCTGGTCGCGATCGGCCCACTCGTGAGCTCGCGGGTGACCAGCAACGGTTCAACCCAAACCGGCAAGTTCGGCCTGAACGAATTCCCGGCCTGAACAACGGACTTCGGAGACGTCAAATGGAAACAGGCGCAATCACCGGCTATATGGACGTCGCACAGGTCGTCCTCTACGTCTTTTGGGCCTTTTTCTTCGGCCTCATCATCTACCTCCTGCGCGAAGGCAAGCGCGAAGGCTATCCGCTCGATCCGGATGGTGGGCGTAACGACATCGGCAACTTCCTCTTGCCGATTCCCGCCGCCAAGACCTACCAGCGGGCCGAGGGCGGCACCTACTCGGTGCCCGACGGCATCTTCGACACGCGGCCGATCAAGGGTGAGGCGCTCGAACGGTTCCCAGGGGCACCCCTGTCGCCCACCGGCGACCCGATGCTCGACGCCATCGGCCCGGGCTCTTACGCAGAGCGCCAGGACGTCGCGGACGTCACCTTCGACGGCAAGGTCCGCATCGTGCCGCTGCGCATCGATGACCACTTCGAGATCGCGCCCGAGGATCCTGATCCGCGCGGCATGCCGGTCTGGGGCGCCGACGGTGCGGTGGGTGGCACGATCGCCGATGTCTGGGTCGACCGGTCGGAAGCGATTGCCCGCTACTACGAAGTCGAGATCGCCGGCGGCGACCATGTCCTCCTGCCGGTGACCATGGCCCGCCTGAACAAGCGCGAAGGCTTCGTCGGCGTGAAGTCGATCCTCGGCGCACACTTCAAGGACGTGCCACGCACCAAGAGCATGGATCAGGTCACCCATCTCGAGGAAGACAAGATCTGCGCCTACTATGGTGGCGGCACTCTCTATGCCACCGCTGATCGGCTCGGTCCCCTCCTATGAGCGCACATCTCGAGCCGCACCACTCCGAGGCCATGGGCGAGTACGATTACGAGCCCACGCCCGGGCTGCCCGGACAGCTGCCGGAGGGCGAGCACGTCCTCTGGCAGGGGGCACCGGACTGGCGGAGCCTCGCGATCCGGGCGTTCCATGCGCGGAAGGTCGCGATCTACTGCCTCCTCTTGATGGCCTGGCACTTCTACGGCCGGCTTTATGACGGCTACTCGATCGCCATGGCGCTCAACGCGCTGACGATCCCGGTGCTCTTGACGATTGCGGTGACCGCGCTCTTGACCGGGCTCGGCTGGCTGAGTGCCTGGACCACGATCTACACGATCACCAACAAGCGGATCGTGCTCAGGGCCGGGATCGCCATTCCGATGAGCATCAACATCCCGTTCAAGAGCTTGGCCGAGGGCAATCTCAAGCTGCATCGCGACGGCACCGGAGACGTGATCCTCAAGGTCGCGGGCAAGGACCGGATCGCCTACGTCCACCTCTGGCCGCACGTCCGCCGCTGGCGGTTCAAGCGCCCCGAGCCGATGCTGCGGTGCATCCCGGAGCCGATGCGGGCAGCCGAGATCCTCGGCCGTGCCATCACGCCGGCCACCCCACCCGAGTTCACCATCGTCGAGAGTGACGCCGCGCGGCCGCAACCGGCCCCACAGCCCGCAACTGCCACTGCCGAACGAGACCGGTCGATACCGGCCTCGGGCAGGCGTTCGGGCCTTGCCGCCGCGGCGCGCTGACTTTCCTGGTCTGGAGGGAGACCCGGTCATGCAGAGCAAGCCAAACACGACCAACACGACACCCCACCTTCCCAAGCCGGCGCTTTTGGGCGTCGCCTTGCTGGTGGGCTTTACCTTCCTCGCCACCATCGGTGGCAAGGAACTCGATATCGGCACGGTCAAGAACCCGGAGGCCGCCGTGGCGGTCGTCCGCGAGCTGCGTTTCGAGGATCGGGAGAATGGTGCGCTCCTGGTCTTCGAATCGCCGGCCAACACGCTCGTCTATACGATCGAGCCCGGCACCAATAGCGGCTTCGTCCGCGGCGTGCTGCGCGGCTTCGCCCGTGACCGGCATCGCTCGGGCGTCGGCATCGAGCCGCCCTTCTTGCTTTCGGCGCTGGTCGATGGTCGATTGTTCCTCGAAGATCCCGAGACGGGACGAAAGGTTCCCCTGGACGGCTTCGGCCGAACCAATGCGGAGGCCTTTGCCCGTATTCTCGTGGCGAAAGGAGGGACAGCTTCATGATCGCAGGCTTTTTGATCAGTCGACAAAGCTTCGAGGTGCCGTGCACGGTCGAGGTCGAGCACAGCTTCGACAGCCTTCATGCCTATGCCGATCTCGACGGCGATATCGAGATTTTTCCCGGTGACGAGGTGATCATCCACGACGCGCCGACCGACGTGCCTTACGGCGAAACCCGGACGGTGCGGTCGACCGCGACCATACTGCGGGCATCCTCGGTCGAGCGCGCCTGGACCAAGCTCACCGGCCGGCTGGAGTTCATGGAACTCCTGGAATTCAGCTTTTCATCGGGAACCAAGCTATGAGCGCCACGATGGCAGACGCCAAGACCGCCACGCCGCGGCAGCGTGAGATCAACGAGACCACGCGGATGGCTCAGGAAACCACGATGCTGAGCCCGCGCTTCTACACCACCAACTTCGCCGAGATGGACAAGCTCGACGTCGAGCCGATCCGGGCACAGTGGGACGCGCTGATCAAGGAAATGCAGGACGACCCCAACAAGGGTCACTTCAAGCGCACCGACGAGTGGGACGAGGTCGACCTCGAGGCCCTGACCCCGGAGCTGAGAAAAGAGCTCACCGACTTCCTGGTCAGCTCGCTGACCGCCGAGTTCTCCGGCTGCGTGCTCTATACCGAGATCAGAAAACGCATCCAGAACAAGGACATCAAGGAGCTGTTCAAGCTCATGGCGCGCGACGAATCACGCCATGCCGGCTTCATCAACGACACCCTCAAGGACTTCGACATCGGTGTCGATCTCGGCTTCCTGACGAAGGCGAAGAAGTACACCTACTTCCAGCCGAAGTTCATCTTCTACGCGACCTACCTCTCCGAGAAGATCGGCTATGCCCGCTACATCTCGATCTATCGCCACCTCGAGCGGCACCCGGAAAACCGGATCCATCCGATCTTCAAGTGGTTCGAGAAATGGTGCAATGACGAGTTCCGCCACGGCGAGGCCTTCGCGCTCCTGATGCGCGCCAACCCGAGCGTGCTCGAAGGCATGAACAAGCTCTGGGTGCGCTTCTTCGTGCTGGCGGTCTACGCCACCATGTATGTCCGCGACCATGCCCGCCCGGCCTTCCACGACGCCCTGGGCCTCGATCCGACCGAGTACGACTTCCAGGTCTTCCGGATCACGTCAGAGATCACCAAGCAGGTCTTCCCGCTCACCGTCGACATCGACGATCCGCGCTTTCATGCCTGCCTCGAATCGCTGCGCCGGACCTCGGTCGCCATCGGCGAGGCCGAGAAAGCCGGCGGCATCGGCGGCAAGATCAAGAAGGGCGCTCTTGCGACCAAGGCCTTCTTCACCTTCGCCCGGCTCTACCTCCTGCCCACCAAGAAGAACGAGCTGCCGGCGCAAATCCGCCTGCAGCCGGTCTGGTAGGCAGGGAGGAACGCCGCAGTGTCCGGTTACGGCTGGCCCATCCTGGTGGTGCTCTTCGTCTGGTGGTTCTCGACCGGCATCGTGCTCTTTGCCGTCCGCTCACCCCGGTCGAGCTACCGCTGGAGCCTCTGGGTCGCAACGACCCTTCTGGCCCTGGGGATCTACGGCATCGCCTGGAGTGCCGGGGAGGCCAGCGTAACCGGCGCCTATGTGGCCTTCATGTCGGCCTTGCTGATCTGGGCCTGGCCCGAAATCACCTTTCTCATGGGCTACATAACGGGACCACGGCGCCGGCCGAGCCCGCCTGGCTGCGGGTTCGGGCGGCATTTCGTCTATGCGACGCAGACCATTCTCTACCACGAGTTGGCCATCATGGCTGCTGGCCTCCTCATCCTGGCGCTGACCTTCGGCGCCGAGAACCAGATCGGTGCCGCAACCTATCTCGTCCTCTGGGTGATGCGTCTCTCGGCCAAGCTCAACGTCTTTCTCGGCGTGCCCAACCTCGCCGAGCAGTTCCTGCCGCGCCATCTCCGGCACCTGAAGAGCTACTTCAAGAAGGCGCCGATGAACGTCTTCTTCCCGCTCGCGGTCACCGCCGCGACCCTGGCGCTGGCCGTCGTCGTGCAGATCGCGACCGCGGCGGACGCCACGCCGTTCGTCGTGGCCGGCTACACGCTGGTCGCGACGATCCTCGCCCTGGCCATCATCGAGCACTGGTTTCTGGTCCTGCCACTGCCCGACGCGGCTCTTTGGACCTGGGCGCTCAAGGCGGCCGAGCGCTCGACAAGCGAACCCGGTGGCAAAGCCCACCACTTCACCCCCACGCCCGGCCTGATCCCGGCTACATCGACCCAGCGGAGGCAATGATGCAGTACGATGGCTTCTTCAAGACCCAGCTCGACGGTCTCAAAGAGGAGGGCAATTACCGCATCTTCGCCGATCTCGAGCGCCACGCCGGCGACTTTCCCAGGGCCACTCACTACCGCAACGGCAGGCGGAACCAGGTGACCGTCTGGTGCTCCAACGACTATCTGGGCATGGGGCAGAACGCGACCGTGATGGACGCCATGCACGAGGCGATCGACCTCTGCGGCTGCGGGGCCGGCGGGACGCGCAACATTTCGGGCACCAATCACTATCACGTCCTGCTCGAGCGCGAGTTGGCCGACCTGCACCAGAAGGAGTCGGCCCTCCTCTTTACCTCGGGCTATGTCTCGAACTGGGCCGCCTTGAGCACGCTGGCGTCCAAGATGCCCAATTGCGTGGTCCTCTCGGATGCCGGCAACCATGCCTCGATGATCGAGGGCATTCGCCACAGCCGTGCCGAGAAAATGCTCTTTCGTCACAACGATCCCGAGGACCTCGACCGCAAGCTGGCGACCACCGCACCTGGACAGCCCAAGCTCGTGGCCTTCGAATCGGTCTACTCGATGGACGGTGACGTCGCCCCGATCAAGGAGATCTGCGAGGTCGCGAAGAAGCACGGTGCGATGACCTATCTCGACGAGGTGCACGCCGTCGGGCTCTACGGACCGCGCGGCGGCGGCATCGCCGAGCGCGAGGGGCTGATGGACCAGGTCGACGTCATCGAAGGGACCCTCGGCAAGGCCTTCGGTGTCATGGGCGGCTATATCACCGGTTCGACGGCACTTTGCGACTTCGTCCGCAGCTTCGCCTCGGGTTTCATCTTCACGACGGCATTGCCGCCGGCCTTGGCGGCCGGTGCCTTGACCAGCATTCGGCATCTCAAGGAGAGCTCGGCCGAGCGCGACAGGCAGAAGGAGCGGGTCGCCACCGTTCGCGCCAGGCTCGATGCCGTGGGCATCCCGCATCTCGCGAACGAGAGCCACATCGTGCCGGTGATGGTCGGCGATCCGGTGCGCTGCAAGCAGATCAGCGACCGCCTGCTCGAGCAGCACGGCATCTACGTGCAGCCGATCAACTACCCGACCGTGCCGCGCGGCACCGAGCGCCTCAGGGTGACCCCCTCGCCGTTGCACAGCGATGCCGACATCGACAACCTGATCGGCGCTCTCGTCGCGATTTGGGCCGCTGTAGGCCTGAAGGAAGCCGCCTGATCAAGACAGCCGAACCCGCTCGCGGGGCTGGTTCCCTCATCCTCCGGCCCGCCGGCGACAACTGGCGGCCCGCCTTGTTTTTTCAGGGTTTTTCAGCAGCACTCCTTGATTTCGATCAATGAACCGCTAGCTTCATTTCGGCATTTATTGGCGTGTCGGGCGGCTGGCGCCGGCTCGTCTTTCGCGATACCTCGGGGGAAGTAGGCGATGCAGGAAGCTGCGGGGTCTCTCGGCCGAATCGGCCCCAATGCCATCAGTCAACTCGCGGCGGTGCTCGGCGACCGTGTCGGCGCTGCACCGGTGCAGCGGCTGTTCGAGGCCGCGGGCATGGCGCATTATCTCGATGCGATGCCCGAAGAGATGGTCGACGAGCAGGAGGTTCGGGCACTCCACGCGACACTCCGCCGCCAGTTCGGCGCCGCCTGTGCGCAGGCTCTCGCCCGGGCCGCCGGCCGACGCACCGCCTCCTACCTGCTCGAGCGGCGCATCCCCAAGCCGGCACAATGGCTATTGCGCCGGCTGCCGAAACCCATCTCCGTCCGCCTCTTGCTCCGGGCAATCGAACGCAATTCCTGGACCTTCGCCGGTAGCGGCGCCTTCTGCGCCGTCTACGGCCGCCCGGCGCGCCTCGGCATCACGCACAACCCACTCTGCCGCGGTCTGAAAAGCGAACTGCCGGCATGCGACTTTTATGCCGGGACCTTCGAGGCGCTGTTTCGCGCGCTGATCAACCCCGAGGCCAAGGCTCGCGAGGTGACCTGCGAGGCCTTGGGCGACGCCGCCTGCGTGTTCGAGCTCGACTGGTAGACCCGATCTCGGGCCGAGGCTACATGCCGACCTCGCTGGTGCCCCCGGTAGTGCCACGGACCCAGCGCCACTCGATCTCCGGTCCGGCGAGCTGGACCGGCGCCTCGACCGTGTGGATCTCGGTGCTGCTCCAGGGACGGAGAAAGCCGCTCAAGCAACTTTCTTCCACCCCATCGACCGGCTCCGCATAGCCGACGCAGAGCGACACCTCGACGCTCCGACCGCAGATATTGGCGATCCCGACCTCGGCCCGATGCATCGTGGTGCCGCCGACCGTCCGCCGTCTCGTCGGCTCATCGCCGATATAGCGTGACAAGACCACACACGGCGTGTCGCCCATGGTCGGGTTGTCGTACTCGGCCACAGCCGGACTGCTGCCCAGCAAGCCCCCCGCAATCAAACCAAGAGCCGCCACTGGTGCGAGCGCGAAGGCGGAAACGAAACGTGTCATCTGAGCTTCACCCATGTTGAACGTGAGAGCCGTGTCGAACGTCAGAGAACGAACGACCGGCCACGCCGCGTGTTCGACATTATCGAGAAAGTCGCAGCATCGTCGGGATGTCAAGCCGAGCCGCAAAGTGCACACTTGAAACCCGCGCGGCCCCGGATGGTTCCCCACCCGAGGCCGCTAGCCAGCCGGCGGCGCGCCCGCCCCCCTAATCGGAAGGACGCACCCCCTGCATCTTCGAGACGATCAGTCGATAACCACGCCGTCGATCTCCGGCAGCAGCAATGCCGCCTGCGGTGCCCCATCTGCGGCAACCGGCGCCAGCCCGGCCGGACCGAGCGACGGGAACTCGAGGTAAGCCGGCGCGCCATTGAGCGGCAGGTTCAAGCCGAGGTGACACGTGGCGCAGTTGGTCTTGGGCGCATCGCCGAGTTCGCCCAAGCGATAGTCAGGATACTCCGGACCCAAGGGTGCCAGGTAGTCGACGTTGAGCGCACGGGTCATGCGAATGCCGTGCCAGGCAGTCATCCGCTGTGGCGGCGCCCCCTCCCAGCCCTGGAACTGCCGGCTGTTGTGGCAGAAGGTGCAGTTCACGCCCAAGCCTTCCGACATATGGTTCATCAGACTGTAGGTGTACTCGGTCACTTTCGTGCCGATCACTGGTCCGGACGCCGGCGGCAGGGCATTGTTGCCGATCACGCGAATATCCTGGTCGTCGAGCAGAAAGGGCGTGAACGGATCACCAGGCAGCGATGCCGAAGCGATGCCGGGCTCGTTCTGTCCGGCCCGAAAGCCGGCCATCCCACGCATCGGCTGGTCCTGCGTGAACCAGATCTCCTGCGGCACGTTCAACCCACGGTGACACGTGTAGCAATTGACGCCGGTGTTACCGACATGCGCGTCCCAGTCGGTGTTGATGGCCTGGGTCATCTGGATCATCCGCCGCGACACGATCTTGGTATAGACCGAGTCCTCGGCGAGGTTCTCCGGGTTGTGGCAGTAGTTGCAGCCTTGCTCGAGCGGACCTTCCTGCGGGTCGTCCGTGATCGGCGAGACCCACTCGGTGATCTGCGCCATCAGCCGGTCGAACTGATCGACGGGCAGGTGACCGAGCACCGGGACGTTCTCGTAGATCTCCGAGGCCAAGGGCGTACCCTCGGGCGATTCCTCGTAAGGCCAAACTGCCTCCGGCATTTGGCTGGCGTCGACCAGCTTCGCCCGGGTGCGCGGGTTGACCACCTTCTCCATCGCCACCCCGCGCCAGCCGATCTGCTCGGCCTCGATGGGTGGCACATCCCAGCCGGGCCCCACCAGCACCGCAACGCCCAAGAGAGATCCGACGACGATGGCGGCAGCACCGCCGATGCCGATATTCATTGCATGCCTCCCGTGAGCAGGGCCGGGTCGACCGTCTCGGGGAAGACGTTCGGGTACATCGGCGCGAATTGGTGCTTCACCGCCCACAAGTACCAGTTGTCGACCACGGTTCCGGTCAGAAGGATGCCGATCCCACCGGTCAGCGTCGTCAGCACGGCGAACCACCAGGCCCAGCGATGGATCGATTCGGTCGTGGCGTTAAAGCCCATCGTCCAGCGCCAAAAGAGGGCGGCGCGCTCGGATGCCGTGCCACGATCGGTGATCTGCTCGATCTCCCGCTCACCACCGAACCGGCTGACCGCGAGGATGGTGGCGCCATGCATCGCGAACAGGAGGGTCGAGCCGTAGAGGAAGGCGATCGAAAGAGCGTGGAACGGGTTGTAGAAGAGGTTGCCGTAACGGATCGAGAACGCCGCGGTCCAGTCGAGGTGCGGGAAGATCCCGAACGGCACCGCTTCCGACCAGCTGCCCATCAGGACGGGGCGGATGAAGCCCAGAACCAGATAGAGGAAGATGGCGGACGCGAAGGCCCAGGCGACGTGCGTGCCGAGGCCCAGGGCCCGGGCGCGGCGGTAGGTCCTGAGCCACCAGAGAAGGATCGAGGTGGTCAGGAAGAAGCCGGCGATCAGCCACCAGCCCCCCTCGTTCAAGGGCGGAATGCTGAGGCCATACTCGGCTGCTGGCGGCTCGAGAGCGAGCCAGAAGAGCTGGCGGACGAACTGGATCGGATCCCAGCCGACCGAAGCCCACATGTTGAGCCCGATGATCTCGAAGGCGACGATGAAGCAGACGATCGAGATGATACCGAGCCAGCCGAGATAGATCGGGCCGATCTGGGCATTGCCGAGCTTTCCGTACCAGTAGACGAAGAAGCCGGTGCCGGTGCGCGGGTCGTCCTGGGCGGGGAGGTCGGGACCGACCTCCGGCTGCTTCGGGCGCACCTGGACCTGGGTGAAGATGTTTTGGTATTCCATGTTGATCATCGGTGTTCCTCCACCCCTCAGCGCCAGATCGGCAGATCGAGCCACCAGTTCCACCATTCGGGCCAGCCGCGGGTCCAGAATGGGCCACTGATGATGATGCAGACGGCACTCCAGAAGCCGGCATTGAGCGCCAGGAAAAGGCCGAGCCGGTGGATGCCGAGCGAACCGATCGAGTAGCCGATGGTGTCACGGAAGAAAGTGTCCTCGTACTCCGGCGTCTTCACCTTCTCGCCCTTGGGCGGGTTGGTCACCGAGAGGATCAGGGCACCGTGCAGCGACAGCGCCAGCGTCGTCGTGAAGAAGAAGCTCACGGCGAGCATGTGCGCGGGGTTGTAGTGAAAGTGCAGGTACTGGTAGCCGACGTTCGACACCCAATCGAGATGGCTGAAGATGCCGTAGGGAAAGCCGTGCCCCCAAGCGCCCATCAGCACCGGCCGGAAGACGACGAGCGTGATATAGGCGAAGATCGCGACGCTGAAGGCGAAGGGGATGTGGAGCCCCATGCCCAGTTTCCGGCTGATCTCGACCTGTCTGAGTGCCCACGAGACGAAGGCGCCGATCGCGCAGATCGTGATCAACTGCCACAATCCACCTTCTGCCAGGGGCGCAAAGGCGAGGCCGTAGGAGAGATCCGGCGGGGCGATGTTGATCTGCCAGACGTTCCAGGTGGGCCCGAGGGCTGCACCCCAGAGGATCAAGGCGGTGCCCAGAGCCGAGAAGAAGATCGTCGTGACCCCGAAGAATCCGACATAAAAGGGCCCGACCCAGAAATCGAAGAGATCTCCGCCGATCAGCGTCCCACCGCGCACGCGGTATTTTCGTTCAAAGTTCAACAAGGCCATTTTCTTCGCTCCGATCGGGAGGCCCGGACCACGTCCCCGCCACCTCCCCGGTGCCGCAACGTGAGGCGGCACCGGGGCTGGGCGGCTCCGGCAACGGACCCGCACGGACGACCAAGCCCGACCCGAGTCCGCTGCCGCTGTCGCATGCGACTAGACGATGAAGCCCCGGTGGGTCGGCTCGACCGACGCCACGGTGGCCACCGGCTCGACGCTGGCAGCCGGGCCAGCCAACCAGTTGAACCGGTCGGTGCTGAGCAGGATGAAGTGAATCAGCAACGCCAGCGTCATGAGGAAGACAGCGAGGGCGACCAGCGTACGCCGCGGGTCGAAGAGCTGCCAAACGCGCCACATTTCCATGGGTCGCTCCTTTAAACGAGGAAGGTGATGGTCTGGAGTGCCGTATCCTGCACTCCATTCAACGCGGCCTGCCAACCGCCTTCTGGCGGCAGCCAGGGGCGCCAGGCCCAGGCGAGAATGTGGGCTACCACGGCCACAGCCGTGAAGATGATGAAGCTCTGGACGAAGATCTTGTGGAACTCCTTCGCCTCATCCTCGGTCAGGCCGGCGAGACCGCCCTGCTTTTCCATTTCCGCAGCCATATCGTTTACTCCGGCTGTTGGCCTTTTGGGCCGTTACCGCGCAAATCCCGCGCGGCGGGGGTTCTTCCGTCCGATGGCGGCGCCGGCTCCCCAGCCCCTCCCCCAGCGGACAGTCTTCGCGTCGCCTAACGGGTAAACGCGAAAGGGATGAAGGTGCTGGTCAGCGCCCTGGCCTCGCCGATCACCGACCGGTTACCGGCAAGACCCGGCAAGGACGGCCGCCGGCTCTTCGGCAAAAAGCGCAGAGCGACCGCGACCATCAAAAAGTAGGCGAAGCCCACGAAGTAGATGAGCCGGAACTGCCTGGCCGTGGCCGAGCGAACATCCGTCGGCATCTGGATCATCGAAGCGCTAGCATTTGCCATGTCAGCCACCTGTTCTCTTTGAGCGCCGGACCATCTGGCCCGGCGAGCGACGCTCGGCCGGCATTGCCGCCCGCACCGTCAGGGAAAAGCGAAGAAACGTCGAAACGAGACGGACGGTCCTGGTCATGCCACCGGCGCCGCCTCTCGAACCGTGCCCAAGGTCCGCATCCGGGCCACCGTGACCCGGCCTTCGCCAGCCTCGAGCGCCCGACGCTCGACCGTGTCACGCAACTGCTTGGCGGCCGAAATGCGGGTCAGCACGGGGTAGTCGTCGACCAGCCGGTCGAGATAAGCCTTGGCCTCGTCGTCCCAGGGGATCTGCTCCTCGAGCCGGGTCGGCGTGGCCTCGACCTTGTCCATCTCACTGCCGAGCGGCAGGATGTTGAACAGCGCGTCGAAGAGCGCGTTGCAGACTTCCTGGACGATGTAGGTGGCCCCGGAATAACCCATGAACGGCGTGCCGGTGTGCCGGCGAATGATGGCGCCGGGGAACGAGGCCGGGATGTAGATCGCGCGGTTGCCGATCTCGGCCAGATACATCCGCTCGTTGTAGCTGCCGAAGAGCACCAGAGGCGTTTGCTTGTGCACCGCTTCGCGCACCGCCGCGTTGTCGGTCTTGGCCCCGGGGATGCGCGGGATGGCGAAGGTGCAGGGAAAGCCCAGTTCGTCCTCGAGAAAGTGCCGCACACCGCGGGTGTAGGTTTCGTTGGCGACGATGGCGAAGCTCGCCGTGCCGTAGAAATCCTGGGTCACCGATCGCCAGAGATCCCAAAGCGGCTTGATCGTCGTGTGCTTCTCGCGCTCGATGAAGGGCTCGGGATCGAGACCGAGCATATCGCCCAAGGTCCGCAGGAACTTGGTGGTCGAAAAGAGGCCGATGGGGGCCTGCAGGTAGGGCTTGTCGAGCGCCTCGCAGAGCAGCCGGCCGAACTCGCGGTACATGCAGACATTGACGTCGGCGTCGACCAGCCGCTGGATGTCCGCCAGATGGCTGCCGAGCGGAAAGACCATGTTGATCTCGGCGCCGATGCCCTCGACCAGACGGCGGATCTCGTGGAGATCGGACGGCATGTTGAAGGTGCCGTAGGCCGGACCGATGATGTTGACGCGCGGCTTGGCACCCTCTGGCCGGCTCTTCTCCTTGGGCATCCGGCCCTTGATCGCCCCGAACTCGGACCAGAGCCAAGCCATCGCCCGGTTCGCACTCTGCCACTGGTCCTCGTCGATGGTCCGCGGCAGGAAGCGCAGGATGTTGAGGCCTTCGGGCGTCACCCCGCCGCCGATCATCTCGGCGATCGAGCCGGTCACCACGACCGACGGCAGATGCGGGTCGAGCGCGCGGTGCGCCCGCTTCATCGCCCCTTCGGTGCCGTGCTGGCCGAGTTCTTCTTCGCCGAGACCGGTGACGACGATGGGGAGTTCGTGCGGCGGCAGGCCGTCCGTGTAGTGCAGGACCGAAGTGACGGGCAGGTTCTCGCAGCCCACGGGGCCGTCGATGATCACCTGCAGGCCCTTGATGGCGGTGAAGACGTAGACCGCACCCCAGTAGCCGCCCGCCCGATCGTGATCGAGGACCAACATCAGTAGTCCGCCAGCTTGGATGCGGTCTTGGCCGTGGCTTTGGCACCGCGTTTCATCATCCGCTCCCGGAATTCCGAGCGATCCACCGGCCGATCCTCCCACACCCCGGCCGAAAATCCGGCGCCGACACCGTCGAAGAAGGCATTCATCTCGTCGAAACGGCTCTTGTTGCCGATCGCCGTGTTGACGACCTGGGCCAAGGAGCCGGCACCGGCCGGACCCATCAGCGGCCGGGCCGAGATGAGGTTGGTGAAGTAGAGCCCGGGGATCGCCAGTTCCTTGGCCTTCTGCACCACAGGCGTGGTACCGATCGCGAGGTCCGGTTGGAACTCCGCCATGGCCGCCAAATCCTGCTCCAGGGAAGCACGGAACTGGACCTGGACCCCTTTGGCCTCGAGCCATTCGCGATCGGCATTCGACCAGGCCGTCTTCGGGCAGGCGGTGCCGACATAGCGGACGTCGGCGCCGCTCTCGACCAGGAGGCGGGCGACCAGGAGTTCCGAGCCCTCGTAGCCCGAGAGCGTGATCCGCCCTTTGATCGGCATACCGGCCAAAGCCCCTTGGATCGCCGGCAGGAACCGGTTCTTGGCCGCATCGACCTTGTCCTGGGCCACGCCGTAGGCCTCGCCGATGGCATCGAGCCAGGCCGCCGTGCCGTCACGGCCGACGGGACCCGAGCCGACGATCTTGCGGCCGGCCTGCTCGAAGACGCGAATCGAGGCCGTGTAGAAGGGGTGGATGGCGGCAACCACACCGCTGTCGAGCGCGGCATACAGCTCACGCCACTCGCGGGTCGGCACCACTGGTCCCGCAGCGAGGCCCAGCGGTTCGAGCATCATGCCGATGCCGACCGGATCGGCCGGAAACATCTCGCCGAGCAACGTGACCGTAGGCTTGTCCTGTCGCCCGCCGCGGGGCGCCTGGACGGGGCCGCTTTCGGCTTCCTTCCTGGCATAGTCGAGCATGGCCCCAGCCAGGATGTCCTTGGCCTCGGCATGGGTCGGCACGCCGAAGCCCGGCACGTCGATGGCGATGATGCGAACGCCGTTGATCTCTTTGGCGATCTTCTGGATCGGCACCCCCGAAGCCGTCGGCACGCAGAGATTGGTGACGACGATGGCGTCATAGAGCTCGGGATCGGCGAGCTTGACCACAGCTTCCCGGATATCCTCGTAGAGCTTGCCGGTAACGAGGGTCTCGGAATTGAACGGCACGTAGCCGACGGTCCGCCTGGCCCCATAGAAGTGCGAGGTGAACGTCAGGCCGTAGACGCAGCAGGCCGAACCCGAGAGCACCGTGGCCGTGCGCTTCATCCGGAGACCAACACGCAAGGACCCGAAGGCCGGGCACATGCTCTGCGGCTGGTCGTGCGGGCCCACCGGATAGTCCTCGGCATAGCGCTCGAGGGTCTCGCTCTTGCCAGCGGCTGCCGCCTCGGCCTTCATCTTCTCGGCCTGGCTGTGGCAGCCGGCGCCGTCGCCGGAGGGGGGCGACGACGCCGGTGCCTGAGCCGCCGGCTCGCCACCCTGGTGCGGCGCGACGGTCCTTGCGGCGTCGTCGTGCCGGGCGGCATCGAGCTGGGCGGAGGCGGTCCGGTCGGAAAGAATTTCGGTCATCAGCTATGCGCCCTCATGCGTCGTCGTAGACGACTTCGAGGGACGCCTTTTCGACGATCTCGCGGCCACACATGTCGGCCATGGTCGCCGGCTGCAGCGTCACGCCGCGACCGACATCCTGGCTCTTGAAGAGGCCCAGGAGCTCGTCCTGGGTCAGCGGATTGGGCCGAACCGGCTGGGCCTCGGCCGCCTGCTTGGCGAGATCCTCGAAGACCGAGGCCCAGCGGCCGCCGGGAATGCCGATGATCTCGTAGTTCGCACTCTTCTTGCGAATGTCTTCGTCGGCGGGGATGGCGGCCAGGACCGGGATGCCCACGGCCTCGGCGAAGGCCTGGGCCTCGCCGCTGTGGTCGTCCTTGTTGATGACGAGGCCCGCGACCCCGACATTGCCGCCCAGTTTGCGGAAATAATCGACCGCCGAGCAGACATTGTTCGCCACGTAGAGCGACTGCAGGTCGTTGGAACCGACGACGATGACCTTCTGGCACATGTCACGGGCGATCGGCAGGCCGAAGCCGCCGCAGACCACGTCGCCGAGGAAATCCAAGAGGACGTAGTCGAAGCCCCAGTCGTGAAAGCCCAGCTTCTCCAAGAGCTCGAAGCCGTGGATGATGCCCCGCCCGCCGCAGCCGCGGCCGACCTCGGGGCCACCCAGCTCCATGGCGAACACACCGTCGCGGATGAAGCAGACGTCGCCGATGGCGACCTCTTCGCCGGCAAGCTTCTTCCTCGACGACGTTTCGATGATGGTCGGGCAGGACTTGCCGCCGAAGAGAAGGGAAGTGGTGTCGCTCTTCGGATCGCAGCCGATCAGCAGCACGCGCTTGCCCTGTTGCGCCATCATGTAGGAGAGGTTGGAGAGCGTGAAGCTCTTGCCGATGCCACCCTTGCCGTAGATCGCAATGACCTGGGTCTCTTTCTTCGGCGGCTCGGTCGAGACCGGATCGGGCTCGATGGCCGCTTCCGCGCGAAGGTCGTCGGTCTGGCTGGAACCTAGGGTCATGAACAGCTCCTCCAATCGAGGATCATTTTGAGGCAGGCGGGATCGGAAAAAGCCGTGCCGTAGGCACTCGCCGCATCCGTCGCCACTGCGCGATGGGTGATGAGACCGCCCAAGGAGAGCCGGCCGGCGTCGAGGTGTTCGCGAACGGCCAGCAGATCCGGTGTCTTCCATTCGGCGGCGATGCGGATCCGGGCCTCCTTCATGAAGGCCATGGGAAAGGTGAAGGCGACGCGCTCGCTGTAGAAGCCGGCGAGCACGATCTCGCCCATCGGCGCCAAACGAGCGACCAGCGTATCCAGGATGTTGCTGTCCCCGCTGACGTCGTAGACTGCGCGGTAGTCGCGCCGCGAATCCTCGTCCGGGTGCACGACCCGGTAGCCCTCGGCACCCTGCGCGCGATCGGCATTGAGTTCCCAGACCGTGGGCTCGCCACCGATGGCGACCGCGAGGCGGGCCAGGAGTCGGCCGAGCACACCGTGGCCGATGATGAGGTCGGGGGCCGTGAGCTTGCCGTCGCGGCGCGAGCCCTCGATGGCGTGCCAGGCGGTGCCGGCCAGCGCCAGGAGAACGGCCTCTTCGCCCAAATCGTCACCGACCGGGGTCACCCGATCGGCCGCCACGACCACGCGGGACGAGGCGCCACCGAAAAGCCCCCTCACCTCGCCGTAGCAACGCGCCCCGGGAACGAACACCCGCTCACCGACCCTGGCTGCTGCCTCCGGTCCTGCCGAGGTGATCCGGCCGACCGATTCGTAACCCGGCACCAGGGGGTAGCCCATGCCCGGAAAGGGCGGCATGCGGCCGGTATAGAGGAGGCGCTCGGTGCCGGTGGAGATGCCGGACCACTCCATGTCCACCACGACGTCGGCAGCTTCCGGCGCGACCAGGTCGAGCCGGCTGAGGACCAAACGTTCGGGGGCTTCGAGGACCACGGCAAGGGTATTCATGTCGGTGCTCGCCTCCCAACGAGCCGTGCAACTGCTGATCAGCTACCCTGTCAGGTTACTTTGACGGCCTTGTATGTCAAGCAAGACTTACACTTTCTCCGCGGCCCGCCGATCCCTGTGGCGGCGCCGCTTCGGCGACGATCACCCGGGCCAAGAGCGGCGTGCGGGTGGACAAAAGACGGGGCCGGACGAAGCCAGCCCGGCCCAGCATCACCTCCAGCTCGGCCTTGGTGCGCGGCCGGCCACTGCCCATGGCCATGAGGTAAAAGCCGAAATACGCATCGCCCGAGGCCTCGGCCCCGGTCGTCCCGGCCATCGGCTCGGCGAGCAGCAACGTGCCCCCCGCCGGCAGCGCCGTTCGGGCGCGGGCCAGAATGCGCAGGGCGGCCGCATCGTCGTGATCGTGGATGACCCGCACCAGCGAAACGATATCCGCACCCTCGGGCAGCGGATCGGTGAGAAAGTTGCCACCATGGGCACCGGCGCGCTCAGTCAGCCCGGCCGCAGCAAAGGCCTCGGCAGCGCCCTCGGCCACGGCCGGCAGATCGAAGAGCCGGAGTTCGAGGCCGGGTGCGGCTTTGGCCACGGCACGCAGGAACGTCCCGTCGCCGCCGCCGAGATCGAGCAGCCGGCGGTGCTTCTTGAAGCTGTAGGAGGCCAGGATCTCGGCGGAAACGAGGCTCTGCGAGGCCGCCATCAGGCGGCTATAGGCCAGGGCCGCATCGGGCGGAACTCTGGCCGGATCGTCGCTCCTGGCGTAGCGCCAAAAGCGCTGCAACTCGGTCTCCCCGGCCTCGCCACGCAAGAGCGGCAAGGGATCGGCGAGGTCGGCATAGAGCATGGTGTGGTGTTCGACCATGGCGGCGATGCCGGGGTTGTCCACCATGGCCGCCCCCAATTGGCCGAGCCCGAACCGCCCTGCCCCCCGATCCTCGACGAGGCGCAACGCTTTGGCGGCGCGCAAGAGGCGCAGCATGCCCTCTTCGCCCATGCCGAACCGGCGGCCGAGATCGGCTGCGGTCGCCGGCCTTTCCGCCAGGACATCGAAGAGTCGGAGTTGGACGCAGGCGAGCAGCACTTGCGTGTAGACGAAGCCCGCACAAAGATCGAAAAGCGCCCCGGCCCGCCGCCGGGCGACGAATCGGGTGAGCGGAAAAGCGGCGGCCAGCTCGCGAAACCGAGGGCTCGCGATCAGCCGGTCGCGCCAGCCGAGCAGCCGATCACGCCAAGCGAAAGTCGGCATGGCTTGCGCCTCTTGCGCAGTGCTCTTCGCCATCGAAGTGACCGACGATCAGGCCGCTACCCGAACCCGCCGCTTCTCCGGCAATGCCTTGGCCGGGGCCAGCCGCTCGGCCTCGCCCTTGACGATGGCCTCGAGCATGTCGGCACCCGGGCAGTCGGGAATGGCGGCCAAGGCCCCGCCGATCAGCTGCTTCAGCCGCCCGACAGCACCCTCGACACCGAGTTCGCAAACCGCATTGGGCCTGGCCAGCGCCGCATCGACGCCCACGGGCTTACCGATGGTGGCCGCATCCTCGAGTGCATCCTTGAGATCGTCCGCCACCTGATAGGCCTCGCCGAGCCGGTCGCCCAAAGCCCGCCAGGGGGCGGGATCGGCACCGGCGGCAGCGGCACCAGCGGCGGTGGCCGCGATGAAGAGCGCCCCGGTCTTGGCCCGCTGGTACTCGCGCAAGGGTGCCGCAGGCTCGCTCTCCCAGGCCTGCCCGGCACAGAGTCCGAAAGGTGCTCCGACGCCACGCCCGACGATCGAGACCAAGGGCCCCAGCCGCTCCGGGGCGGCGCCCGCCGCTCTCGCCAGCGTCTCGAAGGCCATCACGATCAAGGCATCGCCAGTGAGCACGGCCAACGGCTCGCCGAACGTACAGTGGACGGAGGGCTTGCCACGGCGCAACGCGGCGTTATCGAAGCAGGGCAGGTCGTCGTGAACCAGGGACGCGCAGTGCAAGAGCTCGATCGCCGCGGCCGCCGCATTGCTGAGCTCAGGCCGGTCGTCGCCGCAGGCCAGCGCCACGGCGAGGCAGAGCTTGGGGCGGACCCTGGCACCACCGGGAAAGACGGTGTAGCGCATGGCGGCGGCAAGCCCGGGTGGGCAGCTCGGGCCGTCGGCAGCGTCGATCGCAGCACTCAGAGCCTCTTCGATCCGCGTTCCGGCACCCATGCCTTCGCCTCCTGTTGCCTCGGGCGCCACCAAACGTGGTCGGACCCGAGTGTCAATCTATCTTGTCACCCATAACTGTCATTGATGATGGACACAAGGATCAGTTGACGACAAGACTGCGCCTAGACGGGAAACGGAGGTACGGGCAGGCATTGGCGGAGCAGCGGGTCATCGTCATCGGCGCCGGGATCGGCGGACTGGCAGCAGCCGCCGAGCTCGCCGCCCGAGGGCTCCACGTCACCGTGGTCGAGGCGCAAGCCACACCCGGCGGCAAGCTGCGCGAGGTGCCGGTCGGCGGGGGTCTACGGGTCGACGGCGGCCCCACCGTCTTCACCATGCGCTGGGTCTTCGAGGCCCTCTTCGAGGCGCTCGGCACCTCGCTCGAGGCCGAACTCGAGCTGCGCCCAGCAACGATCCTCGCCCGCCACGCCTGGGACGAGGCCAGGCTCGATCTCTTCGCCGATATCGACCGGTCGGCAGACGCCATCGGCGACTTCGCCGGGGCCGAGGACGCAAAGGGCTACCGCCGGCTCTGCGCCGACAGCCAGCGAATGTTTCAGATCCTGGACCAGAGCTTCATGCAGGCGGCAGCGCCCAGCATGCAGGGCCTGATCGGCGGCGTCGGCATCGGCGGCGTGTTCGGGCTGCGCCACATCCGTCCCTTCACCACCCTCTGGCGCGCCCTCGGCGACTACTTCGCGGACCAGCGCCTGCGCCAGCTCTTCGCCCGCTACGCCACCTATTGCGGCTCCTCGCCCTTCCAGGCCCCCGCCACCCTGATGCTCGTGACCCATGTCGAGCAGGCGGGCGTCTGGCTGCTCGACGGCGGCATGCACAGCCTGGCCCGCACCCTGGAAGCCATCGCCCGCCGCCACGGTGCCCAGTTTCGCTACCAGGCCGAAGCTGCCGAGATCCTGGTCGAAGCCAGCCGCATCGCCGGTGTCCGCCTGGCCTCGGGCGAGCGGCTGGCAGGCGATGCGGTGATTGCCAACACCGACACGGCAGCTTTGGCCACGGGCCGGCTCGGGGCTGCCGTCACCAAGGCCGTACCCCGAATCGCCCCTGCCAAACGCTCCCTCTCCGCCGTCACCTTCGCTATGGCCGCCGAGGTCCGCGGCTTTCCACTGGTCCACCACAACGTCTTCTTCTCGCGGGACTATCCGGGCGAGTTCCAGGACATCCACGAACACGGCCGCTTGCCGCAAGACCCCACGGTCTATGTCTGTGCCCAGGATCGCGGCGACGACGACACGGTGCCGCCAGCCGGCACTGAGCGCATCTTCGCCCTGATCAACGCGCCAGCGAGCGGCGACAGCCGTCCCTTGACGGCCGACGCGATCGAGGCCTGCACAGGCAAGCTGCACGCGGTTCTCTGCCGCTCCGGCCTAACGCTCGAGGCCGCGCCCGAAAGCCTCACCCTGACCACCCCCACCGACTTCGATCGGCTCTTTCCGGCGACCGGCGGCGCCCTTTACGGCCCGGCCTCGCATGGCTGGCAGGCCTCGTTCCAAAGACCGGGCGTCAAGACCAAGCTCGCCGGCCTCTATCTCGCCGGCGGCAGCGTCCACCCGGGACCGGGCATACCGATGGCCACCCTTTCCGGCCGCCTCGCAGCCGCCAGCCTGCTGGCCGACCTCGGCCGGCGCCCATGACCGCGGGCCGGCCCGTGACCTTCGACCCGAAAGTCCCCGAAGGCGGCTATCACTGGTGGTATGTCGATGCGCTGAGCGACGACGGCCGGCACGGGCTCACCATCATCGCCTTCATCGGCAGCGTCTTCTCTCCCTATTACAAGTGGGCGCGGCGGCGGGGACCGGCCGAGCCCCTGAACCATGCGGCGATCAACGTGGCCCTCTACGGCGCCAGCGGCCATAAATGGGCGATGACCGAGCGCGGCCAGAACGCCGTCGCCCGCGATCGAGGCCACTTCACCGTGGGCCCGAGCCGCCTTGCCTGGGTGGAAGACAGCCTCGAGATCAGCCTCGACGAGATGACCTTCCCCTTGCCCGGCCGGATCAGGGGCGAGATCCGCCTTCACCCCGAGAACCTGAACACCGAGCCCTTCGGCCTCGACGCCGACGGTCTGCACCACTGGCGCCCGATAGCACCCACGGCCAGGGTCGAGGTGGCGCTGGAAAAACCCGCTCTCGACTGGCAGGGCCACGGTTATCTCGACAGCAATTGGGGGGCCGTGCCGCTGGAGGCGAGCTTCAGGCGCTGGGATTGGAGCCGGTCGCCGATCGGCCGGGGCAGTGCCGTGCTCTACGAAGGGGAGCGGCGCGACGGCTCGCCCTTCAACCTGGCCCTCCACTTCGCCGCCGACGGCCGGGCCACGCCGTTCGACCCGCCACGGCCTTGCCCCCTGCCCCGCACCCGGATCTGGCGTATTCCGCGTGCGACTCGGACCGAGGGAGACGCTACAACCGGGATCGAGGCGACCCTCGAGGACACCCCCTTCTATGCCCGCTCGCTGCTGCGCACCAAGCTCCTCGGCGAGACGACGACGGCGGTGCACGAAAGCCTCGACCTCGACCGCTTCAGCCTGCCCATCGTCCAGGCGATGCTACCCTTCCGCATGCCCCGCCGCAGTCGATCACCAGCAGGCTGACCGCGAAGACCGAAACGGATTGCTAGAGTATCCGCGATGATCGGCTCTGGATCCCCAAACCCGCTCGACCATCACGGATACTGTCTAGCGAGCTACCGAACGCCTCGGCGCGGTGTCCCGTGGCCGGTGGACGGGTGTTGCCATGCCAAGCATGCGCGCCTTCAGCTGCAGTGCCAGATAGCGTGAGTAGAAACGCGAGAGGGCGAGGTTGCCGCCCTGAAACCAGAGAGCCTCGTGCGCCGTGGGCTTCCACATGTTGCGCAGCTCGCCTTCCCAGGGACCGGGATCGTTCCTGACCCCGGAGCCGAGGCCCCAGCAGGGGCCGACCTGATCCGCGAGTTCGCGCGAGACGAGCCCCGCCACCGTTTCGTGCATCGACTGATAGCCCGTGCACTCGATGATCACGTCGCACTCCAGCGTGGTGCCGTCAGCGAAGCGGATGCCGTCCGGGGTCAGCCGGTCGATCTCGACCCCGCTCTTCAGCCCGATGCGGCCGTCGATAATGAGCGCCGACGCGCCGACATCGATATAGTAGCCCGAGCCCGTGCGGTAGGCTTTCATCATCAGCCCGCTGTCGTCTTCACCCCAGTCGAGGGCGAAGCCGGCCTTCGCCAGTGCTGTGTAGAAATCGGCGTCGCGCTTTTTGATCTCGGCGTAGAGCGGGCGTTGCAGGTCGGCGAAAAGCGCGATCGGGGTGGAGGCCACGATCCGGTCGGCCTGCTCGGTGGTGATCCCGGCCGCCAACGCCTGCTCCGAATAGAGCGCGAAGCCGAGCTCGATCAGCGTCGACGAGCGCACCACCGTCGTCGGGTGGCGCTGGACCATGGTGACCGCGGCCGCCCCGCCTTCCCAGAGGTCGAGCGAGACGTCGTGGCCCGAGGTGGCGCTGCCGATCACCACGACCCGCTGGCCCCTGAAGTCGCGGCCGTCCTGATAGGCGCTCGCATGCAGGATGCGCCCACGGAAGTCCTGGGCACCGACGAAGGCGATGCGCCGCGGCGGGCCATAGGCGCCGGTCGCGAAGACCAGATGGCGCGGGCGTAGCGTCAGCTGCTCGCCACCGGACACGACATCGACCGACCAGACCGCATCCGCCTCGTCGAACCGCGCGCTGGTCGCCGTGGTCGACGGCCAGTAGTCGAGTTCCATGACCCGGGCATACATCTCGAGCCAGTCGCCCATCTTGTCCTTGGGCGTGAAGACCGGCCAGGTCTCCGGAAACGGAATATAGGGCATGTGGTCGTACCAGACGGGATCGTGCAGCACGAGCGAGCGGTAGCGGTTGCGCCAACTGTCTCCGGGCCGCGCGTTCTTCTCGAGGATGAGGGCCGGCACGCCCAGCTGCTTCAGCCGGGCGCCCAAGGCCATGCCGCCCTGGCCGCCACCGATGATCACCACATGAGGTTGCACCTCGCGACCGAGCGCCGCCGTCTCGCGCTCGCGCCTCTCGTGCCAGGTTTCCCGGGCCCGGCTGGCGGTGTGGATCGTCCCCAGCGGGCGCCTCGGGCCGCGGGGCTCCTCGTGGTCCTGCAAATCCTCCATCGCGGTGAAGAGCGTCCAGGCGCGGCCGTCCCGCAGCCGAAGGTGGCCCGTCCCTGTCGCGACCGCCGTGGTGAAGGCGAGCCAGGCTTCGACCACGCCCGCGGTCTCGGTCGCAGCACCCTCGAGCCGCCAGCCCGCGGGTGCCGTCCGCTCGAGGCTGGCATCCAGCATCGCCCGGATCTCCGGCCAGCCTTCCATGGTCGCGATGTTCCAGGTGAAGGTCAGCAGATCGCGCCAGTAGCAGTCTTCGTGAAAGAGCGCCTGAAGGGCCTCCAGATCACGGGCATCGAGCGCTCGGGCAAAATCGCCGAGCCAGGCCGTGGCCGTGCTCTCCGGTGTCGGGGTCGTCTCGGACATTGCTTGCCGTTTCTCTCTTGCAGCACGACAGCCGCTTTGCGCTGCCAGCCTGATCATCGCACCCCGGCAACGAGCGCTGGAGAATCGGGTAGTGTCAAGATGCTGTCGCCCCCGCTCCTTTTCGCCCCGCCGCCGCCGGGCGCTCCTTGACAGCCGGATTGCCGCCGCCTCAAAGTGGTATGGTGATCGGCTCCGAAAAGACGCGCCGGACAACGCTGGCGCGGCCAGAGTCGACCGTTCGCGAGCGTCGAGGAAACCATGCAACCGCCCGAGGGAACAGCCACGAAGCTCGCCGTGCGGAACGCCACCAAGGTCTACCATACGGCGTCCGGCGACCTTCTGGCGCTCGACCGCTGCAGCCTCGAGGTCGCCACCAACGAGGTGGTCTCGATCGTCGGCCCGTCGGGCTGCGGCAAGACCACGCTGCTCTGGTCGATGTCCGGCCTGCACCACCTCTCCGCCGGCGACATCCTGCTCGACGGCACGCCCGTGACGGGCCCGCGGCCGGAGATCGGCATCGTCTTTCAGGAGGCGAACCTGCTGCCCTGGCGCAATCTCGACGCCAACATCGCCTTTCCTTTCGAGATCAAGCGACAACAGCCGGACCCCGCCTGGATCGACCACCTCCTCCACCGCGTCGGGCTGGACGGCTTCGGCGGTAAGTTCCCGCGCGAGCTTTCGGGCGGCATGCAGCAGCGCGCCGCCATCGTCCGTGCCTTGGCGCTCAAGCCGTCGGTGCTCTTGATGGACGAGCCCTTCGGGGCGCTCGACACCTTCACCCGCGAGGAGATGAACCGACTGGTCGAGGAGATCTGGCTCGATACGCCCACCACCATCGTCTTCATCACCCACAATATCGAGGAGGCCATCTTCCTCTCCGACAAGGTGGTGGTCTTGAGCCCGCGGCCGGGCCGGGTGGCGAGCGAATACCGGGTGCCCCTGCCGCGGCCACGCTCCTTCGAGGTCATGGCCAGCCGCGAGGTGTTCGATCTGACGAACGCGATCAAGGGCGAGATCATGGGCCAGCGCGTGCCGCGAGGTGCCGCCGCATGAAGGGCGCCCGGGGCATGAAGGATCGGGGCCGATGAGCAGCCAGGACGCGATCCCGGAATTCCGCCAGAGCCACCGGGCTGACGCGAACGAGGTCGGCGTCACCAACCTCTCGGCCTTGACCGCCGGACCCGGCATCAGCTCCTGGGTCGAGGTCTTGGCGATCATCGCGGTCGCCGTCGTCGTCATCGGTAGTATCGAGCTCTCGCTCTGGTACTTCGCCGTCCCCCACTACATCATGCCGCGACCCAGCCTGGTCGGCGTCGCACTCGTCACCGAGTTCCCTCTCATCCTGCCGCATCTCGGGCACACCCTGGTCCAGCTCGGCTGCGGCTTCGCGATCGGTGCCACCGTGGGCCTCGTGCTGGCCGCCGTGATCACCCAGTTCCCCTTCGCCGAGAAGATCATCGCCCCCTACATCCTGATCCTCGTCACGACGCCGATGCTGGCGTTGATCCCGCTCCTCATCCTCCGCTTCGGCTTCGGCTACGAGCCTAGGATCATCGCGGTCGCCCTGGCGTCTGGCCCGATGGTGATGATCAACGCCGCCACCGGCTTCCGTCGCGTCGACAGTGCCAAGATAGCGCTGGCCCGCTCCTACGGCGCCTCGACCCTGCAGATCTTCTGGAAGATCCGGGCACCCATGGCGCTGCCGATGATCCTGGTCGGCCTCATGGTCGGGGCCATCTTCGGCCTCTTGACCACCGTGGGGGCGGAGATGGTCGGCGGCGGCTTCGGCCTCGGCAACCGGCTCACCACCTACTCCTCGATGATCAAGATGCCGGAGTTCTTCGCGGTCGTCTTGATCCTCTCGATTCTCGGCATCCTGATCTATACGATCTTCTTCCTGATCGGCAAAAAATGGGCGAGCTGGGAAACCTGACCCGCCAAACGAAGCACCAAGCACAGGGACGACCGCCATGACCAAAGAGACGGGTGTTGCCAAGGCCGGCCTCGACCGCCGCTACTTCCTCCAGGTGACAGCAGCCGGCGTCGTCACCGCCACCGCCCTCGGCCGCGGCAACAGCGCCGAGGCCGAGCCCTACGGCACCTTCACCTGGATCTCGCCCCGCGGCACGCTCGAGGTGCTCGACGACTATCCCTACTGGGTCGGCCGGAAGATGGGCTATTTCGGCGACCTCTCGACCGACATGCAGCCCGGTCCCTCGGACGGCACCGCCACGGTCAAGTTCGTCGACGTGGGCCAGGCCGACATGGGCTTCCCCTCGCCCGGCGTCTTCGCCTTCGCCCTCGAGAACGGCATGGACTTGGTCTCGGTCTGGCACATGGGAGCGCGCGACACCTTCAGCTTCGCCTTCCGCAAGGGCGAAGGCTCGAACGACCTGAAGACGCTCGAGGGCAAGACCGTGCTCCTCGGCTCGGCTGCATGGCAGTCGATCACCGACCCGCTCCTCGCCTCTCAAGGCGTCGACGTCTCCAAGGTCACTTACGTCGAGGCCGGCTGGCCCACCTGGGGCACCGCACTCGCGGCCGGCCAAGGTGACGCCGCCCTCTCCTGGGAAGGCCTCCGCGCGGAATGGATCGCCACGGGCCTGGAGTTCGAATACTGGCTCGGCGTCCAGCACTCGACCTTCCCGGCCAACACCTTCGTCGTCCGCCGCTCGGACCTCGACGACCCCGAGCGCAAGGCGTTCCTCGAAGAGTACCTGCGCGGCTGGGCGATGGGCATGGAGTTCGCCTACCACAACCCGCGTGCCGCCGTGGAGGCCGTCTTCGAGCAGTTCCCGACCCTGGCCTCCAGCCTCGGGCCCGAGCTCGGCACCACCTCGATCCTCCAGCAGATCAACGTCTTTCGCGGTGACATGGAGGACCGCGAAGGCTGGGGCTGGCACGACATGGCGAGCTGGCAGGCCTTCTTCGACACCATCCACGACATGGGCCAGGTCTCCGCGCCCATCGACGCGGAAAACGTGCTCACCAACGACCTCATCGGCCCCGCCAACGATTTCGACCACGCGGCGGTCGAGGCCGACGCCGACGGCTACGAACTGTCAGAAGACATGCAGGCGCTCGACATGGCAGCGATCGAAGCTGGGCTGTTCGACGCGGCGATCTGACGGCACTGGCTTAGAAAATCCGGGGGGCATGATGTCCCCCGGACCCCCTCCAGACTTCGGCCTTGGTTGGGGACAGTGACACGAGACCCTGGGAAGGATGAACGATGGCGGAACCGGTGCGCATTTTGGTGGTGGGTGTGGGCAATATGGGGGCGAGCCACGCCAAAGCCTATCACCGCAACCCGGGCTTTGAGCTCGTGGGCCTGGTCAGCCGCTCGATGAGCGAGGCCACCACGCTTTCCGACGAGATCGCCGGCTACCCGCGCTTCAACGATTTCGAGGCGGCACTCGATGAGACGAAACCCGACGCCGTCTCCATCAACACCTACCCCGACACCCATGCGTCCTACGCCATCAAGGCCATGGATGCCGGCTGCCACGTCTTCATGGAAAAGCCCATCGCCACCAACATCGCGGACGCCGAAGCCGTGGTGGCCAAGGCCGAGGCGACCAACAGGAAGCTGGTCTTGGGCTACATTCTCCGCGTGCATCCCGCCTGGGCCAAGTTCGTCGAACTGGCACACGGGCTCGGCAAGCCGCTCGTCATGCGGATGAACCTCAACCAGCAATCCAGCGGCCCCGCCTGGAACTGGCACAAGGCGC
Organism: Geminicoccaceae bacterium; assembly: GCA_011390475.1. Classification (GTDB taxonomy): domain Bacteria; phylum Pseudomonadota; class Alphaproteobacteria; order Geminicoccales; family Geminicoccaceae; genus SLRI01. Next base: position 4,820 of record JAABSG010000004.1, on the reverse strand, counting down.
TGATGGAGAGCCTCACCCCCATCGTCGACTGCGGCGTCCACTATGTCGACGTGATGTGCCAGATGACCCGCGCCAAGCCCGTCCGCGTCCATGGCATCGGCGCCAAGCTGAGCAGCGAGACCAAGGTGCAGAACTACGGCCACCTGCACGTCACCTTCGACGACGGCTCGGTCGGCTGGTACGAGGCCGGCTGGGGGCCGATGATGTCCGAGGTGGCCTATTTCGTGAAGGACGTCTGGGGTCCCAACGGCTCGGCCTCGATCGCCTACAAGCCGCAAGAAGGCCAAAGCGAGGCCAGCCCCGACAAACTGTCCGATTCGGCCGACATCGACCAGCACACCAAGACCAACGCGATCAAGCTGCACCACTCGGCGATCGACGAGGACAACAACTTCAAGCGGCCCGACGAGTGGATCTCGACCGAGGACGAGCCGGACCACCAGGCCCTCTGTGAGCGCGAGCAGGCGATGTTCCTGAACGCCATCACCGAGGACATCGACCTCACCGCGAGCATGGCCGATGCCGTCAACTCACTCCGCATCGTGCTCGCCGCCCAGCAGAGCATCGACGAGGAGCGTGCGATCACGCTTTAGGACCGCGCGAGCGGCAGCTAAGGCGACGAGATCCGACTGATCGCCTCGGCCGCGCTTCTCGGCCGAACCAGCGCCGAGCATGGCCGCGTTGGGTCGACGCGATGGTCCCCGCCGATGTGCTCGGCACTGACCTACGTGGCGCCTTGCGCTTCCCGTTTCGCCCGTTACCGCCTTATTCGTCGGCGTCCGCCTCGCCCTTGGTCGCATGCTCGGTGCCGGGCTCGTGCTCGGGCGGGCTATAGGTGGTGAAGAGCTTGAGCATGCCCGCCCCGGTGTTGCGGAAGTTGTGAAAAGTGCCGGAGGGCACGATGCTCACATCGCCATCGGCGATGTCGCTTTCCGCCTCGCCGATCTTCGCCACGCCGTTGCCCGCGACGAAATAGAGCAGCTGGTCGTGGCCCTCGTGCACCTCGCCGCCGATTTCCCCACCCGCGGGGATCGCCATGAGCACCAGCTGCGTCTTGTCGCCGGTCCAGATGACCTTGCGGAACTCGTCGTTCTCCCGGGCGAGATCGACGACCGGCAGCGTGAGTTTCTGGGTTTCGGACATCGAATGACCTCCTTTCTCTATGGATCGGCTTTCTCGTGTGACGTTGTGCCCGCTTCTCGAGCATCGAACAATTGGCTAACCGGTCTTCAGCCACTTTGTCGCAAGCCTTCAGTCTCAACCTCAACTTCAAGTGGAAAAAACCAAATGGCCGACAAAACTCAATATATCGAAAAAGCCAAAGCAAAGCTCGACCAGTGGAATGCTGACATCGACAAGATGAAGGCGAAGGTGGACGAGGCCGAGGCCGATGCGAAGATCGAGTATCAACAGCAGCTCGACGAGATGCGCAAGCAGCGTGACGAAGCCGAGGCCAAGCTGAAGGAAATCGCCGAGTCCGGCGACGATGCCTGGGACGACATCAAGGCCGGTTTCGACAATGCGTGGGACAAGATCTCCGGCGCCTTCGACAGCGCGATGTCGCGCTTCAAGTGAGAAGGCCGCACAAATGAAATTATTCGCGAAACTTCGCGGCGCCGTCGTTGCAGCCGCCATCGCCTGCATCGCCGTGCCGGCACTGGCGCAGGACGAAGAGGCCGCCACCACCGCCGATGACGTTCGAGCCGAGATAACGGAGGCGATGGACGCCATCGCCAACTATTCGGAGCAGGAAAGCGAACGGGCGCAGGCCGAGGCGCGCGAAGCGCTCGACGAACTCGATGCCGAGATCGAGCGCCGCGAGCAGGCGCTGCGTGAGCGTTGGGCGGAGATGTCCGACTCGGCACGCGAAACCGCCCGCGCCCGTTTGCAGGATCTGCGCGAGGCGCGGAACCGGCTGGGCGAGCGCTACGGCGCGCTGCAGGCTGGCACGAGCAGCGCGTGGGACGAGCTGAAAGCCGGCTTTTCTGACGCCTGGGACGCCTTCACGGAGGCGTGGAGCGCTGCCGACGACGAGGCTTCGGCCAACTGACCTATTGCGGCGGTTTCGACGAGCATGACCGGCTTCTCGGCACGTCCAGCTGCGCAACTGCCCATCGAGGATACCGCCATGCGGCCGGCTGGCGGTATCCTTCGGTCGGCCCCGACGCGTCGGCGTCGAGACACCGGGAACCCCGAGCACCGAACCGCTGCGTGATCTCCGGTCTTTAAGCGTCGAGGTACCTGCGCGGCGCCTGCCCGTTCTCGGCGTCATCGTCCGAACCGCGGTGGCGATTGCGTCGCCAGGAGCGCGCTCCACATCATCGCCATCGGCCGTCGGCCAACCGATGACCGAACCAAAGCCCGGGCCGCGCGTCGCATCTCGGAGGGGCATTCCTAGCTCGGAACCATCCACTGCCTCGAGCGCCACCACGCCTGCGAAGTCGTCCCGCGTCTGCGCAACTGGCGCCGTGAGATCAACCAGAAACAGTTCACCGCGGCGTTCAATTTGCCTGGAACGAAACAGCCTTCGGCAGACCCGGGGCGCTTCGGTTCTTCAGGCGACGGTTCTTCAGGGCGCAAGCAGCCGCTCGACAGGGGCCAGATCGTCGGTCAGGAGGATGGCGCCTGGAACGTCGTCGAGGGCCGGGCCGGCGAAGCGGGCCCATCGGGTCGTGGGCGCGGCTCGAGAAACGAGCGGACTGGGCAGGCCGGATGGCCGGCTCGACGCATAGATGATGAAATTGATGGAGTCGGAGGTCTGATAGGCGGCCGTGTCGTACCAGACCTCGATCACCTCGAACCGGTGCTGCAACGTCAGGATCACGCTGCCGACCAGGCGCCGTGATCGCACGGCATCGATCACGTTGAGCACATAAAAGCCGTCGTCCGCGAGCCGCTCGCGGACGAGAAGGTGGAACTCGTCGGTGATCAGATGCGCCGGCAGGGCGATATCGCGAAAGGCATCGCCCACGATGACGTCGAATTCTCGGCCATCCGACAGGCGGGCCAAGGCAACCCGTGCGTCCATGTGCAGGATCGTCGTCGCCGGCCCGGGGCTGAACCACATCTGGCTTCTGGCGATCGACGTCACCAGCGGGTCGAGCTCGGCGATCGTGATGTCGTTCAGCGGGTTTCTGTCCAACCACGTCCGCGGCAGGGTGTAGCCGCCACCGCCGATGAAGAACGAGGCGAAGGGCGCCGCCCTGAAGCGCTGCCAGACCAGCTCGTCCATCCATTGCAGATGGGAGAAGGCGAGGTATTGCGGATCAGCGTCGTTGACGCTGTGCATCAGCGCATCGAGACGCAGCATGCGCGCGGTCGGCAAATTGCGCTCTTCGCCCGAGAACACGGCGATGCAATAGTAGCGACTTTCGGCATCGCAGGGTGCGGCGAAGCCCGGCAGTGATGTACCGGTCGCGGCGAATCCGACCGCAATCGTGAATAGGCTCCACCCCGCCGCGCGATGCCGTGCCGCCGTCACCAGCATGACGCCGAGCAACGCGTTCAGCGCCGCGACCAGCCAGATCGAGCCGGCGGTTCCCAGATACGAGATGAGCACGAAGCCGGCGAGGAAGGTGCCGAGAATGGCGCCGACGACCCCGGCGGCGAGCATCCGCCCGACGATCCTGCCGGCACTCTTGCCGAGCGCGTCCAGGGCGAAAGTCGTGGCGATCGGCTGCACGAGGCCAGCCATCACGCTGGGGATCAAGAAGGCCGCGAAGCCGCTCACCACAATGGCGGTCGAGGGCGAAACGCCCGACAGGCTCAGGCTGCCGGCGACGAGACCGACCACCGGCAGGATCAGGATCGTGGCCAGGGCACCCGCGAGGCAGGCGAGCCCGAGCGCCACCGCGCGCTGCTCGGGGTAACCGTCGGCGATGCGCCCGCCGGCCCAGTGCCCGATCGCGAGGCCGCTGAGGACGACGCCGATCACGGTGGTCCAGGTGTAGAGTGACATGCCGAAATAGGGGGCGAGCATGCGGCCGGCGACGATCTCGACGATCATGGCACCCGCGGCATTGCCGGCGACCACGAGCACCAGGACGGCCGCCAGCAATCGTCGATCGACCGGGCTGCCGGGTCCACCAGAAAGCAACGGCAGGGACGCCCGCGGCATGGCGGATGCGGCGCACCGGCGAAGTGATTTCAGGATGCGCAACAGCAATGCCGTTAAACTCTCTACTCCGTGTCACGCCTTCGACCCGGCGGATCGTGTAGCCGTCACGCGCGGGCGTCGCAGCGCTGCCGCCGCGAGGTTTAGCCCTTGACGCCGGGGCCCGGCAAGCGGAGGCGTCGGGCCGCCACACGACGATACCCGAGCGACGCGGCGGCCGGCCCGCGACGATGACGGTTCGCCATCACGCCCGCTCTGGGCTAAACAGCGGAGACGTGCCCGCAGCACCACTCGACGCTGCACGGGCGCGCCAGTCAGGTGGACGATTTGCCAGTCGACGACGTCGCGAGGGGGGAAGATGGATCAATCGACCGAGAGCCATTCGGCGCAGGGCCCGGTGAAGCGCGGCGACCTCAGGGTCGCGCCCGAGCTCGCCCGGTTTCTGGAGACCGAGGCGCTGCCCGGGACCGGAGTGGCACCGGATGATTTCTGGCGGGGGTTTTCGGATCTCGTGCACGACCTCGGGCCGCGGAATGCGGCTCTCTTACGGCACCGCGAAGACCTGCAGGCGAAGATCGACGCCTGGCACATCCAGCGGCGGGGCCAGCCGCACGATCACGAGGGCTACAAGGCGTTCCTCAGCGAGATCGGCTACCTGCGCGAGGAAGGCGGCGATTTCGCCATCGAGACGGCGAATGTGGACCCC
>JAABSG010000408.1 GCA_011390475.1 Geminicoccaceae bacterium | reverse complement strand
ATAGTGGGTGACCTGCACCGGGAAGGTGATCGCCTCGTTGCGGGTGAGGACGAGGGCGAAGATGAAGTCGTTCCAGGCGAAGACGAAGGTGAAGACGGCGGTGGCGAAGAGGCCGCCCGAGACCACGGGGAGCACGATCAGCCAGAAAGTTTGGAACCGTGAGCAGCCATCGACCAGGGCGGATTCCTCGAGTTCGATCGGCACGTCCTGGATGTAGCCGCGCATCATCCAGATGACGTAGGGCAGGTTGAACGCGGTGTAGAGGAGAATGAGGCCGAAACGGGTGTCGACCCAGCCGAGGCGGACATAGAGCAGAAAGATGGGAAAGACGATGACGATGGGCGGGATCATCCGGTTGGAGATGATCCAGATGGCGAAGTTGTCGCCGCCTGTTCTGAACCGCGCCATCGAGTAGGCGCACATGGTACCCAGGAGCATGGCGATCACCGTGCTCGTGCCGGCGACGATGAGGCTGTTGTAGATGGCGCGGACATCGCCGTCGCGAAACAGCACGGCGTAGTTCGAGAACTGGATGCGCTCCGGCCACCAGATCGGCGGCGAGCTGAAGATCTCGTCCGGAGTCTTGAACGAGATCATCACCAGCCAGTAGATCGGAAAGAGGAAGAAGGCCAGCGCCAGGAAGACCAGCGCGTAGCGCAGCGCCATCATCCGTCGGGTTTGTCTCATCGGACCAGCTCGACGCGCTTGAGGGCGGCCATGACGACGAGCGAGAGGAGGATGATGACGACGAAGGCCATGGCGGCGGCGTAGCTCGTGTCGAATTGCTGAAAGGCGCGGACATAGGTGTAGATCGAGATGGTCTCGGTCATCGTCCCCGGTCCCCCGCGGGTCAGCGCCCAGACGACCTCGAAGAGGCGAAAGAGGTCGAGGCCGCGGATCAGTAGGGCCACGGCGATCACCGGCTTGATCACCGGCAGGGTGATGTACCAGAAGGCCTGCCAGAAATTGGCTCCATCGAGCTCGGCGGCCTCGGTCAGCGAGCGGTCGACGGTCGAGAGGCCGGCCAGCAGCAGCAGGAACATGAAGGGCGTCCACTGCCAGATCTCGGCCAGGAGGATGGCCGGGTAGACCAGATTCGGATTGACCGTCCAGAGCAGGGTCGGCGCCTCGCCGGTGACCCAGCCGATGATCTGATTGACCGGACCGTAGCGGTGGTCGAAGAGCAGCCGCCAAGTGGCGCCGGCGATGATCGGCGAGACGACGACGGGCAGGATCAGCAAGGCGATGAAGATCTGCTTGCCGGGCAGTCGCTCGAGCAGGAGCAGGGCCAAGAGGAGGCCGAGGGCGAATTCGATCGGCAGGGCAATGACGAGGAAGATCAGGGTGTTGCGCAGCGCCTGCCAGAAACGCTGGTCGTCCATCAGCGCCTGGTAGTGGACCAGCCCGTGAAACGACGTGTCCTCGTCGAACATGTCGATGTTCTGAAAGCTGATGATCGCCGTGTAGATCAGCGGAAAGAGGCCGATCAACAGGATGATCAAGACGGCTGGCCAGACCATGCCGTATTTGAAGCCTCGGCCGACGAAGGCTTGGCCGGAAGTGTTGGTCATGCTCGGCTCATGGAAGGATGTGGGGCAAATGATTTCCCCCACGCCCCCTCGGAACTTTGCACCGGCGGCTGTCCCCAGCACCGGCGCAAAGTATCGGTGGGGCGCGGGGAGGTGCTACCTCCCCGCATTGTCGTCAATTCGGATAGGCGTTGGGCTTGGACGACCAGTCGAGATAGGCCTCGCGCTGGGCGTCGACGCCGACCCGCTCGGTGATCGCATTCCACTGCCCGGCGGTATCGTCGAGCACGGTCTGCACGGGCTCGCCGGCCCAGACGCGCGAGGTTGCTTGCCTGAGCGCCTCCTCGTAGCGGTCGGTCTGCAGGAGCGAGAGGTCGAGCAGACCGCTCTGCGCACCGGCTTCGAGGGCCTCGAGATATTGCGGTGCCTCGGGCCAGAGCTCCTTGTAGGCCTCGTCGGCGAAGTGGTTCTCACGGAACGGATCGCGGAGCGTATAGGGCAGGCTGACCCGCTCGAGGCTGATCTCTTCTGAGTTCAGCCACTGGATGAAGAGATAGGCCGCTTCCTTGTTGGTCGAGGAGGCGGAGACGGCGAGCGAGAAGCCGGCGGCGAGCTGCGGGTTGCCGCCCGGGGTCGTGGCGTAGCCCACCTTGCCGGCGACCTGGCTCGTGGGAACCCAAGAGAAGGCCTCTTCCTCCTCGCCGTAGCCCGCGGCCCAGCGGCCGTATGGCGGCCAGGAGATGGTCATTGCGGTGTCGCCCTGGAGAAAGGCCGCGAGGTTTTCGACGAAGCCCCAGGCCTCGACGCCGGGCGGCATGCAGGCGTTCTCGGCGAGCATGCCCTCGAACGCGGCGACGCCGGCCTCGTTGTTGATCTGGGCTTGCATCGTGTCCGGATCGAAGAACCGTCCGCCCAGGGTGCGAAAACGCTCCTGGAAGAGGAACTGCGTATAGGTCGGATCGCGGAAGGAGCCGGCACCATAGGTCTCGCCGCCGGTATGCTCGGTGATGAAGCAGGTGACGTCGAGATACTCGTCCCAGGTGGTGGGCGGCATCGGCAGGTCGTAGCCCTTGGCCTCGGCGAAGGCGGCCTGGATCTCGGGATCACCCAGCACGTCGGTGCGGTAATAGA
>JAABSG010000407.1 GCA_011390475.1 Geminicoccaceae bacterium | reverse complement strand
TGCCGTCAAGTCTCGCTTGCACAAAAAAGCACTATAGATCAGCATGTTAGCAGCAAGCCGAGAGCGCTGCTAACAATTTTTCCGCTTGCCCCTTGCGGCGCCGCACAGCGTTCCCACTTTCAGGTCGCAGCGTTTGGCACTCATACGTGCCGAGTGCTAACAAATCTCAATGGGAGTCGATCGACAATGAACTTCAGGCCTTTGCACGACCGCGTGTTGGTGCGCCGTCTCGAGGAAGAGACGAAGACCGCTGGTGGCATCATCATTCCCGATACCGCCAAGGAAAAGCCGATGCAGGGCGAGGTGATCGCCGTCGGCCCCGGTGCCAAGAACGACAAGGGCGAGGTCAGCCCGCCCGACGTCAAGGCCGGTGACCGGATTCTCTTCGGCAAGTGGTCCGGCACCGAGGTCAAGATCGACGGCGAGGAGCTGTTGATCATGAAAGAGTCCGACATCATGGGCATCATCGAGGGCGGCGCCGCGGCAAAGAAAGCCGCCTGAGCACCCCTTCGACAACGAATTCAAAAAAGGACTGATACAGCATGGCTGCCAAAGAAGTACGCTTCGATACCGACGCCCGCACGCGCTTGATGCGCGGCGTCGACACGCTCGCCAACGCCGTCAAGGTGACGCTCGGCCCCAAGGGTCGTAACGTCATCCTCGACAAGAGCTTCGGCGCGCCCCGGATCACCAAGGACGGTGTGACGGTCGCCAAGGAGATCGAGCTCTCCGACAAGTTCGAGAACATGGGCGCGCAGATGGTCCGCGAGGTCGCGTCCAAGACCAACGACCTCGCCGGTGACGGCACCACGACGGCGACCATTCTCGCAGCCTCCATCCTGCGCGAAGGCAACAAGGCCGTCGCCGCCGGCATCAACCCGATGGATCTGCGTCGCGGCATCGATCTCGCCGTCGCTGCCGTCGTCAAGGACCTCGAGAGCCGCTCGATCAAGATCTCCACCAGCTCGCAGGTCGAGCAGGTCGGCACCATCTCGGCCAATGGCGACCACGAGGTCGGGAAGATGCTCGCCGAGGCGATGCAGAAGGTCGGCAACGAGGGCGTCATCACCGTCGAGGAGGCCAAGAGCCTCGAGACCGAGCTCGACGTCGTCGAGGGCATGCAGTTCGACCGCGGCTACCTCTCGCCCTACTTCATCACCGACAGCGAGAAGATGCGGGTCGTCCTCGAGGATCCCTACATCCTGATCCACGAGAAGAAGCTCTCCAACCTGCAGGCCCTCCTGCCGGTGCTCGAGGCCGTGGTGCAGAGCGGCAAGCCGCTCTTGATCATCGCCGAGGACGTCGAGGGCGAGGCCCTGGCCACGCTCGTCGTCAACAAGCTGCGCGGCGGCCTCAAGGTCGCGGCCGTCAAGGCACCGGGCTTCGGTGATCGCCGGAAGGCCATGCTCGAGGACATCGCGATCCTCACCGGTGGCCAGGTCGTCAGCGAAGACATCGGCATCAAGCTCGAGAACGTCACCTTGGACATGCTGGGCCGCGCCAAGCGGATCAACATCAACAAGGAAGACACGACGATCGTCGACGGCGTCGGCACCAAGGAAGACATCCAGGGCCGGATCAGCCAGATCAAGGCGCAGATCGAGGAAACCACCTCGGACTACGACCGTGAGAAGCTGCAAGAGCGTCTGGCGAAGCTGGCCGGCGGTGTCGCCGTGATCCGCGTCGGTGGCGCCACCGAGATCGAGGTCAAGGAGCGCAAGGATCGCGTCGACGACGCGATGAACGCGACCAGGGCCGCGGTCGAGGAAGGCATCGTTCCGGGTGGTGGCGTGGCGCTGCTGCAGTCGATGAAGGTCCTGAAGGACCTCAAGGGTGCCAATGCCGACATCCAGTTCGGTGTCGACATCGTCAGGAAGGCGATCCAGACCCCGGCCCGGCAGATCGCCGAGAACGCCGGTGTCGATGGTGCCGTGATCGTCGGCAAGCTGCTCGAGTCGACCGAGGCCAATTGGGGCTACGATGCCTACGAGGGCGTCTTCTGCGACCTCGTCGCCAAGGGCATTATCGACCCGACCAAGGTCGTCCGCACGGCCCTCCAGGATGCGGCCTCCGTCGCCGGCTTGCTGGTGACCACCGAAGCCATGGTCGCCGAGAAGCCCGAGAAGAAGGGTGCGCCCGCCGGCGGCCCCGACATGGGCGGCATGGGCGGCATGGGCGGCATGGACTTCTGATCCAGCCAACCAGGCTCGTTACACGAAGAGAGGGGGTCGCGCGCAAGCGCGGCCCCTTTTTCGTCGTCCACGGCTTTGTGCTATCACACATCGAGTGGCCGTCGTCCGAACGGCCCGCTGCAGGGAGAGCGACATGGCCGATCATCTCGGGCGACGCTGTGACGATATCTTGAACGGCCTCGTCAGCGGCAGCCCGCGGGTGCCGGGCGTTGTGGCGATGGCGACCGACCGGCGGCGGAACATCTACGAGGGTGCGGCCGGCGTGCGCTCCCTGGACGATCCGGCGCCGATGACCACCGACACGGTCTGCGCCATCTTCTCGACCACCAAGGCGATCGCCGGCACGGCGGCCCTACAGCTGGTCGAGGACGGCAAGCTCGATCTCGATGCCCCGGCCAAGACCTATCTGCCGGAGATCGGCAGGCTCGAGGTGCTCACCGGCTTCGCCGCCGACGGCAAGCCGCTGCTCCGCGCGCCC
>JAABSG010000406.1 GCA_011390475.1 Geminicoccaceae bacterium | reverse complement strand
GTTTCCTTGCGCCCCCTAGAGCCGTTCGGCCGGTTGCGGCGGGGCATCGTAGCAGCCGAGGACGGACTGGTCGAAATCGACGAGTGAGCCCGTCATCATGCCGCTTTCGTCGCTGGCCAGAAAAGCGATGGCCTTGGCGACCTCGGTGGTCTCGAGGAGGCGGCCGAAGGGCTGCCTGGCCTTGGCCTGGTCGAGCCAGCCGTCCGCCGCACCGTGCTCGCGTTTTTGGATCGAGTCCTCACCCGGCGTATTCATCCAGCCGATATTGAGGCCGTTGACCCGGATGCGATCGCGCATCAGCGAATAGGCGACGTTCTTCGTGAGGCCGGCCAAGGCCGCCTTGGACGCCGAATAGGCGCAGATGAAGGGCTGACCGCCGTGGGACGACATCGAGAGGATGTTGACGATGGTCCCTTCGATCCCTTCACGTCGCATGACCGTGGCCGCGTCCTGCATGAGGAAGAAGGGCGCGCGGACGTTGATGGCGAACATCCGTTCGTAGAGGTCCGGGCTGGTATCGAGGATGGTGCCGCGGTCGGTGATGGCGGCGACATTGACGAGGCAATCGACCCTACCGAAGGCCTCGTCGGCGGCCTTTACGACCTTGCGTACGTCATCGAGACGGCCGAGGTCGGCCTGAACGTAGACGGTATCGGCGCCCAACGTCTCGAGGTCACCTTTGACGAGAGCGCCGCGTTCGGCATTGCGGCCGCAGATGACGATGCCGGCAGCACCGCGTTCCACGAAGAGGCGGGCGGTGGCCTCGCCCAGGCCCTGCGTCCCGCCGGTGACGATGGCAACCTTGCCGGCTAGGCTTCTGGTCTCGGACATGCCCTGCTCTACCCCCTGGTTTCGTTGTGCCGAGGGAGGTTTAGCAGGGCGGATTGTCCGGGGCTATATGGCGATCGTGGGTCGTCAGCCCTGCGGGGCGGCGCCGTGGGGGAGGTCGTTCGATGCCACCTTACGCTCACCGGTCAGGCGGGCCGTGAGCCTGCCGTCGAAGAGTGACTTGACGAGGTCGCGCAAGACCTCGTTGCGCATCCGCCGAGCCTCGCGAATCACGGCGTTCACATAGGCCGGGTCGTAGGCACGGGCGTCGAGTCTGAGGTCGTCCATAGTCGTAAGCTCCGATTGTCGTGCAGATTGTTGCACTGCAGCAGAGGTGGCGACAATCGGGTGCACAACAACGCGCTTCGGCGCATGGCTCGGTTGCAGCGGTGTCAGGACCGGGGCGCGAGGTCCGCTAGCAATGTGGCGAGCCGGGCACAGCCCGTTTTCAGGTTTGCTCGGTGCATGTCGCGGATGCGGGCGTAGGCGCTCTCTTCGGTGGGCGCGATGCCGGCGATGGCGAGCTCTCGGCAGGCGACTGCTGCCTCGTCGATTGCGGCCGTGATGGCGGCCCGGAGTTGCGCCAAGGTCGCGTCGTCGGTGGTGGCCGCGGTGATGAAGGGCAAGGCCGGGACCGGGGGGCTGGCCGCCAGGATGCGGAGACCTGCCGTTGCCGGCGGGTCGGTTCGAGCGAGGTGGTGCCAGGTGACGCAGTCGATGGCGGCGCAGGCGGCGCTGCCGGACTGGACAGCTCGGAGCGACGCCGCGTGCGCGCCGGTGAGCCTGATGTCCTCGAAGAACGGGCGACCGCGGGCGACGGGCGCCGAAAGTGCGAGAAGCGCGTTGGCGCCGGATTGGGAGTGGGCGGCGTTGACGGCGGCCGTGCCGCCTTCGAGGTCGTCGATGCGGGCAATCGCGGCGTCGGCCCGAACGACGAGCCAGCTCCTGTAGTCGCCGCCCGTACAGCCCTTCACGGCGTAGGCCGGGGTGGCCACGAAGCGGATGCGGCCGTCGAGGAGGGTGACGAGGGGCAGGCCACAAGCCTGGGCGAAGAGGAGATCGGGGTGGGTCCAGAGCGCTTCGAGCTCCAGGTCGCGGGTGAGGTCGGCCGGCACGTCGGCGATCCCTCGAGCCGCAAGAGATCGACGCATGGCGGCCCAGAGCGCATCGGTCGCCGGCCGCAAGGCGGGCAGGTCGTACATCGGCAGACCGGCGATGCGGTCACTCCGGCTCATTTCAACCCCGAGTTGTCGACAGCTGCGATCGCATGCGTTACAACCATGTCGCATTCACGACAAAAAAAAGGAAAGAGAATGACGATCGACAACGGGACGATGCTGCATGTGGCGGCGAATGTGAGCGAAACGATCGACGGGATCGAGATGGCGCTTCCCGCCGGCGATTACCGCGCGCTGGCGGTCGGACCAGTCGAGGCCGACGCCGCCAACGACGAGGTCGAGCGGTTCTTGCTCTTGCCCGTGGGCCGCGAGCGGGTCCATCCGATCAGCGCCGAGGGCTTGGCGCAACTGGCCGAGCATGACGGCGTCGAGGTGACGGCGACGGACTGAAGGGCTTCATCGTTCAGCCGCCGGCATGGGTCTGCAGGAAGGTCTCGACCTCGGTGAAGAACTGCTCGAAGGCAGGGGTGTTCTCCAAGAGCGCGTGATTGGCGCCTTCGAGCTCGACGAAGCGGGCATTGGGGATGGCGGCTGCCATTCGCCTACCCTCTTTGAGGGGGCACATGCGATCGTCGCGACAATGCAGCACCAGGGTCGGTGCCCGAACATGAGCGGCCAAGGCCGAAACGTCGATCTCGGCATTCACCTGCCAGATGCGCTCGGCGTTCTCCGGC
>JAABSG010000405.1 GCA_011390475.1 Geminicoccaceae bacterium | reverse complement strand
CGCGCGACGCCTTTCTCGCCGTGCTCGAGAAGACCGTGGCACGCGAAGACGCGAGCTTTCTCTCGGATCTCTTTATCGCCGGGATCAACACCGCCGTCGACAGCAACGGCGTGCTCTTCGGCCTGGCGCGCGCCCTCGATCCGATCGCCTATCGCGTCCACGAGGATCCGGCAGCCGCCCTCGCCGCCGCCAATGGGCCGAGCGACGCGTGGCGTGCCAGCCGCGCCGACGCGGCAGCGCTGGCCCTCGGTCACCTGCCTTCGATTCGCACCGTGCCCGACAACGTGGCGACCGATATCCGGGCCGCCGAGCAGTGGCTCAACGAGCGCTTCGGTGCTCTCCTCGTCGACTTCGAGCAGCGAGAGCGATCGGCCGCCGGCGGTGTCGGCCTGCGCCGCGATCTCGGCCGGCTGCTCTATTCGATGACCACGCGCAACGCCAATGGCGGGCTCGAGGTGCTCGATCGCCTGGCCGAAATCGGCGCCGAACTAGCCGCAGCGGGCGCCGATCTCAGCCCGAGCGCGCCGGGCGCCGATCCGGACGCCGAGCTCGCCACCTATCTGCGGCTGAAAGATGCGATCAGGGCGGTACTGGCCGGGCGCGAAGGGGCGCAGCGCTTTCGCGGCGAGGTGCTGCCGACCGACATCCTTTCGCCGGACGACTTCCTCTCGTTGCCGGCCGCCGGCTACGTCCTCGACGACGTCGGCTCGCAGCGCGCGCACGGTGCCTTGACGCATCGCCTGCAGTGGTATGCCGTCATCGATGCCTTCGAGGAAAACCCCGGCAATTGGTATCATACGCCGCTCGAGCTCTATACCACGATCGGGGCCTTCGACCGCGATCTGGTCGAGCAGAACACGACCCGGCGATTCGGCTTCGAGCGGCAGGGCTCGCTCTGGGCCGCCGTCTTCGATCAGGGCGCCTCGACGCCGGCCGACGTCGCGACCCTGCGGCAGCCCGACAATCTCCTGGGCCTGCTCGACCCCGGCCGCCGGGCGACCCTGCATGGGCAGCTGGCGAGCCCGGCGCTCGTCGCCGATTTCGACCGGTTCGCCGATACGCTCGTCGAGGTCGACAGGCTCAGGCAAGCGCGTTCCCGCGGCCTCCATGTCGAGGCCCAGGCCGAGTTCGACCGGCAGCGCAGCATCTGGCGCTACATCCGCGGCCGGGGCGAGACGGAGGTCTTCGGCCTTTCGAGGGACGAGCTCGGCGCGCTCTTGGCACGCAATCCCGAGGCGGCGAGGGAGGACCTCTTCATCAGGGACTACGCCCGGCAGCGCAGCGACACCCTCGTGCAGGCGCGAAGCGAGGACCACCGCTTGCTGCCGATCCTGGCCGAACCGAACGACGCGGCCCTCGCGCGCGACGCCAATTCGGTCGCTCTCGCGGTCGTGCGGGCCGATTGGGACGACAGCTTGCGCACCGCCGAACCACCGCATCCGGCGGACGGGCCGGCCCAGGCGGGAGCGGCGGCCGATCACGATGTCGCCGCCGTCGAAAGGGGCCGCGCGCCGGTCGGCGGTTTCGACGAGGAATACGCCGATCCCGAGGAGCCGCCCTTTCCGGGCGACGACGCCTTCGTCAGCGCCGACGACGAGGACGACCGCGCCCTCGAAATCGGTGAGAGCCTGCCCGACGTTCCGGACCACGACGGCTTCGAGACGGCCGACGAGCGGACCGAGTCCGACGACGACGCCGATGTCGAGGACCGCCGTCCGGAGCGCCGAGCCGAGCCGGCGGGTCTCTAGACCGAGCGGTTGCCCGGGGTGCGGCCGAAAGACCGCGCGCTCAGCGCTCGGCCACCCTCTCGCGGCCGCCCTCTCGATCCGGCTGGTCATTGTCGTCGGGCCGATCGGCATCGCGATCGACCCGGCCGCGCGCCTCCGCCTGGACCTGATCGAACAATGCGTTGACCCTCCGCACGGCCTCGTCCCTGAACGACCGGGCGACATCGTGCGCCTCGTCCACCACGACATCCGCCCGGCCCGCAGCCTGGTCCGCTGCTTCCGGCGCGTCGACGGTCTCGGCGCGCTCCAGCAGCGCCTCGGTGTCCAACGCGGCCGCTGTCTGTTCGCGCGTGATAGCGCGCGCGGGCTCGTGGTCGGCCGTCGAGGCCGCGTCGACGTCGACGGCCTCGGCCTCGTCCGGCAGGCGCGGCTCGTCCTGCGCCAGGAGACGCTGCTGCCGCCGCCCGGCCGCGACGCCATCCAGAACGACCGTCGCATCGAGGTCCCGCGCCGCGCCGAGAAAGGCGAACGGCTCGTCGTTCAACTGCGCGCGGATCGCTTCGAGGTCGCGAACCCGCAGCCGATCAATTCTGAGATTGACGAGCTTTTCGCGTCCCGGTCGCGGTACCAGCCGACCACTGACAATGTCCGATTGGTTGCTGTCGAGGATCCGCCGCTGGCGGTCGCCTTGAACGTCGACCAGGATATCCCTGATGCCATCCATGCCGGCGGCGAAGTCGGCATCGTCGACGGTGCCGTTGCTCCGACCCGCCAGGAGTTCTTCGACCCGGGTGGCGAGTGTGTCCACCAGGGCCGATCGCGCGTTCGTCAAGGCGATCACCGAATCGGGCAGCCCGGCCGTCTGATCGACCCGGATTCGCAGGAAGTCGACCGATCGCGACGCGTTGAGCTCGTGCGTCGCCGGCAAACCGCCCCGATCCCCGGCAACCGCATCCCCGGCG
>JAABSG010000404.1 GCA_011390475.1 Geminicoccaceae bacterium | reverse complement strand
CCTGGCAACTGCTGAGCGGATAAGCATGCGGGGGAAATGATTTCCCCCGCGCCCCCTCGGGATTTTGGGGCGGAGCAGCGGTAAGCGCCCGGTGATTCACGCGGCCTTTTCGGTTGACGCCTGCGCTTCGCTGCTTGGGCGCCACCGCCATGGCAGCAGCTCGTCGATTCGGTTGATGGGGTGATCGGCGATGCGGGCGAGAATGCCGGCGAGGTAGGCTTCGGGATCGTGGCCGTTGAGGATGGCGGTCTGGGTGATGGTGTAGATCGTGGCGGCGCGGCGGCCGCCGTTGTCGGAGCCGGCGAAGAGCCAGTTTTTTCTGCCGAGTGCGAGCGGGCGGATGGCCCGTTCGGCGGCGTTGTTGGTCATCTCGAGGCGGCCGTCGGTGGCGAAGCGGCAGAGCGCCGGCCAGCGGGCGAGGCTGTAGCGGATGGCGCCGGCGAGGCTGCTCTTCTTGCTGATCGTGGCCAGGGAGTGCTCGAGGAAGGCCCTGAGCGTGTCGAGCTTCGGCAGGGAGAGCTCTTGGCGGGCGGCCAAGCGGTGCGCCGGCTCGTGGCCGTTGATTTCGGCCTCGATGGCGAAGAGCTGGGCGATGCGCTCCAGCGCCTCCCTGGCGAGCGGCGAGTTGGTCGCGGCGTGGACGTCGTAGAGCTTGCGCCTCGCATGTGCCCAGCAGCCGACTTCTGTAAGCGGCGCGAGTTCGGCGGGCACGTAGAGTTTGGCGAAGCCGGCATAGCCGTCGGCGTGCAGGAATCCTCTGCAGCCGTCGAGCAGCGCCTGCGCCTGCTCGCCCTTGCGATCCGGTGAATAGAGATAGGTGACGGCGGGTGGCGCCGGGCCGCCCCATGGCCGCTCGTCCCTGACCAGGACCCATAATCGTCCCGTCTTGGTCCGCTGCCGGCCCGGGTCGAGCACCGGCACCGGCGTGTCGTCGGCGTGCAGCGCCGTGCCCGCCTTGACGTGTTTGGTGATGCCGTCGGCCAAGGCCTGCAGCAGGGCTGCGCCGTGGCCCACCCAATCGGCGAGCGTCGAGCGATCCAGCTCGACGCCGGCACGGGCGTAGATCGTGCTTTGGCGATGGAGGGGAGAGTGGTCGACATATTTGGCCACCAGCACATGCGCCAGCAGCGCCGGGCCGGGCCGGCCGCGCTCGATCGGCAAAGAGGGCAGCGGCGGCTGGGTGATGGTCTCGCACTGCCGACAGCTCAGCTTCGGCCGGACGTGGACGACGACCTTGAAGTGCGACGGCACGTACTCCAGGACCTCGCGCTCATCCGTGCCGATCCGGCTGAGCCTGGTGCTGCCGCAGGCCGGGCAGGCGCAGGCAGCTTCGTGCTCGATCCGCTCGCGCGGCAGATGCGCCGGCAGCGGCTGGCGACCACGGGGCGGCGAGCTGGTCGCTTCGCGCCTGGCTGGAGAGCTCGCCGACTCCTTGGCCCCTTGCTCCGCCTCGTCCGCCTCGATCTCGCCGATCAAGAGCTCAAGCTGCTCGATCCGCTCCGACGAGCGGCCGTAGCGGGCTCGCTTCAGCAGTGCCAGCTCGGCCTTCAGCTTCTCGATATGCAGGGTCTTGGCGTAGAGCTCGGCCTGCAGCCGGGCCGCGAACGCCCTGAGCGCGTCTGGATCGGTGGGCAGTGTGGTCGTGGCGAGCGACATGACCCTAGCTAGCACGAACCCCGCCTGAGCGCCACAAAATGGTTCGAAAACAGTGTGTTGCCGATGCCGGTCAGACGGCTGTCGGCACCGCCGGGAGGGCTGGCGCCACGGTCCGCCGCCAGTCGATGGCCTCGACCAAAAGGGCCAGCTGCGCCGGTGTCAGCTGCAGGCTGCCGTCGACGATCGGCGGCCAAACGAAGCGTCCCTGCTCCAGCCGTTTGGCAAAGAGGCAAAGGCCGGAGCCGTCCCAGTACAAAATCTTCAAATAATCGCCACGCTTGCTGCGAAAAATGAAGAGATGGCCCGAGAACGGGTCGCCGCGCAGCACGTCCACGACCTTGGCGCTGAGCCCATCGAAGCCGTAGCGCATGCTCAACGGGCGTAACGCCAGATGCACCTTGGTGCCGGGAGCGACCTGGATCATCCGGCTTGCCGCAGTGCCCGGAGAACCCGACCCAAAGCCCGCTCGTCGACCGAGGCATCAACGCGGACACAAACGCCTGCCCTGAGCTCGATGTCCATCAGACCAGAGCGAGGCGCCGGCGCGTCCGGCCGCCCATCATCGCTCTGCGCCGCCGCCCCAACCTTACCTTCAACGTCGGCAAACACGCCGATCGGCACGAACTCGCAAGCCGGCCCCGGCAACGCTACACGATCAGCAGCGGCCAGTTCCCGCCGCCACTTGAACACCTGGTTGGCGTTCACGTCGTGCCGCCGCGCCACCACCGACACCGAAGCCCCCGGCACCAGCGTCTCCGCCACGATCCGCTGCTTCTCCGCCACCGGCCAAGACCGCCGCCGCTTTCGCCGATCTCCCAAGACACGCCTCTTCGATGGTGTCCACTTAGCCTTGATGGACACTATCGATGCCACCAATCACACCATCTCAGCAGACCGCAGCGCCATCCGGAAGGGCGGGGCTGACCGGACGCTCACCGATGTGGCGCTCCATCCTGCGGGTGACGCGCGCCAGTTCGCCAATGATCGGCGTGGCCATGGTAAGTTGCTTCGCAAACTGGGAAAGCGGGCGGTGGCGTGCGTCGTGTTC
>JAABSG010000403.1 GCA_011390475.1 Geminicoccaceae bacterium | reverse complement strand
GAGCTTGCCGGTCAGCCACTGGTACGAGCTCAACGAGGCCTCCTCCATCATCTCCTCGATCCAGAGAAAGTTCAGCTCCTCGAGCTTCTGGCAGAGCCAGAGGGAATCCTGACGGCTGTACCAGTGGTTCGGATCGAGCATCAGCGGGATGTCGGGACCCACGGCCTCGCGCACGGCAGCGCAGGCCGCATAGTCCATGCGCACATCGGGCGCCCCCGGCACCGGCGGCATCCAGGTATGCAGCTTGATTGCCTTGTAGCCCCGCTCCTCGACCAGCCACTGCGCGAACCGGCCGTAATCCTCGGGCGTCGCCAGCCCGTTCTCCAGATCGTCGCCGCACATCGTGCTGCCATAGGCCAAGATCTTGTCGCGATAGCCGCCGAGCAGCTTCCAGACCGGCTGGCCGAGCGTGCGGCCCATGAGATCCCAGAGCGCCAGCTCGATGGCGCAGACCACCTGGTCGGTGAGCCGGCCACCGCTGCCGCGCTGCCATTTGTAGAGGGCGCGCCAGAGCGCTTCGATCCGCAACGGATCGGCGCCGATCAGCACCGGCCGGACGAACTGGGCGAGCAGGTCCTCGGCGACCACCGCCGGTGGGGCGATGACATGGCCTTCGCTGCCGTCGTCGGCGGTGACGGTCAAGAGCGCGTTCTTCGCTTCACGCGGCGGTCCCGGATGGCCGTGCCCGTCGGCGTCGCGCATCGTGTTGGTGGTGTAGCGAAAGATCCGGGCGCGAACCTCGACGATTTTCATGCCTTGCTCCATGATCGGGCCGCGCTCGAGAGCGCCGGGCGGAAGGTCGGCGCAAGCGGTACACTTGTCCAGCACCGTGGCGCGCGGCAATCAAGCATTCAGGGAAGCTGCAACCCATGCGGATCACCAATCTCGAAACCCTGAGGCTCGGGGGCATGGGCAACATGCTCTGGTTGCGCCTCGCGACCGATGCCGGGATCAGCGGGCTCGGCGAGGCCTTCAGGAATGCCGAGGCGACCGAGGCCTACATCCACGAGACCCTGGCCCCCTGGCTGCTCGGCAAGGACCCCCGGACGATCGGCGCGCACCGGGAAGCGATCGGCCGGCGGATCGGCAACCGCTTCATGGGCACCCCCTCCCGCTCGATCGAAATCCGCGGCAATGCCGCCGTCGACATCGCGCTTTGGGACATCCTCGGCAAGCATCTGGGCGTGCCGCTCAGCCAGCTCTTCGGTGGCCGGGTGCGCGACGAGATCCGCGTCTACAACACCTGTGCTGGGCCCGCCTACAACACGGCACCCACCGTCGGCTGGGTATCGCGGCTGGCCGAGCCCGGTGCGGCGCCCCTGGCCCCCCTCGACGACCTCCAGGCCCAGCTCGACGACCCGGCCGGTCTCGCCCGATCGCTCCTGGCCGACGGCATCACCGCCATGAAGATCTGGCCCTTCGACCGGTTCGCGGGCAGCACCGGCGGCTCGGCGATCTCGGCCGCCGACCTGGAGCAGGCCTTGGCCCCCGTCCGCGCCATCCGCGATGCGGTCGGCGACGCCATGGACATCATGATCGAATGCCACGGGATGTGGCGCCTGCCGGCCGCCGTCCGCATCGCCCGGGCCCTCGAGCCCTACGCCGTCTTCTGGCTCGAGGACCCGATCGAGATGCACCGCCTCGACGACCTGGCACGCCTGAAGCAGTCGACCCCGATCGCGATTGCCGGCAGCGAGAACCACGGTACGGCGCACTGGTACGCCGAGGCCTTCGCCCGTGGCGTCGTCGACTACGCCCATTTCGACATCGGCTGGATGGGCGGGCTTTCCGAAGCTCTGGACGTCGCGGCCCTGGCCCGCGCCCACGACCGCTGCATCGCGCCGCACGACTGCGTCGGCCCGGTGATGCTGGCGGCCAACATGCAGCTCGTCTTCAGCCAGCCGCACGCGCTGATCCTCGAGACCGTGCGCGCCTATCTCCAGGGCTTCTATGCCGAGATCATGCAGCCGGCCCCCATCGTCCAGAACGGCATGGCCCAACCGCTCGACGGCCCCGGCCTCGGTATCGAACTGGCCCCCGAGCTATGGACAAGACCAGACGCCCGAATCCGGAGCTCCAATCTCTAGCGGCCAAAATTACGAGGGGGCCCGGGGGAAATCATTTCCCCCGGATTCTTCAAGCAATGCGGGGAGGCAACGCCTCCCCGCGCCCCACCGATACTTTGGGCCGGCGCTCAGCAATAGCCGGTCGAGCCGTCCGGGCGGATCGGCAGCTTGCGCTCCCAGTGGATGTAGTCGTCCTTGGCCAGCGCCGCTTCGTCGATCTCCACCCCCCAGCCCGGCCGATCGTGGCGGAGCTCGAGGTAGCCGTCCTTCGGCAGATAGGGATCGACCACCCATTTGGTCTCGAGCGGCAGGCGGTATTCGAGGATCTTGAAGTTGGGCTGGGCCGCCGAGAAGTGCAGGTTCACCGCCGTCGCCAGGGGGCCCATCGGATTGTGCGGGGCGACGGTGACGTAGTGCGCCTCCGCGAGCGCCGCGATCTTGCGCATCTCCAGGAGCCCGCCGACGACGCAGATGTCGGGCTGGATGATGTCGCAGCCCTGGGCACTCAAGAGGTTGAGGAACTCGAAGCGGCTGTAGAGCGATTCGCCGGTCGCGAGCGGGCATTTCAGCTCGGCGCGCAGGCGGCCCCAGGCGGGGATATGCTCGGGCCGGATCGGCTCCTCGAAGAAGAGCGGGTCGTAGGGTGCCAGGGCATTGCCGAGCTGCACCGCCTGCCAGGGCTCGAAGA
>JAABSG010000402.1 GCA_011390475.1 Geminicoccaceae bacterium | reverse complement strand
AGATCATCATCACCTCGTCCCTCGGCCTCTTGATCGCGGGCGGCCTGCTCGTCGGCTTCGGCACGCGCCTCGGCTCCGGCTGCACCAGCGGCCACGGCGTCTGCGGCCTCGCCCGCCTCTCGCCCCGCTCGATCGCCGCCACCCTCACCTTCATGGTCGTGGCGGCACTCACCGTGTTCGTTGTCCGCCACTTGCTGCAAGGGGCCGCCTGATGCTCAACCGCACACTGCTCGCCGTCGTCGCCGGCATCCTCTTCGGCGCCGGCCTCGCCATCTCCGACATGATCAACCCGGCCAGGGTCCTGGCGTTTCTGGACGTCGCAGGCGCCTGGGACCCCACTCTCGCCTTCGTCATGGGCGGTGCGCTGATCCCCTCGGCCGCGGCCTACCTCATCAAGAACCGGATGGCGGCACCCGTCCTGGAAAAGCGCTTCCACGTCCCCACCAACCGGACCATCGACACCCCGCTCATTGCCGGTGCGGTGATCTTCGGCCTCGGCTGGGGCCTCGTCGGCCTCTGCCCCGGCCCCGCTGTCGCCGCACTCGTCACCCTGAAGTGGCAGGCCATCGTCTTCGTCATCGCGATGATCGCCGGCATGGCGGCCTACCGCTACATGCCGGAGCGCCAAGTCAAGGTCGCAGCATGAAAGCAATGCAGGGAGGATGATCCTCCCTGCACCCACCGTAATTTTGCGCCGGCGTCCCTCACGCCCCTCCGAAGTAAAATAACGAAGGGGCGTGGGGAGGATCATCCTCCCCACATTTCTCTTCAGAAACCGAATCACCATGCAGCCGAGGCTCGCCCGCTACCTGCCCATCCTCGAATGGGGCCGCGACTACCGCGGCGAGACGCTGGTCTCGGACCTCGTCGCCGCGATCATCGTCACCATCATGCTGATCCCGCAGAGCCTCGCCTACGCCATGCTTGCAGGCCTGCCGCCGGTCGTCGGCCTCTACGCCTCGATGGCGCCCTTGGTCGTCTACGCGCTCTTCGGCACCAGCCGCACGCTCGCCGTCGGCCCCGTCGCCGTCATCTCGCTGATGACCGCCGCCGCCGCGGGCCAGGTCGCAGCCCAGGGCACCGCCGACTACATCGCCGCAGCACTCGTCCTGGCCTTCCTCTCTGGCCTCATCCTCGTCGTCATGGGCCTCTTGCGCCTGGGTGCCCTCGCCAACCTCCTCTCCCACCCCGTCATCTCCGGCTTCATAACCGCCGCCGGCCTGATCATCGCCGCGAGCCAGCTCGGCCACCTCTTGGGCATCAGGACCTCCGGGCACACCCTGGTCGAGATCGCGCTGAGCTTCGCCGAGACTATCGCCAGCCTGAACCTCGTGACCGCCGCGCTGGGCCTGCCCGCCCTCGCCTTCCTCTTCTGGGTCAGGAAGGGCTTCAAGCCGCTGCTCCTGAAGCTCGGCCTGCCGCCTCGCGCCGCCGACCTCGTCGCCCGCACCGGCCCGATCATCGCCATCGTCGCCACAACCGCGGCCACCGCCGGCCTGGCGCTGGCCGACCACGGCGTGCGCATCGTGGGCGAGATCCCGACCAGCCTGCCGCCGCTGACCCTGCCCCTCTTCGACGCCGAGCTCTGGCTGCAGCTCGCCGCACCGGCCCTCTTCCTGAGCCTGATCGGCTTCGTCGAATCCGTCTCTGTCGCCAAGACGCTGGCCGCCAAGCGCCGCCAGCGGATCCGCCCGGACCAGGAACTCATCGGCCTGGGTGCCGCCAACGTCGCAGCCTCCATGACCGGCGGCTACCCCGTGACCGGCGGGTTCGCCCGCTCCGTCGTCAACTTCGATGCCGGGGCCGAAACCCCCGCCGCTGGGGCGTTCACCGCCATCGGCATCGGCGTCGCAGCGCTGACGCTCACCCCCTGGCTCTACTACCTGCCCAACGCCACGCTGGCGGCCACCATCATCGTTGCCGTCCTCAGCCTGGTCGATCTGGGTGCCATCAGTCGCACCTGGAGCTATTCGAAGCGCGACGGCTCGGCCATGCTGCTGACCATCGGCATGACGCTGGTCGCCGGCGTCGAGGTCGGAGTCACCGCCGGCGTCGGCCTCTCGATCCTCCTCTTCCTGCACAAGGCCTCGCGGCCGCACGTCGCCGTCGTCGGCCTCGTCCCCGGCACCCAGCACTTCCGCAACATCCTCCGCCACGACGTGCTCACCAGCCCGCAGGTTCTCACCATGCGGATCGACGAGAGCCTGACGTTCACCAATGCCGGCTGGCTCGAGGAAACCGTCACCGACCGCGTCGCCGCCGAGCCCGAGGTCCGCCACGTCGTCCTGATGTGCTCGGCGGTCAATGAAATCGACCACTCGGCGCTCGAAACCCTCGAAGCCCTCAACCAGACCCTCGAGGCATCCGGCGTCCACCTCCACCTCTCCGAAGTCAAAGGCCCCGTCATGGACCGCCTGAAACGCTCCCACTTCCTCGACGCGCTGACAGGAAACGTGTTCCTCAGCCAATACGACGCGCTCGCCGCACTCGCCCCGGAGCTGGTCGCCGACGAGGCGGCAGGAAAGTCAAAAGGGTAGGCAATGCAGGGAGGATGATCCTCCCTGCACCCACCGTTCCTTTTGGTTGGTGTTCGTTCGGGCCGAGAGGTCAGTCGAGGCCGCCGAGTATGTGAAACAGTCGGCCCGAACGGCTGAAAAACGTCGCATCGATGTCGAACTGGCCTTCGGACAGGCGAAGGCGTCAGGGGGTCGTTTCGGCACGGATCAACCACGATGATCCGCACCTCGCCGCTGCCCT
>JAABSG010000401.1 GCA_011390475.1 Geminicoccaceae bacterium | reverse complement strand
CGTCGCTGCTGGGCACCGCTACCGGCTTCGTCGCCTTTGTCGACGGTGATCGGGTCGATCTCGCCGGCCTCCATGGCGGCGACCATCTCGACCGGGACGACCTCACGCGACACCTCGCAACGCTGCTCCGGGCCACCCCGGAGCACCTCGCGAACACGGCGCTGGTAGCCGTGCCACTGCGCTGCTCCGCGGGCCGGCAGCTCGGTCTGGTCGGCGGTCTTCGAGCCGACGGTCCAGCGGTCGACGCGGCGGCCGCCAGGACCGCCCTGGACGATCTGGCGACGCTTCTCGCCGAGGGCGAGGTCGGCCGACGGGCACGAGCCGAGGCCGCCGCCAGCGAGTCGCTGTTGCGGGCTGCCGTCGACAGCCTGCCGCATCACTTCTGGGTCACCGACGCCGCCGGCTACTATGTCGAGCAGAACGCCGTCGACCGCGGTGTCTTCGGCGAGTTGATCGGCCAACGGGTCGATGCCGTCGTCCCGCCGGTCGAGGTCGACGCCCGCTGGCGCGACGCGCATCGCCGCGTGCTCGAGGGGGAGACCGTCCGGTTCACCGCGCGCCGCCCCACCGTCTACAGTCACGCCGAGGTCGAGGTGCTGATGACCCCGCTGGTCATCGACGGCAGCGTCCGCGGGCAAGTCGGCCTGACGATCGATCGGACCGACCTGGTCACGATGGCCGAACGGCTGGAGGCCAGCGAGGCGCGCCTGCATGCCGCCCTCGACGCGCTTCCCTACCCCTTCTTCGTCTACGATCTCGACGGCCAGCTCGAGCTCACCAACCAGGCCGACCGGACGCTTTGGGGCGACTGTGTCGGCAAGCGCTACGACGAGCTCGGCCTGCCGCCCGAGGTCGTGGCGCACATGAGCCGGGCGTTCGCCGCGGCGCGCGCGGGGCGGAGCGACCGGGCGCTCCTGCGCTACGAGCTCGGCGGCAGGATGGCCGAGGTCGAGGAGGTCTATGCGCCGGTCTATGCCGGTGAGCGGGTGGTCGCCATCGTCGGGCTGATCATCGACCATACCGAACGCGCCGCCGTCGAGCGGCAACTCCGCGACAGCCGGGCCCGGCTCGCCGATTATCTGGACACCGCTTCCGACTGGGTCTGGGAGACCGATGTCGAGCATCGGGTGTGCGTTCTGCAAGGCAACCGGCCGGCCGGCTCGATCCCGTTGCACGACGTGCTCGGTCGCCGTCGCTGGGAGCTGCTCGGCGCCGATCCGGCGGCCGACCCCTTGTGGCGGGCGCACCTCGCCGACCTCGAGGCACGCCGGCCGTTTCGGGCCTTCGTCTATCCTGCATCCGCACCCGCCGGCCACACGGTCTGGACCGAGGTCTCGGGCAACCCCGTCTTCGACGAAGCCGGCGCCTTTGCGGGCTATCGCGGCACCGGGCGCGAGATCACCGAGCGCGTGCTGGCCCAGGAGCGGCTGGAGTCGAGCGAGGCCAGGCTCGCGGGCTACCTCGCCACCGCCTCGGATTGGCTCTGGGAGACCGATGCCGAGCACCGGATCACCTCGCTCGCCGGCTTGCCCGAGAACCCGGCGATGCCGGCGGACACGCTCATCGGCCGGCGTCGCTGGGAGCTGGCCGCCGCCGATCCGCTGAGTGACCCGGCCTGGCGCGAGCATATCGACGATCTGCGCGCCCACCGGCCGTTTCGCGGCTTCGTCTACGCCTATGCCGGCGCCGACGGTGCGGTCACCTGGATCGAGCTCAGCGGCAATCCGGTCTTCGACGCGGCCGGGGTCTTTCGCGGTTACCGGGGCACCGCGCGCAACGTCACCAAGCGGCGCACCGCCGAGCTGGCGCTGCGCGAGGCGCACGCCAAGCTCGATGCGATGACCCAGTCCGGCCTGGTCGGCGTCACCGCCGGCCGCGGCTTCTCGATCGAGGAGGCCAACGACGCCTTTCTCGCGCTCTTGGGCCTCGAGCGATCGGCGCTCGAGCGGGGCCTCGACTGGCGCGAGCTGGTGCCGCCCGAACACGTCGTCGCGGAGGAAGCGGCAGCGATCAGTCTCGCCTATACCGGCGCCGTCTACACCACCGAGACCAGCTATCGCCGTAGCGACGGCACCCGGGTTCCGGTCTTGATCAACAGCGTCGTCCTGGACGGCACCGATCAGCGCTGGTTCGCGCTGGTCCAGGATCTGACGCCGATGAAGCTCGCCGAGGCCAGAATGCGCGAGCTTGCCGAGCACGACCTGCTGACCGGCCTCGTCAATCGCCATGTGCTTTTCGACCGGTTGCGGGGCGACCTCGCCGAACGCCGCGAGCCGGGTGCCACGGGCGCGCTGCTGCTGCTCGATCTCGACCGGTTCAAGGAGACCAACGACACGCTCGGCCACGCCGCCGGTGACCGGCTGTTACAGGCGGTGGGCGCCCGGCTGAGCGCCGTCCTGCGCGACACCGACACCGTCGCCCGGGTGGGCGGCGACGAATTCGCGCTCATCCTGCGCGGTCTGCGCGGCCCGGCCACGGCCGCGGACATGGCCGAGAAGATCCTTTTGGCCCTGGGCGAGCCCCTGGTGCTCGACGGCCGGCTCATCTGCCCGAGCGGCAGCCTCGGCATTTGCTTCTTGACCGGCGACGGCAACGACGCGGCGGAGCTGATGCGCATGGCCGACATCGCGCTCTATCAGGCCAAGGCGCGGGGCGGCGGCACGTTCTGCTTCTTCGAGCCGGCGCTGCTGACGGTGATCGAGCGCCGCCGGCAGATCGCCATGGCGCTCGAGGCCGCGATCGGCACCGAGGCCTTCAC
>JAABSG010000400.1 GCA_011390475.1 Geminicoccaceae bacterium | reverse complement strand
ACGTGGGATCGGTGAGTTGGCGGGGTCCCATCCAGATTGGGCTCCGAGGGGGACAGCGAGGGTCGGGCTAGAAGGGGAAGTCAGGATCGTGGTCGTCTGGATCATCGGGATCATCTCGCTGGGCGGAGAGGCATCCCTGCTTGAGGACGACCTGCAGTTGGCGGGACATCTGGTCGCCGTGGGTTTCCCAGATCGCCAGCATGATGCTCTCGAGGAAATAGGCCACGGTGAGGGCCTCCTCGGGCGTCCACTCGGTCGGGATCGTGATGCGGCTCATGTTCATCCTCCAGGGGTGTGTTGGTAGAAGGGATGGTTGTTGATCTGCTCGGCCATGAAGGATCCGGTGACCTTCTCCCGCCCCATGACCGCCGCCTGGATCAGCGCCTGGATGGCGAGCTGGTTGATGTAGCGCGGCTTGCCGCTGGATGCCTGGAAGAGGTTCTTGATGGCCTCGTCGCTGAAGAGCTTGACGTCGCCTTCGGCGCGTTCGAGGTGGAAGCGGACGTAGTTGCGGGTGTCATCCAAGGAGAAGGGCCGCAGGCCATGGGTGTACGCCACTCGGGAGCGCAGCGGTGTCAGGCTCTCGTGGCGCAAGGTGCGTAGTAGCGCCTCGGTGCCGGAGATGAGCAGGGAGAAGTGTTCCTCGGCGTCGAGATCCCAGGCGGTGAGGCGGCGCAGCAGGTCGAGCACCGATGCCGAGAGGCCCTCGGCGTCATCGACGATGAGCAAGGGATGGGGGCCATTCTCCTGCTCGTAGGTGACCAGGTACTGCTGGGCGGCGTCGAATAAGTCGGCGCCGTGCAGGCGCATGGGTAGGCCGAGGGCGCGGGTGAGCGAGCGGAGGAAGCCGACGGTGGTGGTGGGTAAGTAGGTGAAGCGGATGACGTGAAAGCGCGACTCGTCGAGATCGCCGACGAAGCGGCGCAGCGTGATCGACTTGCCGACGCCCGACGGGCCGACGACGACCACCACGCCGTGCAGGTCGGTCCACATCTGCAACGCGTGGTTCAGCTCGCGCTGCGAGGCGGAGTCGTACATGTGTTTGGCCCACATGGCCTTGTGGAACGGGATCTTGGTGAAGGCGAAGTGGGCACGCAGGCGTTGCTTCTGTCGGTTGCTGGCGCTCATGGCAGCGATCCTTTTGGGTGATGACGCCGGATGGCGTCGAGGTACATGGAGATGTGCTGATCGGTCAGGCCGCGATCGACGAAAGGAGCGATGGCTCGCTCGGCCTCGTCGGCGTCAAACGGTCCGTAGCGCTCACAGAAGTCGCGGATGGCTGGCACTTCGATCACGGCAGGGTCGAGCCGCTCGGCAAGCAGCGCCACGATAGCCTCGTCCGCCGCGGCCCGAGCGGCCCGGGTGGCAGCGGCCAGGGCCTTTGGCGATGGCTCTATCCTCCCCTCGTCGCGGTGGACGGAGACCAGGTGCCCGAGGTAGTCGGCCACAGGAGTCGGCTTTGCGGCGGCGACCTCATCCTGCGCGGTGGCGGCCGGCTTGGGTCGGCGATGCGCGTGGACTTCGAAGGGGCGGACGCGCTCGACAAACTGGCCCTTGTACCAGACCTCGATGAGCTCGAGCACCTCGGGGTCGTAGCGGAGTTCGATGCGGCGTCTGGCGAGCTCGGGTTCCACCTGATACTCCGTGCCGAAGAGCGAGAAGATGCCCGCCTTGTCGGGGGTGCGCTCCTCCTTCCATAAGAAGGCCTGCCGGAGCTTGTGCTCATCGGCCCACTTCACGCGCTCGAGACCGGCCCGCCAGCGGTCCAGCGGTCTCTGGCCGGTTTCGGAGTGGAGCCGCCGGTTGTAGTCCTGCTCGACCCAGGCCACGAAGGCTTCGTTGAGCTCGTCGAGGGTCTGGATGTGCGAGGCCTTGAGCTCGGCGAGAAAGGCGGCGCGGATGAGGCGGTTGAGCGCTTCGATCTTGCCATGCCCCTCGGGCCGCCTGACCTGGGTGAAGATCAGCCGGTGAATGCCGAGGGTCGCGACGATGTGCTTCATGTGGTGGGAGCGATAGGTCTGGCCGTTGTCGTAGTAGACGCGGCGGACGTGGCCGAATTTCTGCAGGCTGCGCCGGAAGACGAGCTCAAGCGCGGGCAGGTCGCCCTTGAAGCTGAATCGTCCGTGGAGCAGCAGCCGCGAGTGATCGTCGATGAAGGCGTAAAGGTACGCTCGGCGGGATTTCCCCGGCCGCTTGGGGTCGGGGAGCCAGGGGCCGCTGAGCATGTCGGACTGCCACAGGTCGCCCGGAAAGTCCGCCTCGAAGCGGTCCAAGTCCTTCCTGTCCGGCGTGCGCATCGCCCGCTTGGACAGGCCGTGCGCCTGCAGCACTCGGTGCAGGGTGGAGCGCCTGAGCAGGCCCGGCCTGAGCAGCTTCATCTGCTCGGCGATCTGGATGATGCGATCCAGGCTGCGCTCGGGCACCTCACGCCGCAGGTTGCACACCAGCTCGATCTGCTCCGGCTCGAGCGCCTGGACACCCCGCAGGGGGTGCGGTTTGTCCCGCAGTCCCTCGAGCCCACGGGCTCGGTAGCGGGATACCCACTTCCTGATCGTCTCGGCCGAGACCTGGAAGAGCTCGCCATCGGCCCCGACCCAGCTCTTGGCGGCGAGCTGCTCGAGGAGCTGGTGGCGCTCGCCCCGAGCGGGCTCCAGAGCAAGGTAGGCGCTGATCACCTGATAGCGGGCCAGGGCCTTGGCTTCGGCAGGATCGAGCTTGTCGTCGTGGAGCACCGCTGCACCTTCCGCCCATCATTGCCGGGC
>JAABSG010000399.1 GCA_011390475.1 Geminicoccaceae bacterium | reverse complement strand
CCCCCGAACTCGAGCGCATGCATGCAGCCGAGAGAGGGGCTCTCGCTGCGGCTGTCACGGGGAACATTTCCCCGCTCGGCTATTCCGCGCAACTCTCATTCGGGGCCCAGCGTCTCACACAACCATCCCCCCGCCCTACCGTCCCCGCTGGAACCCTACCTCGATCGCCGCTATCGTCTGCCCTGCGCCTTGCCGCGAGCTGCGGTGGGTGACTGCTGCCGTCGGGGTGCCCTGCTTGCCTGTGCCCAATGCCGCCTGAGATTGCCGGGATCGGAGATGCCGTTCGCCGGGTGCCGCGCGACCTCATGGCGTCACTGCTGGTCATCGCCGCTTTTTTGACCTTCACGGTCATGGCGGTGCTCATCCGGGTTGCCGCCGAGCATCTGGCGATCATCGTCATCGTGTTCATCCGGCAGATCATGACGATGCTGCTGATGACCCCGTTCTTCTGGCTCAATCGCCATCAGATCCGTCATCCGGCCGGAATCAAGATGCATGCGCTGCGCGGCGTCACCGCCGTAGGCGCCATGCTCTGCGGGCTGACCGCCATCGTCTACGTGCCGCTCGCCGACGTTACCGCGATTCAGATGACCGAGGTCTTGTTCATCACCGCCCTCGCGGCCCTGCTGCTCAAGGAAACCGTCGGCTGGCGGCGCTGGCTGGCGACGGCCATCGGCTTCTCCGGCGTGTTGGTCATGCTGCAGCCGTTCAGCGGCGGGGTCGAGCCTTTCATGCTGGTGGCGCTCTTGGGTGGCGTCTTCGGCGCTTTCGCCGTGATCTCGCTCAGGCTCGGCTCGATGCACGATTCGACCGTGACGGTGCTCTTTTATCAGGGACTGGTGGTCGTCGCCTTGTCGGCACCGCTCGCCTTTTGGTTCTGGACGCCGCCCTCGATCGAGGCCTTGCGCATCGTCTTTCTGATGAGCGTGGTCATGGCGATCGGCCAGTGGCTGTTCACGACGGCGCTGCGCATGGGCCAAGCCTCGGCACTGGCGCCCTTGAACTATCTCAGGCTCTTGATGATGGCCGTGGTCGGCTATTGGGTCTACGGCGAGGTCCCGTCGATCGCAACAGCCCTCGGCGCCCTCCTGATCGTCGGCTCGGCCACCTACACCATCCACCGCAACGCCCAGCTACGCAAAGCCGTGATCGCCGACGCCGAGCAGGCGATGAAGGGGTAGCCAAGCCTCCAGGCCGCGACGCCACGCCGCTTCGCCACCCGACTGCCGGCCTCCCTTCACTGCAAATACCCGAAGAGGTCCTGGGCGGCTTGCCAGCCCGGAATGGTCATTCATGCGTCACGGCCCGACCATTCGACCGCGACCGAAGCCATTGGTTGCGCATTCCATGAACTCTCGAGCATTACTGGACATCGTCACGAGACCAAGCGTTGCCGCCAGCGGCCTGAGCGGACTGACTATGGGTTGGGCATAATTGATTGACTTCTTGGTTAACGGCTGTAGCCTCATTCGGTTGCAAGCAAGCCTTCGGAGGGATGTCCATGTCTCGTTTGACCTCTGCACTCTGTGGAATGGCGCTGCTGACGACCGGCAGTGCCGCGGCGCTGGCCGCAGAGCCCTTCCAGCTCACCGACCACCAGCTCGACGCCATTACCGCCGGCGCCGAGGCCGGGGCGATTATCGGCGTGTTTGTTTCGGGTGGTGGCGCGAGTAATGGTCCCTTTTTCGACGGTCGCTTGGATAGCGGCCCGCTCGCGCTTGGCCCGGTTGGGGCGGCCGGCCCTGGCGGCAGCGCCGCTGCGGAGATCAGCGGCGAGGTATCAGTCGTCGACAGCGGCTTATTCAAGACCGCGCTGGGCTTCTTTGCGGCGCAGACCACGACCACTGGCAACGGCGTGGCCGATGTCGGTGCGACGGGCGTCACCGGAGGCGGCACCGAAGTGTTCAACAAAACGAACACCTTCTCCCTCGGCAACGAGACCTTCTTCGTCACCATGGCCGCCGTCCTGAACTGACCGGCAGCACGACCCGGCTGGGCGACCACAACGTCGCCCAGCCGGGCACACCGAGCCAACGCGATCAATTCAAACGCGACCAATACTCCCGATTGTACATCTTTCCGACCTGCCAGTACTACCGGCCACCCGCTCACTTCAAGACACCGTCGGCGCTAAATTGGCCCGAATGGCCATCAGTCTTTCGCGCGATTGACAACTTGGTTAATGGCCGTACGCTCGCTACGGATAAATGAAAACCGAGGAGAACGGTCCATGTCTCGTTTGACGCCTGCGCTATTTGGAATGGCGCTGCTGACGGCCGGCAACGCCGCACTGGCCGCCGAACCCCTGACACTCTCCGACCACGAGCTCGACACCATCACCGCCGGCGCCGAGGCCGGGGCGATCATTCAAGCCCTCGCGGCCTCCGGCGGCGGTTCGGCATCGGCGACGTCGCTTGGAACGATCAGCACCCCGCTCTTTGCCCTTGCTGGCGTCACTTCACCCGATGGCACCGCCGAAGCGCAAATCGAAGGCGAGGTGACGGTCACCGACAGTGGCTTGTTCAAGACCGCCCTGGGCCTTTTCGTGGGCCAGACCGCGACCACCGGCGATGGACAGGCACAAGTTGGGGCGGGCGGCTTGACCCAGGGTGGCACCGAGGTGATCAACAAGACCTCCACCTTCACCCTCGGCAACGAGATCTACTTCGTGACCATGGCCGCCGTCCTGAACTGACCGGCAGCACGACTTGGCTGGGCGACCGCAACGTCGCCCAGCCGGGCGCGCCGAGCCAGCTCGATCGCGC
>JAABSG010000041.1 GCA_011390475.1 Geminicoccaceae bacterium | reverse complement strand
CCGTAGCTGAGGTCGGTGAGCAGATTCACCGCCACCACGATCAGAGTGTAGATCACCATCATCCCCTGCAGCATGGTGTAGTCGCGCTGGTTCAAGGCCCCCACGATCAGCTTGCCGAGCCCCGGCCGGTTGAAGACGATCTCGGTCAGCACCGAGTTGCCGATCAGGATGCCCAGATAGAGCCCGACCACGGTGACCACCGGAATGAGCGCATTGCGGAGACAGTGCCGCCAGACGATGACGCCCCAGGGGACACCCTTGGCGCGCGCGGTGCGGACGAAGTCCTGGCCCAGGACTTCCAGCATCGAGGAGCGGGTCACGCGGGTGATGTAGGCCGCCATGATGAGGCCGAGATTGATGGCCGGCAGCGTCAAATCGCGGATGCGGGCACCGATCGTCTCGCCCTGGCCGGAGGAGATGACCGGAAACCAGCGGAGCTGGATGGCGAAGACCAGCAGCAGCAGGATGGCCGAGACGAAGGCGGGGAAGGAGAGGCCGAGGAGCGAGCCCAGGCGGGTCACATAGTCCGGCAGCTCGTTCCGATTGATGGCGGCCCAAATGCCCAAGGGAATGCCGACCACCGCCCCCAGGATCAACGAGACCAAAGTGAGCTCGATCGTCGCCGGCAGCACGTTCAGGATCTCCCGGATCACCGGCCGGCCGGTGACCATGGAAACGCCCCAGTCGCCGGTGAAGACACCCTGCAGAAACGTGACGTATTGGACGTAGATCGGCTGATCGAGGCCGAGTCGGATGCGCAACTGCTCGATCGCCGCCATGCTCGCCTGATCGCCCAGGATCACCATGGCCGGATCGCCCGGCAGGACGCGGACGATGAAGAAGACCAGGGTCAAGACGGCAAAAAGCGTGAAGACCGCAAAGCCCAGGCGTTTGAGGACGAAGGCGGTCATGCAGTGAAGCAAGGATGTGGGGAGGATGATCCTCCCCACGCCCCACCGTTATTTGGGGCAAGCGACTGGCCAAAAGACCGGTGGGGCGCGGGGAGGCGCTGCCTCCCCGACTCTTCCGTCAACGTACCTACTCGGTGAACCGAGCCTGCTCGGTGACGGGCGGGCTCAGGTTCAACGAACCATTGACCTCGGTGCCGAGGTCGAGCGTGTCCTTCCAAGCCCAGAGCTGCATGTTCTGGTAGACCGGAATGCCGCAGACCTCTTCCATGATCTTCTGTTGCGCGGTGGCCCAGAGCTCCAGCTGCTTTTCGGGATCGGTCTCGGTGCGCGCCGCCTCGATCTCGGCATCCGCGACATCGCAATGCGAGAAGTTGGTCACCGCGGTCGGCAGGCCGACGGTCGAGGGGCCGTAGAAGAACTGGGTCAGGTAGACGTCGGCGATCGGGAAGCGGGCGGCCGAGTAGTGCACCAGCTGTGAGAGGTCTTCGCGGATCTGCGCGTGGAAGGTGGCGTGCTCGACCTGGGTGATCTCGAGGTTGATGCCGGCATCGGCGAGGAGTGCTTGGACCACCTCGATCGTGGCCAGCATGCCGGGCAGCGTGGTGTGGATGGTGTTGATCGTCACCCCATCCGGAAAGCCGGCCTCGGCCAGGAGTTCCTTTGCCCGCTCGATATCGAACTCGTAGGTCGGCACGTCGTCGGTGTAGCCGAGATAGCCCTCGGGCACCGGCGAGATCGCCGGGCGAGTGACCGACGGGCCGCGGAACTGGACCATGGCGTCGCGGTCGAGGGCGTGGGCGATGGCCCGGCGGACGCGCACGTCGTCCAGGGGGGGCATCGTCATGTTGAGGCTGAGCACCGACATCTCGCCCGGCTCCATGACGGTGACGACAGCACCCGGCACCTGGCTGATCCGGTCCACCCAGGTCTCGTCCTGGCGACCGTAGATCATGTCGAGCTCGCCCGACTGGAAGGCGAGGTCACGTGACGCGTCGGACGGAATGTAGCGGTAGTTGATCTCCTCGAGATGCGGCGCACCGCGGAAATAGTCCTCGTGCGCCACCAGGCGGACATATTGCTGTGGCTGGTACTCGGCGAACATGAAGGGGCCGGTGCCGATGGGGTTGAGGTTGAAGTCCTCGCCCAGCGCCTCGACCGCCTCGCGGCAGACGATATTGCCGCCGTGATAATTGACGTAAAGTCCGAGCAGTGACGGTACCGGTTGGCTGAGGACGATCTCGACCTCGTTCTCACCGGTGGCGGTGATGGTGTCGACGGCGGCATAGTCGTTGGCGAAGGACGAACGCTCCGGATCGCGGGCGCGCTCGAGGCTCCAGACCACGTCCTCGGCGGTGAGCTCGCCATAGTCGCCGTGGCACTGCACACCTTCCCTGATCTGGAAGGTCCAGGTGAGGCCGTCCTCGGACGATTCCCAGCTCTCGGCGATGTCGGGCTCGATGAACTCGGGGCTGGCTTCGCCGGGCTTGATGCGCACCAGGCCGCTGAAGATGTAGTGGAGCACGCCCTTGTCCGGCGTGGTCGTGGCGTTGTGCGGGTCGAGCCGGCCGACATCGGCCGAGGCCATGCCGATATTCAGCGTGGTCTGCTGGGCCAGGGCCGGGCCGGCTGTGAGCAGGAGTGCCGCGGCACTGGTGGCGAGCCATTTCGTCATGGTGACGTCCCCCTTGTTTTGTGATCGGCGTTCTCATGGTTGTGGCGGGATCGAACGCCGGCGACAAGACCGGCGTTCACCCGGACCTCACAACGAGTCTTCCAGCCGACAATTGACCAGAAGCTCGGCAACGGCGGCAGTGTTCGGCAGAGCAATGATCGTGCCGACGAGATTTGCCAGATCAGCCGGATCGATCATCTCGGCCCTTGCCACCTTGGTGACATCGGCCACGAGGTCGGTCGCAACGAAGCTCGGGCAGACGGCCGTGGCCCGCACCCCGTCCTCCCAGGCGAGCCGGCGGGCACTGTGGGTCAACGCCATGACGGCGAACTTGCTCATCGCATAGGCCACGTTGTCGTTCTTGACCCGCTTGCCCGACAGCGACGCGATGTTGACGATCCGCCCGGCACCGGATGCGCGCAAGGCGGGCAGCGCATGCTTGATCATGTTCAGTGGCGCCTTGACGTTGACCGCGTAAATCCGATCCAATTCGTCTTCCGTCACCGTCTCGATCGACGCCTTCACGCTGATCCCGGCATTGTTGACCAGCCCGTCGATGCGCCCGAAGCGCTCCATCGCAGCAGCGACCCAGGCTTCGTGGCTCGCCCGGTCCTCGGCATCGTAGTGGGCGTGGTGGACCTGTGGCTCGGCAAAACCGGCCGTCACCGCGTCGAGATCAGCCGGCTTTCTGGCACCGAGACTCACCGCATAACCCTGACCCAGGAGATGCCTGGCGATGGCGGCGCCGATGCCGCGGCTGGCACCGGAGACGAGGACAACGCGGCCTTTTGGGTCGAGCATGGGAGGTCTCCTCAGGGGAATCGGTCGAGCCTGAACGGCTGCAGATCGAGATTGGATGGTCGATCGAGCAGCAAGTCCACCACCAGCCGGCCGACCAGGGGCGAGAGCGCAAAGCCGTGCGCGCTGAAGCCGAAAGCATGGACGAGGCCGGGATGAGCGCGGCTCCGGTCGATCACCGGCAGGCCGTCCGCCGTCACCCCCTCGATCCCGGCCCAGGCGCGCAGGATCCGGGCATCGGCTAATGGGCCTGGAAAGAGGGCGCGGGCATTGGCGACATTCTGGGCCAGGGCAGGGTGGTCGAGCCGGCTCAGGCCAGTTGCCGCATCGGCGATTCCTTCGAACCCGCCGCCGATCACCACCTGCCCGGTCGGCACCTGCTTGAACGACAGCTGGCGCCCGGCGCTGCCGATGACGGGTCGCACGAACGGCGCCAAGCGCTCGGTCACCACCATCTGCAGCGCCACCGGACGCAGCGGCACCAGATCGCCGAGACAGCCCGCGAGCCCGGCCCCCCAGGCCCCGGCGGCGTTCACCACCAGGGGTGCGACGAGCCTGCCAGTCGCGGTCGAGACGGCGAGCGCGCCACCACCGGGCTCGATCGCCAGGGCGGTGACGCCGGCCTCGATCGCCACACCCGCCTGCTGCACGGCTGCAGCGAAGGCCCTGGTCGTACGCTGCGGATCGGCATGGCCGTCATCGTCGACGCAGATCGCACCGGTGCAGTGCTGTGCGATGGCCGGAACCCGTGCTCCAAGCTCGGCCCGGTCGATCCAGCGCTCGTGGTCGTAGCCCATGGCCTCGAGGCGAGCGACACGCGCTTGCAACAGCTCGGCCTGGGCATCGTCCTCGGCGACCCGGACCTGACCGCTGGCCGCAAAGCCGCAATCGTCGTCGACCAGCGCCTCGATCTCCCGCCACATCCCGACCGCTGCCCGGGCCAAGGGGATCTCGGCATCGTGCCGGTTCAAGGAGCGCACGCCCCCGGCATTGGCCCCGGACGCATGCCGGCCCGGCCAGTCTCGCTCGACGACGACGACAGCGAGCCCGGCCTTCGCCGCGTGCAATGCCGCCGAGAGCCCCATCAGCCCGCCGCCGACCACGATCAGATCGGCGTCTGGGCTCAAGGCTCGAGGCCAGCCAGCTCGGCCAGGCGAACGGGCTTCAAGGGTGGCCGGATGCGCAAGGCGCCCACCTCGTCCATTCGCCGCTTCGTCGTCAAGGCGGTGAGCTCGCTGAGCAAGAGCCCGCACATCCGCCCCTGACAGAGGCCCATGCCACAGCGGGTGAAGGTCTTGATCCGGTTGGGGCCCGTGGCCCCCTCGGCGATCGCGGCCCGGATGGCGCCGGCCGTGACCCGCTCGCAGCGGCAGACGATCACCTCGTCCTCGAGACCGCGGGCGAGCTCGGGCGGCGGGTAGCGGTGGTCGATGAAGCGGCGCAGCTTCTGCTGGCGGGCGCGCTGCGCACGCAGCCAGCCGCAGCGGCGGTCGCGGGTCTGGGTATCGATCCGCTCGAGCGCGTGGCCGATGTCGAAGGCGGCGATCTCGCCCTGCAGCACGGCGCTCGCCTCGCCCTCGATCCCGGCCCCGTCGCCGGCGATCCAGAGCATGCGATCCTCGACCCGGCCATGCGCATCGAGCACCGGCTCGAAGGCCCGCCTGAGCTCGTTCCAGCGATGCTCGACGCCGAGCAGCCGGGCAATGGCGGTCTGCGGCACGACGCCTTCGTGAACCGCCAAAAGCGGGGTCTCGAGGCGCACAGTTCCGCTGCCCAGGGTCGCCACCACGGCCTCGATCCGATCCTGGCCCAGAGCTTCGATCTCGTTGACCCAGCGATAAACCTTCACGCTGGAAAGCGCCCGGGCGACCAGGAGGCGGAGGCCACGGCTGAATTCCGGCTTGCCGATGGCGCCCACGAGATAAGGCAGCGCGCCGCCGAGGCCGCCCCGCATCGTCGTATCGAGATAGGCCTTGGGCTTGCATCCCTTGGCTGCGAACTCGGCCAGGACCAGAAGCGGCAGGGGACCAGAGCCCGCCATGACCCAGTCGCCCGCCGGCACCACGCCGCCGCTCTTGAACGCCGTCTGCAGCGCCCCGACACCCATCACCCCCGGCAACGTCCAGCCCTTGAACGCCACCGGCCGCTCCATCGAGCCCGATGCCACGAGGATCGCCTGGGCCTGCAAGCGCCGGCTCTTCGCCCCGTCGCTCCAAGCGATGACATTCTCGGCCGTCACGTCCCAGACGGTGGCGCCGAAGCGAAAGGTGGCGCCGGCCCGCTCGGCCCGGGCGAAGGCCTCGGCCCCGCCACCGGCCCCACCCCGCCAGACCTGGCCGCCGGCGGCCGGATTCTCGTCCAGCACGACGACGGCGAGGCCCCGGGCGGCGGCGGCTCGGGCGGCGGTGAGCCCGGCCGGCCCAGCCCCGATGATGGCAAGCTCGGTCTCCTCCATGTCAGCCCCGTTCCGCCTGTGTGCGCACGGCCATGCCGTCGCGGACGGGCACGAGGCAGGCCTGCCGGTCGGCCACCCCGTCGATCTCGACCAGACAGCCGAAACAGACCCCGATGAGGCACCAGGGCCCTTCCGCCTCGCCGCTCACCGGATGCCGGCCGAAAGCGGCCCGGTCGGCGAGCAGGAGGGCCGTGGCGACACTGGCCCCTTCCGGCGCCTCACACGCCGCGCCATCGACCTCGAGCCGCACGGTGGTGGCGCCGGGCAAAGCCTTGAACGCGCTCATGCCGCCTCGCTGAACCGACCGGGTGCGAAGCTCGCGACGGCCGGCGGCAGGTTACCCGCCGCAATCGCCCCCGCCAGCTCGCCGGCATGGATCGCGGCCAGGGTGACGCCGCTGTGGCAGGTGACGACGAAGGCGCCCGGATGGGTGGTCGACTGTGCATAGATCGGCAGCCCGTCGGGCGAGAGCACCCTGAGCGCCGCCCATTGGCGGATCACCCGGGCATTGCCCAGCGCCGGAAAGCAGGCGGCGGCATAGGCGGCCAAGTCGTGGGCCGCGCGCTGCGTCGTGCCCGTATCCAGCCCCACCTCCTCGTGCGTGTCGCCCAGCATTACCGTGCCATCGGCCGTCTGGCGAAACCGATGGCAGGCGTAAGGGCAGAGCTCGGGCACGCGATGAGTCACCAGGATCTGCCCGCGCTGTGGCCGCACCGGTGCGGCCAGACCGACCATGGGCGCCAGGTGCCGATTGCCGAGCCCGGCCGCGAGCACGACCCGCCCCGCCTCGATCACCGAGACCTGCCCCGCGAGGCGAAAGCCGCCACCAGCGGCATCGATGCTCTCGATGCGAACGCCACGGCGGATGCTGCCGCCGGCCTGCACGAAGGCCGCCTGCAGCGCGCGCAAGGTGCGGAGCGGGTCGGCATGCCCGTCATGCGGGCAGAAGCTGGCGCCCACCACCCGCGGCCCGAGGCCGGGCACCAGCCGGTGCAGCTCGATCGCATCGAGCATCTCGGCATCGTTGGCGCCGGGCGCCGGCTGGTTGTGCATCCGCTTGATCAGCGTCGCCCGCGCCTCGAGCTCGGTCTCGTCGAGGCAGAGGCTGAGCCCGCCGGTCTTGGCGTAGGCCGGATCGAGCCCGACGGCGTCCTCGAGCTCGGCCGCGAAAGCCGGCCAGGCCTCGGCCGAAGCCCGGGTCCAGGCGGCATAGGCGCCGGACTTGGCGCCCTTGCCCTGCACCCAGACGAGGCCGAAATTGCCGCCCGACGCGTGCCAGCGATCGTCCCCCTCGTCGAGCAGGACGACGCGCTGGCCCAGCCTGGCGAGGCCCAGCGCCACCGCGCTGCCGACGAGCCCGGCACCGATCACCGCGACGTCGACCGTACCCTCAACCATGCAGCGTCAGCCCGACTTCGGCGGCAGTCCGGTTGAACCGATCGAAGCGAAAGGGGGCGAGGTCGAAATCGCTGGGCTCGCCCCGAACCAGCCCCGCCATGATCTCGCCGGTGACCGGCCCGATGCCGAAACCGTGGCCGGAAAAGCCCATCGCGGCAAAGAGCCCGTCCACCCCCGGGACCCGGTCGAGCACCGGCAGCGCATCGGGGGTGAGATCGAGCAGCCCGGCCCAGACGGCATGGATGGCCGCCGTCTCGAAGGCCGGCAGGACATGGGCGAGCTTGGTCACCACCTGGGCCACGCTGCCGGCCGTGGGCGAGACGCGGGGTACGGGCTCGGTCGTCATCACACCCTGCCAATCGCCGGCGCCGCTGGTCACCCGAAGCCGGCCGCTGCCTTCCTGCCGCCCGGCCATATCGGCATTGGCCACGCCCAGGACCGGCCCGAGAAGCGGCGGCAGGGGTTCGGTCTGCAAGACGGTGACCATCGGCTGGCGCAACGGCACGGCCAGCTCGAGCGGCGCCAAGAGCTCGTTGCCGAAGACCCCGCTGGCGATGACGGCATGCCGGGTCGGGATACGCCGCTGCCCGGTGCGGACGGCTTGCAGCCGGCCACCCTGGACCTCGAGGCCGATGACCCGCTCGCCCTCCAGCAACCGGGCGCCGTGGCGTTCGGCCGCCCGGGCGAAGGCGCGAACGCTCGCGACCGGATCGGCGCTGCCGTCGCTGGCACAGAAGGACGCGGCCAGGACGGTCCGGGCCAAGGCCGGCTCGCGCTCACGCACGGCCTCGGTCGAGCGCAGAAATTCGAGCTCGAGGCCGAGCCGGCCCTGCTCGTCCACCAGCCGGCGGATGGCCTCGACTTCCGCTGTGTCGCGCGCCAGGCGCATATTGCCGTGGCGGCGGTAGCCGGTCTTTGCCTCGAGCTCGTCGTCGAGGCCGGCCCAGCGAGCAACCGCGGCCCGGGCCAGCGGCAGCTCGGCCGGATGGCGGCCGCTCTGCCGGACCCCGGCCAGGGTCCAGCCCGACGCCATGGCGGCGAGGCCGAAGCGCTCGACCAGGACGACATCGACGCCGTCCCGCGCCGCGGCATAGGCCGTGGCGGCCCCGGTGATCCCACCGCCGATGACGACGACGTCAGCGCTTTCTTCAGTCATGACGGACGTTCTGTAACACCCGGCCGGGTGCGACAAGCCTCCATATCAAGCAAAGCGGGCGGCACTGAAGGCGCCGAGATCGACCGCCGGCGTCCGCCCGGCGGCGAGCTGGGCCGTGACGTAGCCGGCAGCCGGCCCGATGCCGAACCCGTGCCCCGAAAAGCCCGTGGCAACGAGGAGCCCGTCGATCCCGGGAACCGGCCCCAGGACCGGGATCTCGTCCGGCAGCACGTCGATGGCCCCGGCCCAACGCTCCGCCGACCGGACATCGGCCAATTGCGGAAACGCCGCCTTGGCCGAGGCCAGCACCTGATCCAGCAGGCCGTGATCCGGCGTCGGGTCGAGCACCCGCGTCCGCTCGAACGGGCTCTCGGTATCGCCGTCCCAGGCTTTCTCCAGGAGCGCGTCCAAAAACGGCTTGCCGAGGCGGAACTTCAACTTTCGCCAATCGCGCTGCAAGACCGGCAGATAGGGCCGGGCATGGCGGAGATTGGCCGGGACGAGCTCCGCCCGGGACGCGCCGCTCTTGGCCAGCGTGTAGCCGCCATCCGCCCGCCGCCTGATCGAGACGGCGGCACTGCCCACCGTGGTCTCGGCGATCAGCGGTGCTGCCGTCGTCCGCTGCACCGAAGAGATCACCTGCAATTGCGGCAGCGCGAAGCCCTGCTGCTCGAGCATCAGCCGCGACCAGGCGCCGCCGGCCAGGACCACGGTGCTGCAGCCGATCCGCCCGTGCTCGGTGACGACGCCGGTGACCCGGCCGGCCGCGCGCTCGATCGTCCGCACGGCACAAGACTCGAAGACCGGCACGCCGCTCGCTTGCAGCATCCGCGCCATGGCGGGCACGGCCTTGGCGGGCTCCGCCCGGGCATCGGAGGGTGTGTGCAGGGCGCCTCGATGCGGCGCCCGGAGGTTCGGGATCAAGGCGTCGGTCTCGGCCACCGACAGCATCCGGCTGTCGAGCTGATAGGCCCGGGCATGCTCGAGCCAAGCCGTATAGCGGGCGGCGTCCGCGTCGGTCTCGACCAGGTAGGTGACCCCGCCGACCGTCCAGCCGATGTCCTCGGGCAACTCGGCCGCGATCTCGGCCCAAAACCGCAGGCTCTGGATGATCAGCGGCAACTCGGCCGGATCACGCCCCTGCTTTCTGATCCAGCCCCAATTCCTGGACGACTGCTCGCCCGCGATCCGCCCCTTTTCGCAGAGGACGACAGGGACTCCCAACCGATCGAGATACCAAGCGGTCGAGACCCCGGCGACACCGCCGCCGATGACGACGACCTCGGTCGAGGACGGGGGTTGCGGTGGCATGGGCGTGGGGCATCCGACAAAGCCGAGCGAGCAGCCCTTGCATCACAGACGACAGCGCTGTTGTCCAGCGGTGGCACTGTCGCGGCCGCCGAGCGTTCGTCGGCAGCGTGCTACGGCGCCGCGTGCGGGCTTCGGGCCACACCCGGCGGCATGAGGAAAAGATGATCGGCATCGTCGCCCGCCGTTGCGTGGCAGTCGACGCAGTAGCCGGTGCCCGCGGGATTGGCGCCGCTGCTGTCGGCGAAAATGCTGCCGTCCGGCAGGATCAGGACATAGCGCCAATCGCGCGCCACGCTGTCGTAGCCGGCCTCCATCTTCTCCATCAGCGCCAGGGCACCGGGCAGCACGGCGCCGCTGCTGTCGACCGAGACCGCGTCCTTGGCGATGATGCTGCCGACCGGCATCGCCTCGCCCGGCTCGAGCGTGCCGTAGACCCTGGCCGGGCGATTGACGTAGTTGTTGACGTAGCGCGAGCCGTGCGTAGCCGAGAGATAGGGCCGGCGGTTGGTTCGCAACCAGCGGCGATAAACCTTGGCGGCGGGCTCGCCGGAGGTGGCGAAACGGGCCGCCATGTCGTCCACGACCCGGGCATAGGCCCGCTCCGCGGCCGCCGGATCGAGCCTCGCCGGATCGATCAGGGAAAAGTGCCGATCGGGCGCGAAGCTGTCGTTAGCGGCCGCGAGCCCGGCCAGCAACAGAACCGAAAGAAGCAAGAGACTGCGCATGCGAGATCTCCGCACCGTCGACTCGACCAGAGCGAGTCTCTCCGGTAGGGGCTGACAGTCTAGCCGATCAGCGGCCTCGGGTCATGCTGGAGTTGCGAGTCGCCCGGGGGCGCGGCCGGTCGGCAGGGTCACGATCGCGGGAGCACTGATCGCCGCCGCCGAGGCGACCGTCGGCGGGCGTCGCTGATTTCGGTCCCTGGCACCCGGTCCCTGGCACCCGGTCCCTGGCACCCGGTCATGGTCGGCTTCATAGTGCGCCGATCGCGCAACGAATCTCGGTCCCGCCCATGAACGACCTCCTGCTCTGGCTCGCCGTCGCCTTCTGCGTCAGCCAGTCCGCCACGCTCTCCGGCCTCAACCTCGCCGTCTTCAGCATCGGCCGGCTGCATCTCGAGGCCATGGTCGACGAAGGCAACCCCGATGCGAAGACCGTGCTGGCGTTTCGCGAGGACGCCAATGTCACGCTGGTGACGATCCTCTGGGGCAATGTGAGCGTGAACGTGCTGCTGACGCTCCTGGTCGACTCGGTCTTGGCGGGCCTCGCCGCCTTTCTCTTTTCGACCGTGGTCATCACCATCTTCGGCGAGATCCTCCCGCAGGCCTGGTTCAGCCGCAACGCGCTCCGGGTCGCCGCTTTCTTCGCCCCGATTCTCAAGATCTACCGGTTCGTGCTCTATCCGGTTGCCTGGCCGATCGGCCGCATCCTCGACCGGACGGTCGGGATCGAGACCATGCCATGGCTGCGCGAAGTCGAGATCATGGGCGTGCTCCGCCAGCACGCGGCCGACAGCAGCACCGAGGTGGGTCACGTCGAAGCCACCGGCGCCATCAACTTCCTGGCCCTCGACGATCTGCCGATCCGCGCGGAAGGCGAGCCGCTCGATCCCGAGAGCATCATTCCCCTGCCCTTCGAGAACGGCCGCGCGGTCTTCCCGACTGTGACGCTCGAGCCTGCCGACCCGTTCCTCACCCGCCTCGCCGCCAGCGGTCGGACCTGGGCGATCATCACGGAGCAGGCCACTGGCCGGCCGCGCCTCGCCCTCGACGTGCCCGACTGCCTCGGCCATGCCCTCTTCGGTAGCGGGCCGTTCGATCCGGCCGCTTTCTGCCACCATCCGCTGATCACCAGCGATCCGGACGAGCCTCTGGGCCGCATCCTGACCCGGCTCGGCGTCGATCCCGAGTACCAAGGCGACGACGTGATCGACGAGGACCTGATCCTGCTCTGGACCGAAAAAGACCGGCGGATCGTCACCGGCGCGGATATCCTCGGCCGCCTGTTGCGCGGCATCGCCAAGGGCACGCCGCCGCCGGCGCGCTGAGCGTTACGGGCTGGTGCCCCGCTTGGCCGCCTGCCAGAGCGCTTCGAGGGCAGCCAGATCGAGCGTCTCGAGCGGTGCCTCGCTCGCCCCTTCCATCGCGCGAAACCGGCGCTCGAACTTGGCATTCGCGCGGCGGAGCGCCGTCTCGGGGTCGAGGCCCAGCCGCCGCGCGTGGTTGACGAGGGTGAAGAGGAGATCGCCCAGCTCGTCCTCGCGCGCGTCCGGACCCGGGGCGGCTTCCAGCTCGTCGAGCTCTTCGTTGACCTTGGCCCGCACGCCCTCGAGGTCCGGCCAGTCGAAACCGACCCGGGCGGCCCGCTTTTGCAGCTTCATCGCGCGCGTCAGTGCCGGCAGGCCCTGGGGCAGGTCGTCGAGGCGGCTCGGCACCGTACCGTTCGCCGCTGCCTTCGCCGCCCGCTCGGCCGCCTTGGTCACCTCCCAGTGCTCGCGCTGGGCGGCAGCCGTTCTGACCTCTTCGGCCGCGAAAACGTGCGGGTGACGGGCGATCAGCTTTTCGGTGATGGCCAGGGCCACGTCGTCGAAGGCAAAAAGCCCGGCCTCCTCGGCCATCCGGCTGTGGTAGACGACCTGCAGCAGGAGATCGCCGAGCTCGCCCGGCAGCTCGTCCAGGGCGCCGCGTTCGATCACGTCGGCGACCTCGTAGGCCTCCTCGATCGTATAGGGTGCGATGGTCGCGAAGGTCTGCTCGATGTCCCAGGGACAGCCGCGCTCGGGGTCCCGGAGTCGGCGCATCACCGCCAGGAGCTGGTCGATCGGGCGGTCACCGGATGGGCGGTCGGGAGGCGACTGGTCGCTCAAAGCAGGCTTCCCTGGGCCTTGGCCCCGCTGGCGCCTTTGCCGGCCGGCTGGCGCTTGGGCTTGGTTCGGGGCTTGGCTCGGGGCTGGGCCGAACCGGTCGCAGGCCGGACCGGCAGACGCCCGTCGGCGAATTCGACCTCGAGCAGCGCTTCCCTGGCAGCGACCGCAGCGGTGGTCACCAGCCCGGCCGGCCCGTGAACCAAGGCATAGCCGCGCTCGAGCACCCGGCGATGGCTGAGGCTTTCCAGGAGCTTGGCCGGCCCGTCGAGACGTTGCGTGAAGCCCTTCAGCGCGGTGGTGATCGCTGCAT
Source organism: Geminicoccaceae bacterium (assembly GCA_011390475.1). Classification (GTDB taxonomy): domain Bacteria; phylum Pseudomonadota; class Alphaproteobacteria; order Geminicoccales; family Geminicoccaceae; genus SLRI01. The sequence goes on along the minus strand of JAABSG010000041.1, from coordinate 7,628 downwards.
CCAGGCTCGCCTGCGGCCGCCGCTCCAGGCCGCGGCCGGCATCGCGGAGCGCGTCACGGGCAAGCTCGGCCAGCCTCGCGTGGCGGGTCTGGACGCGCTCGGCGCGCTCCTCGAGCAGCACCAGCGGCGTCCGCAGCCGCAGCCGCTCGGCGAGGTCGTCGAGCCGCTGCTCGGCATAACGCAGCTGGGCCTCGGGGTCGGGCAGACCGCGGGCGAGGCCGTCGAGATGGCGGCGCCGCTCGACCAGCCCGCGCTCGCTGGCGTGGATCAGCCGCTCGGCCAAGCCCGTGAGCGTGGCCAGGAGCTCGGCCCGGACCGGCACGGCGATTTCGGCCGCGGCCGTGGGCGTAGGGGCTCTGCGGTCGGCGACGAAATCGATCAGGGTCGTGTCGGTCTCGTGGCCCACGGCCGAGATCAGCGGGATCGTGGAGGCCGCGGCGGCCCGGGCCACGATCTCTTCGTTGAAGGCCCAGAGATCCTCGATCGACCCGCCGCCCCGGGCCACGATCAGCACGTCGGGCGGCGGAATGGCGCCCTCGGCGGCGAGCCGGTCGAAGCCCGCAATGGCGCCGGCGATCTGCTCGGCCGCGCCCTCGCCCTGGACCAGGACCGGCCAGAGCAGGACGTGGACGGGAAAGCGCTCGGCGAGCCGATGCAGGATGTCTTGGATCACCGCACCCGTGGGCGAGGTCACGATGCCGATGCGCGCCGGCAAATAGGGCAGGGGCCGCTTCCGGGCCGGATCGAACAGGCCCTCGGCCTCGAGCCGCTGCTTGCGCTCCGCGAAGAGCGCCATCAAGGCGCCGACGCCGGCGGGCTCCATGTGCTCGATCACGAGCTGGTAGCGCGAGCGGCCGGGATACGTCGTGAGCCGGCCGGTGCAGACGACCTCGAGGCCGTCCTCCGGGCGAAAGCCGAGCTTGGTCGCCGTGCCCCGCCAGCAGACCCCGTCCAGGACCGCCTTGTCGTCCTTGAGAGCCAGATAGAGGTGGCCCGAAGCCGCCCGCTTGAAGCCCGAGATCTCGCCCCGGACCCGAACCAGGCCGAACGAGTCTTCGATCGTCTTCTTCAGCGAGAAGGCGAGCTCGGAGACGGTGAATTCGTGCAGGTTGGTCACCATGGCAGGACGGAGACTAGCAAGCGACGCGGCCGGGGGCTACGCGCGCGAACCAGGCGGAGCCGATAAATTCAGTCGGCGGGAGCGCGGGAAATCTCCGCCGTTAACCGAATCTCGAGGTTCGGTCGGCATGATGGGCGTCGTGATCGGCGCGACTTCGGAGACGAACGGACATGCACGCAGCGAGCTCGGGCAAGCGGGAACGGGGACGACAGCGCATCGTGCCGACCGGCGTCGATCGCCGATTGGGCGACGACGATATCATCGTCAGCAAGACCGACAGCAAAGGCCGCATCGTCTACGCCAATCGCATCTTCTTCGAGATCTCCGACTACCGTGAGCGAGAGGTGATCGGCCGACCGCACAACATGATCCGCCACCCCGAGATGCCGCGCGCGATCTTCGCCCTCCTGTGGCAGCGGATCCAGGCCGGTCGCGAGATTTTCGCTTATGTGCAGAACCTCTGCAAGAACGGCGATCATTATTGGGTCCTGGCACACGTGACGCCGTCCGTCGACGCGTCCGGAGCCGTTCTCGGCTACCATTCGAACAGACGGCGGCCAACCGATCGTGCCTTGGACGTCATTCGTCCGCTCTACGGCGAGCTTTTGGCGATCGAGGCTGCCGAAGGCGATCGCGGGCGTGCCCTCGAACGCTCGAGCGCCCGGCTCAGGGCTTGGGCCGATGCACGAGGAGAGAGCTACGATGCCCTCATGTTCGCTCTCTAGTCTGCTCGCCGCCATGGCGACAGTGGCCTCGGGGGTCGTCGCTCTCGGGGCGGCGCAGGCTGGGCTCTTGCCACTGTCGTCGGTCGTCTCGGCCGGCGTGGGTGCTCTCACGCTGGCGGCCACCGCTATTGCCGTCTGGCGAACATGGCGGCTGCGGGGTGATTTGGGCCGGCTCGCGGCTTGCGCCGAAGCAGCGGCTGCGGGCGATCTCGAAGCGCGCGTCCTGGCGATCACGGATGGCGGTCCGCTCGGCCGAACGATGCACGGCTTCAATCACGTCCTCGACGTCACCGATGCCTTCGCCCGGGAGGCCGGGGCGTCGCTCGCGGCGGTCGAGCGCGGCGAGCACTATCGGCGGATCATGACGCATGGTCTGCCCGGCGCTTTCGGCCGGCAGGCGGCCGCCATCAACGCGGCGAGCGGTGCGATGGCCGCGCGGATCGGCCGTTTTGCCGAGATGACCGCCGCGTTCGAGCGGGATGTGTCGAGCATCGCGGATTCGCTCGGCGATGCAGCCGAGGGGCTGGCCGATTGCGCGGAGATGGTCGCCGGCTCGGCCGGGGCCACGCACGGGCATGTCGACGGCGTTGCGGCGGCGGCGACCGAGCTTGCGGCCTCGATCGGCGAAATCGGCCGCCAGCTCGCCCAGGCGCAGGTGGAGAGCGATGGCGCCGCCGCGGAAGCCACGGCGACGCGGGAGGTCGTCCATCGCCTCGCCTCGACGGCTGCCGTGATCGAGCGAGCGGTCACCTTGATCAAGGACATCGCCGCACAGACCAACCTCTTGGCCCTCAACGCGACCATCGAGGCAGCCCGGGCCGGCGAGGCGGGGCGCAGCTTCGCTGTGGTCGCGGCCGAGGTGAAGGCGCTCGCGACCGAGACCGAGCACGCGACGGTGGGCATCACCGAGGAGCTGCGGAAAATCGATGCGGTGAGTCGAGAGGCGGTGAGCGCCGTCGACACGATTGCCGCGGTTATCGACCGACTGAATGCGACGACCACCGCGATCGCGGCGGCGGTCGAGGAGCAAGGTGCGGCCACTAGCGAGATCAGCCAACGCGCGGTGGAATCCAGCGAGGCGACACGCGCCGTCACGACCACCATCGGTGAACGCGGCAACGCCACCATCGGTGAACGCAGCGACGAGGAAGCAGCGCAGAAGCGACCAGCCGGCACGGTGCTGGCGGCGACCGATAACGTGACCCACGCAGCCCATCAGCTGCGCGAGGCGCTCCGCCACTATCTCGCCGCCGCGGCCACCGTGACCGGCAGGCCGGCAGCGGCCGCTGTCGCAGGAGGTGCGACCCGCTGAGCGACCTGCCGAGCGGCCCCGACGAGCGGTCCCGACGGGCGGTCCCGACGAGCGGCCCGGCAGTAACGCGCCTGATGGCGAGCCCTGCCGATGGGGCCGGCTGGCGGGCCACGCTGATCAGGCTCTCGGCTGAACAGGGCAACAGCGCCGAGGGAGCGACGGGTCGAGCGATGCCCGAGGCGTCGGCGAGCGACCAGCGAGGCGGGGCGGGCAGCGTCCGGCATCAGCGGGTCTGGCGGGGGCGACCGCTGGCAGTGGCGCGCACCCTTATTTCGACGACGATGTCAGCGCCGGCGTCGAGCCTCGCCCGGTCCTCCTCGACCCTGATGGTGACGACGGGATCGGCGGCGCCGGCGGCCAGAGCGGCAGCCGAGGCCGCTTGCCGGGCGTCGGCCTCGAGACGGGCTCGGGCGAGGGCTGGATCGGCTACCTCGACGATCTCCTCGCCGAGATAGAGGGCCAGGCGCTCCTCGCTGATGCGCGTGGCGACGCGCTCGACGTGGCGGACGACGTCGCCGACCACGGCGCCGATGGCGTTGCAGACCTGGTGGTGATCGGGGATGACGAGGGTGCTGCCGAGCCGCTCGGGCACGCCCGCGTAGAAGATGGCGGCCGGCCCACCGACCGCGACCACCGGTCGGTCGAGGCGAAAGGCCAGGGCGAGCGGCAGGCGGGGCTCATCTGGGCCGGTGTCCGGGCCGGCGGGAGCGAGGGCACGGGCGAAGAGTGGGTCCAGGGCCAGTCGTCCGAGGGTCGCGGGCACCCCGCCGGAGGCTTCCCAGGCGGCCTCGATCAGGGCCTCGGCGCTTTGCGTTCGGGCGAGGGCCAGGACCTCGTGGGCCAAGGCGAGGGCATCATCGTTGCCGCTGGCGCTGCTGCCGGGGCTGCTCCCGGCCTTGCGCGCTTCGAGCCCGGCAGCGCGCAAGGCCGCCTCGCTGCTCCAGCCGGCCTGCAGCCCTACCACGTGCGCCGCGTCGCTCGGTGTGAAACCGGCGATGGCGACGAGGCCCCGGCGGACCAGGGCATCGAGCGGGATCGCCAGGTGCTCGCGATCGACCACGGTCTCGAGCGGCAAGGGGCCGGCCTCGAGGATCGCCAGGAGCCGCTGCTGGCTGCGGCTGAGCCCGTCCGGCTCTCTGCCCTCGAGCAGACGGAGGGCGAAGCGGGCGTCGGTGGCGCGCCCGACACCGCGCTCTGCCTCGCGCGCCAGGACGTCGAGAACGTCGGGGTGGTGGTGGGCGAGGAGGGACAGGGGCACGACGCGGCGGGGACCGAGGGTGAGCCTGCCCTCGGCACTGTGGCCGACCTCGCTGTCGCCGCCGAGGCCGCTGGTCGAGAGATCGATCGCCTCGACCATGGTGCGATGGCCGCCGACCCTGGCACCAAGGGCTGCGAGCCGCGGCCGGCCGTCCTCGAGGATGGCGATATCCGTCGTGGTGCCGCCGACATCGCTGACGACGGCGCGCCGGAGGCCCGAGAGGTGGGCGGCACCGACGACGCTCGCGGCCGGGCCCGAAAGAATGGTCTCGACCGGCCGTTGGCGGGCGATCGATGCCGACATCAACGAGCCGTCGCCGCGCACCACCAGCAAGGGGGCTTCGATCCCCTGCTCGGCCAGCAACCGCTCGACGGCGACGACGAGGCCGGCGATGGCCGGGATCAGTCGGGCATTGAGGAAGGTGGTGAGCGCGCGCTTGGGCGCATCGAGGCGGCTGGTGAGCTCCGACGAGAGGGTGACCGGCAGGCCGGTCCGGGCCGCGATGCGGGCGGCTGCGGCATGCTCGTGGGCGGGGTTGCGGACGGCGAAGGCGGCGGTGACGGCGAGCCCGTCGACGCTCTTGCCGAGCGATTCCAGTGCGTTGTCGAGGGCGGCCATGTCGAGCGGGCAACGCTCCTGGCCGAAAGCGTCGTGGCCGCCGGCGATGCAGACGACGGGGGCGCCGGCCAGGACCGCGCCCAGGCCGCCCCGCCCGAGGCTTTCCGGGCCCATGCCGATCAGGACCAGGCCGGCCCGGCCGCCCCGGCCCTCGACCAAGGCGTTGGTCGCGAGCGTGGTCGAGAGCCCGACCAGGCCGATCGCCCGGACCGTCTCGGCCGGCTGGTCGCGCAGCGCCGCCCGCACGGCAGCGGCGATGCCCGAAAAGAGATCGCTCGGCGTGGTGAGCGCCTTGGCGGTGGCGAGCACGCCGTCGCCCTCGGCCAGGAGGACGGCGTCGGTGTAGGTGCCACCGGTATCGATACCCAGGCGCATGATGGTTGATCCGGCTCGGTTGGACGGCTATCGAACGGGTTTTCGCACAGCTTTAGACGAGCGCTTCTCCAAAGGCGACGTGCGTGCCGCAGCGCGGCTGACACGGCAGCGTGTTGCAGGGTAGACCGAGCCACACCCTCGACGAGGCCCGATCCCGATGCTCAAGACCGTCATCAGCAACTGGGCGCTGCTTTTGGGCATTGCGCTCCTCGTTCTCGGGCTCGCCCTGCAGAACACCCTTTTGGGCGTGCGCGCCGGCATCGAGGGTTTTCCGACCTCGCTCACCGGGGTCATCATGTCCGGCTACTCGATCGGCTTTCTCGTCTCCGCCGTGTTCACGCCCAAGATGGTCGCCAATGTCGGCCATGTCCGGGTCTTCGCAGCATTGACCGCGGTGGCCTCGTCGTCGATCCTCGCGCACAGCGTGCTGGTCGAGCCGATCTCCTGGTTCGCCTTTCGCTTCGTCACCGGGTTTTGCATCAGCGGCGCCTACGTCATCTCGGAGAGCTGGCTCAACAAAGCCGCCACCAACGAGAACCGCGGCTCCCTGCTCTCGGTCTACATGGTGGTGCAGCTCTCCGCCTGGGCCGGCGGGCAGCTGCTCTTGAATGTGGCCGATCCGGGCGGCTTTGCGCTCTTCATCGTGGCCTCGGTGCTGCTCTCGCTCGCCGTGGTGCCGCTGCTGTTGACCGCGAGCCCGGCCCCGGCGCTCGCCGCTGCCCGCCATTTCAGCCTCGTGAAGCTCTATCGCAGCTCGCCCTTGGGCTTCGTCGGCATGTTCGGCGTCGGGCTGAGCCAGGGCGCGTTCTTCGGCATGGGCGCCGTGTTCGCCGGTGCCGCCGGGCTGCCGATCACGCAGATCTCCTTCTTCATGGCGCTGACGATCATGGGCGGGGTCATGCTGCAGTGGCCGATCGGCAAGCTCTCCGACAAGCTCGATCGCCGCAAGGTGCTGACCGGCACGACCATCGTCGCCGGCTTGGCCACCGGGCTGATCGGCATCGTCGGCACCGGCGACTTCATCGTCGTCACCGCCGCCTTCTTCGTCTATGGCGGGATGTGCCTGCCGATGTACGCGCTCTGCATCGCGCACACCAACGACTACCTCGACAACGAGGACATGGTGGCCGCCAGTGGCTCTTTGGTGCTCACCGCCGGCATCGGCATGGTCATGGGCCCGCTGCTCGCCGCCGCCGGCATGGATTTGCGTGGTCCGGCCGGCTTCGCGCTGTTCCTCGCGATCGTGCATCTCGGCGTCGGCGGCTTCGCCCTCTACCGGATGACCCGCCGCGCCTCGCTGCCGGCCGAGGCGCAAGGTCAGCACATCTACGTGGCCCAGCCGAGCCCGGTGGCGCAAGCGCTGGCCCAGGAGGCGGCGATCGAAAGCCAGGAGGGGCACGCCGCCGAGCAACCCCCGCAATCTTCGCTCGCATCATCGCCCAGTCAAGGTTATACTTGACCTGTCTGTCAGTGCCGAGGGCCGTTTTCGAACTTGTCCGCGTTCTGTTTTCGCCGCGTCATTCTTCCATCGCGTCTGAACGGAGCATCCGTCGCGAACCCCTCTCGGCGCTTCATCTTGCTGACGTCGTGTGGTGGCTCGCTGCGGAGCGGGGAAGCGGTCAGCGCTTCGTGCTCGACCTCGAGGCCTGGCGGCGATCCCTTGTCTGTCCACGCGGGAGCCGCTCGATGAGCAGCAAGATTTTTGTCGCGAACTTCCCCTTCAGCACGACGTCCGAGGAGCTCGAGGAGCTCTTCGGTCAGCATGGCGAGGTCGTGTCGGCCAAGGTGGCGACCGACCGGGAAACCGGCCGCAGCCGCGGCTTCGGCTTCGTCGAGATGGGCTCGGTCGACGCCGCTTCGGCCGCCATTCAGCAGCTCAACGGCTTCGACATGGGCGGCCGCCCCTTGGCCGTGCGGGTCGCCGAGGATCGTGGCGGTCCCGGTGGTCCCGGCGGTGGGCGCCCCGGCGGCAATCGCGGCGGTCCCGGTGGTCCCGGCGGCCCGCGGCGCGACTCCTTCGGCCGCCCGCCTCGGCGCCAGTTCTGAGGCCGCGCCCGGGAACGGCCCGGGCCGCAGTCGACAGGACACGAGCCGACCGTCGCCGACGTGGCGCCGGTAGAGGGTCTTCGTGTCGGCGCTCGATGGACGCCTCGATATTGCAGGCGCGGTCTGCCCTCATTACATGCTCGGTGGTTCCGGCAGCCGCCGGTCCCGTTCCCT
>JAABSG010000398.1 GCA_011390475.1 Geminicoccaceae bacterium | reverse complement strand
ACCCAGACGTTGCGCGCCCGACAGGGCGGTGCGGAAGGCGGCGTCGCCACGGTGGAGCGCCCGGCGCCAGCGGAAGCCGGGGATGCGGCGGAGAGCAGCATTTACGGCAAGGTGCCCCGCAACGCGCCCTGTCCCTGCGGTTCGGGCAAGAAGTTCAAGCAGTGCCACGGGCGGATCGGCTGATCGCCCAACGCGGCTTTCGAGCCGGGCCGATCAGCTCTCGAGATCGATCATCCGGCCGCGGCCGAGCTCGGCGGTGCCACGGCGGCGACGACGCCGGTCGGTGGTGCTCACGGCAGGCGCACCCGGCTTGCTGCCGTCGAGCGGCGAATAGGGCCGAAACGCCGCGGCACTGCGACGCCGATCCGGGCGCGTGGACTGACCGCCGGGCGGCACGATTTCGATTGCCCAGTCGGGCGGCTCGATCGTCCGATCTGGTGGCTCGATGGGTGGCACGGGGAACGCGACCTCGATTGCGGATCGTCAGCCTAGCGATTGCCGGCAAGCCGTTGTGACCGTTCCTCCGCCAGGCCTACCCTGATATTCAGTCGATCTTAACCTTTGCCCCCTATAGCTGCTCGAGGCAGTGTTGCGCTGATTGGTGGAATCGGGCGAAGGCTCGATCGTGTGATGCGCCGAAAAGCGCGTCGTCATTGGCAAGCGAGAGGATTTCGACATGCAGCGGCGGCTGTTCGGCACCGACGGAATCCGTGGGCGCGGCAACACCTATCCGATGACCGCCGAGGTGGCCCTGGGCCTGGGGAGGGCGGCCGGCAGCCTGTTTCGTCGCGGCGATCACCAGAATCGGGTGGTGATCGGCAAGGATACCCGGCTTTCGGGCTACATGATCGAGAACGCGCTCACCGCCGGCTTCCTCTCCGCCGGCATGCGGGTGATGCTGACCGGACCCGTGCCGACGCCGGCCGTGGCCTTCCTCACCCGTTCGCTCAGGGCCGATATCGGGGTCATGGTCTCGGCCTCGCACAACCCCTTCGAGGACAACGGCATCAAGCTCTTCGGCCCCGACGGGTTCAAGCTCTCCGATGCGCTCGAGGACGAGATCGAGGCCCAGATGGCGTCGATGGGCGAGAACGGCGAGGCGCCAGCCGGTGAGATCGGCCGGGCGATGCGCTACGAGGACGCGCGCGGCCGCTATGTCGAGAACCTGAAGAGCAGCTTTCCGCGCGGCTTGGACCTCGCCGGCCGCAAGATCGTCGTCGATTGCGCCAATGGCGCGGCCTACCACATCGCGCCGGAGCTTTTCTTCGAGCTGGGTGCAGAGGTGATCAGCATCGGCGTCACGCCAGACGGCCGCAACATCAACGCCAATTGCGGCTCGACCTATCCGAGCGCCATCCAGGCCGCGGTGCGCGAGCATGGTGCCGATGTCGGCATCGCCCTCGACGGCGACGCCGATCGGGTGGTCCTGATCGACGAGAAGGGCCAGCTGGTCGACGGCGACCAGGTACTGGCGCTGATCACCCGCAGCTGGGCCGCCGAAGGCAGGGTCCAAGGTGGTGGCATCGTCGCCACCTTGATGTCGAATTTCGGTCTCGAGGGCTTCGTTCAGGGCCTGGGTCTCCAGCTGCACCGGACCAAGGTCGGCGATCGCTATGTCGTCGAGCGGATGCGCGAGGGCGGCCTCAATGTCGGTGGCGAGCAGTCCGGCCACGTCATCCTGAGCGATTTCGCCACCACCGGCGACGGTCTGCTCGCGGCCCTGCAGGTGCTGGCCGTGCTCTGCCGCAGCGAGCGACCGGTGAGCGAACTCTGCCGGGCCTTCACGCCTTTGCCGCAGGAACTGCGCAATGTCCGGATCGCGAGCCAGGTCGATCTCACCGGTCCGGCGCTCGACGGCGTGCTGCAGGCCAATGCCGCCAGGCTCGAGGGTCGAGGCCGGCTGGTCGTGCGCCCGTCGGGGACCGAGCCTCTGATCCGGGTCATGGTCGAAGCCGATGACGAGACGCTGCTGGAAGACGTGCTCTCGACCGTCACGGCGGCGATCGAGCAGGCGGCTCGGGCCGTCTGACGAGTCGCAATTCTACTATTGGTTGATTTATCTCCGCCGCTACTGCTAGTTGATCGCCATGGCTTTTTCGAGGTGGCGAGATGGCAGGCGGATGGAACGCGGATCGTTGCTCGGCCTCGAGGCGTTGGCCGGCACTGGTTGCGGCAGCGGGACTGTGGCCGCTGGCCTTGACCGCTTGCGCGGCGCTCGACCGATCGCCGCCGGTCGATGTCACGGCCTTGGCGCCGGCTTCCGATACCGGGACTGCGTCGGCGGCTTCGGCCGCCTGGCCCGAAGCGCGCTCTTGTGGCGAACTGGTGCGCACCCTCGCCGCCGGTGATGCCGGCGAGTTGCGTCGTCTCGACCCGATGACCGCCCCCGTGGTGGTGGCCACGCTCGGCGCCGACCCGTTGCCGGTGCGCGCCGACCTGCCGATCCCGGAGGTGAGTGCTGCGGCCGTGGCGGCTTCGCCATGCGCCATTCTGATCGGTGCGGCCGTCGCGTTGCCACCGGCGGCCGATAGTGCTGCCGAGCGACGAACGGTGCATTCCGCTTATCCGACCGGCATGAAGCGCCGCCGCAACCCGGAGCATCAGGCGCTCGAGCGGGAGCTTTCGGCCGCCAGGCGCGGTGCCGACACCGACGTCGATATCCTCTCGACCGGCGATCCGCTGCTCGATCTGATCGGCACGGTGGCCGGTGGTATCATCGGTGGCATCGGCGCCGTCGCCAAGCGCGGCGACATTCGGGCCGTCGAGACGGCGCTGGCCGACACC
>JAABSG010000397.1 GCA_011390475.1 Geminicoccaceae bacterium | reverse complement strand
CATCGAGCCGAAGGAGAGGAAGAGCGGGCCCAGCCAGTCCTGGCTGTCAGAGGTCTGGCCGATCGGGTCGCCGAACGGATGGCCGCCAGCATGGAGCTTCCTCGCGTGCTCGAGGAAGTTCGCCCGGGTCCAGTCCGCGGTCTTGGCGGCGTCGCGCGGCCCGGCCGGGAACATGTCTTGAAGGTCGATCTCGGCAAACTCGCGAAAATAATCGAGCCTCGAGCACATCGGATAGCTCTGCGAGCCGCAGCAGGTCGGCACCGCCCGCCAACTGCCGTCGAGTCGTGCCAAGTAGACGGCGTTGTCGGCAAAGTCGCCATACTCGTTGATCAGCGCTTCGCAGATATCGTCCACCGGCTCGAGGGCTTCTTGATGGACGGCGATCTGGAAGGTCGGGTGCGAGAGAATGTCATGGCCAGCCTGGGCCCGGGCCTCGGCGGCGGCGGTCAGGAGGTTCTGGTTGCCGATCGACGTGATGAAATCGATCTGCACGTCGACATTGTTGGCCGCGCCCCATTCGTTGCAAAGCTCGACCATCCGGTCGTTGGCGCCGGGCACCCAATGGTCCCAAAGACCGAGCGTGACGGTGCCCGCCGAATGTGCCCGCTTGACGTAGGGAGCGGCGAGCGTTCCCACGGCAGCCAGTGATGTGGCGCGAACGAGCCGGCGCCGCGTCCAAGACGTATGCATGACGAACCTCCCCAGGCGTCATCGGCCATGTCATTGGACCGGCCGAACGTTTTTTCTCTAATCGGCATCATCTTACCGCTAACAGTATTGCCGCGGCATGGCAACCCGATGATGCCCTAGTCGATCACATCAGGCGACCGAACATTGCCATGCCGCCCCTGCCCTTCTCGCTCCCCTCGTTCTTCCGCTTCCCCCTTGCCATCGCCCGACGACCACGCTACCCGTCACGATATGGAACAAAAAGGGAACATTCCCCCGCGCTACGCCATCCGCCTGGGCGATCTCCGGCATTGGCACGTGGTCACCGTCACCTGCCCGACCTGTGGTCACAAGGGGCGGGTGGAGGCGACGACGCTCGGCCGCAGTCGGCCGGACCACACCCGGCTGATGGACCTCGAGCGCAAGCTCCGCTGTCGGCAGTGCGGCAACCGCGAGGACAACCGCATCCTCGTCAGTATGGCATCCCGCGAGTAGGGGTATCGTGCGAATGCCCCGGCTTGCGCCGGCGGCCGCGTCGGCTACCTTGCCGTGGCAAACGCCAACACCTCCGGAACCACGATCTCATGTGCGGCATTGTCGGCCTCTACCTCAAGGATACGAGCCTCCAGGGCCGCCTGGGCGCGCTCTTCGCGCCGATGCTGGTCGAGCTCACCGATCGGGGCCCGGACAGCGCCGGACTCGCCGTCTACCACGACCCGGCGCCTGTGGCGCACCTCAAGCTCGTCCTCTTCCATCCCGACCCCGAATTCGGCTGGGAGACGGTGACCGACGCCCTCGGCCCAGGGGCGACCCTGGCCCGCCGCGCCAGCCACGCCGTGGTCGTCACCGAGGGCGACGCCAGGAAGATCGAGCAGCGCCTGGCCGCCCTCGACCCTGCCCTGCAGGTCATGTCCGAAGGCCGGGTCATCGAGATCTACAAGGAAACCGGCCTGCCCGACGCCGTCACCCGCCGCTTCCATGTCCCCGAGATGGCCGGCAGCCACGCCATCGGCCACACCCGAATGGCGACGGAAAGCGCGGTGACGACGGCGGGCTCGCACCCGTTCTCGACCGGGCTCGACCTCTGCCTCGTCCACAACGGCTCGCTTTCCAACCACAACTGGCTGCGCAGCCGGCTCGAACGCCACTACGGCATGACCTTCAAGACCGAGAACGACACGGAAGTCGCGGCCGCCTATGTCACCTCGCGCCTCCTGGAAGGCCGGACCCTGCACCAGGCGCTGGAAGACGGCCTGGGCGACCTCGACGGCTTCTACACCTTCTGCGTCGGCACGGCCGAAGGCTTCGCCGTGCTGCGCGACCCCATCGCCTGCAAGCCGGCGGTGCTGGCCGAGACCGACGCCTGGGTCGCCATGGCGTCCGAATACCGCGCCCTCGTGGGCCTGCCGGGCATCGACGAGGCCACGGTCTGGGAGCCGGAGCCCGCCACCGTCTACAGCTGGGGGGGCTGAACCGGTGACCGCCCTCAATCTCGAAACCCTCGACCTCCAGGCCCAGCCCTTGCGCGCCGTCAACGCCAGGCTACAAGGCGCCACCGACGGCCATTTCCGCATCAGCCACCCCGACGGAGCCCACGCGTTGGCCGTCGGCCTCGCTACCCCCATCGCGGTCGAGATCATGGGCCACACTGGCTACTACACCGCCGGCATGAACCAACAAGCGCAGCTGACCATCCACGGCAACGCCGGCCCCGGCCTCGCCGAGAACATGATGTCCGGCAGCGTGCGGGTCACCGGCGACGCCTCCCAGTACGCCGGGGCCACCGGTCACGGCGGGTTCCTGGTCATCGAAGGCCACGCCAGCTCGCGCTGCGGCATCTCGATGAAGGGCATCGACATCGTCGTCGGCGGCAGTGTCGGCCACATGAGCGCCTTCATGGCCCAGGCCGGCCGCCTCGTGGTCCTGGGCGACGCCGGCGCGGATTTCGGCGACAGCCTCTACGAGGCTCGGCTCTACGTCAGGGGCGAGGTGAAGAGCCTGGGCGCGGACTGCATCGAAAAACCGCTCCGGGCCGAGCACCTCGACGAGCTGACGCGGCTCCTGAACCGCGCCGGGATGGACGCCGACCCCGTCACCTTCCGCCGCTACGGCTCCGCCCGCAA
>JAABSG010000396.1 GCA_011390475.1 Geminicoccaceae bacterium | reverse complement strand
TCCTGACGATAGTTCGGCGCCTCGCGGGTGATGGCGACGTCGTGCACGTGGCTCTCGCGCACACCGGCGCCGGTGATGCGCACGAAGCGACAACCGGCCTGCATCGCCGGCAGGCTCGCATGGCCGGTATAGCCCATGGCCGAGCGCAGCCCGCCGACCAGCTGGTGGACGATGTTGGCGACCGGGCCGCGATAGGGCACTCGGCCCTCGACCCCCTCCGGCACCAGCTTGAGCTGGTCCTGCACCTCCTGCTGGAAGTAGCGGTCGGCGGAACCGCGGGCCATCGCGCCCAAGGAGCCCATGCCGCGATAGGATTTGTAGGAGCGGCCCTGGTAGAGGAAGACCTCGCCCGGCGCCTCGTCGGTGCCGGCGAACATCGAGCCCAGCATGGCGCAATCCGCACCCGCGGCGATGGCTTTGGCCAGATCCCCGGACGAGCGGATGCCGCCATCGGCAATGAGCGGCACGTGCTGCGGCCGGCAGCGGCTCGCCACGTCGAGGATCGCGGTGAGTTGCGGCACGCCGACCCCGGCGACGATCCTGGTCGTACAGATCGAGCCCGGCCCGATGCCGACCTTGATCGCATCCGCCCCCTTGTCGATCAGCGCCTGCGCCCCTTCGCCGGTCGCCACGTTGCCGCCGATGATCCGCGCGGCGTTGGTCTCGCGGCGGACCCTGGCCACGGTCTCCAGCACGCCGGCCGAATGGCCGTGCGCGGTATCGACCACCAGCACGTCGACCCCGGCCTCGATCAGCGCCAGGGCTCGCTCGATCCCGGCAGCACCGGTGCCGGTCGCGGCCCCGACCCGCAGCCGGCCGTGACCGTCCTTGACCGCGTGCGGGTATTTCTCCGCCTTCTCGATATCCTTGACCGTCATCAGCCCGATCAGCCGATAGGCGTCGTCGACCACCAGGAGCTTTTCGATGCGGTTCTGGTGCAGCACCTGCATCGCCTCGTCGCGCCCAACCGTCTCGGCCACGGTCACCAGGTTCTCGGACGTCATCAACTCGCGCACCGGCCGGGCGCTCGGCGTCACGAAACGGACATCGCGATTGGTGAGGATGCCGGCCAGCCGCTGGGTTTCCGGGTCGACCACCGGCACCCCCGAGATGCGGTGGCGGCGCATCAGCTCGAGCGCCTCGGCCAAGGGCGTCTCGGGATTGACGGTCACCGGGTTGACGACGATGCCGGCCTCGAACTTCTTGACCTGGCGGACCTGCGCCGCCTGCTCGCCCTGGGTCAGGTTCTTGTGGATGATGCCGAGCCCGCCCTGCTGCGCCATGGCGATTGCCATGGGCGCTTCGGTCACGGTGTCCATCGCCGCCGAGATCACCGGGATCTGCAGGCCGATCTCGGGTGCCAGCGTGGTTCGCACATCGACCGTGGCCGGCAGCACCTCCGAATAGGCGGGCTCCAGGAGCACGTCGTCGAAGGTCAAGGCGTCACGGATCGAGAGATTGGGCGGCAGCGACATGGGCTCATCCAAACGGGCTTGCCCCGCGTCCTGCTCGCCGTTGCGGGGCAAGCATGTTGCGGGGCCGGGCGGCGAGCGACGATTTTGGCGCCAGGGAGCGCCGGCTCGACCGTCATTCACCCGATATAGGCCGGATGCTGCGCTGCCGAAAGCCCGAGAACCGCCGCACCCGTCGACGGCCGCCCGTGTCCGGACCGCTCAGATGATCGCCAGGGCCCGCAGATACTGACGGGCGGTCGCCTCCTCGGCCTCCAAGAAGGCGCCGAAGTCGGCCCGCGCATGATAGATCTTCTGCCACGCATGGCGGGCCCGCACCGCCTCCCACTCCGGCGTCTCCAGCAACCGGCCGAGCAACGTGGCATAGCTGTCGGCGGTCGCCACCGCCAGTTGCGGGGCGGCGAAGAAGCCACGCCAATTGACGAAGGTGACGTCGTGGCCGAGTTCGCGCAGCGTCGGCAGGTCCGATGCGTCGGCGACCCGCTCGGGCGCGGTCACCGCCAGCACCCGAATGGCGCTGCGGTCCGGCGTCTCCAGGACCTCACCGAGACCCGTCGAGAGCACGTCGACCTGCTCGGTCAAGAGCGCTTCCATCGCCGCCCCGCCGGCATCGTAGGGCAGGTAGGTGACGGCCTTGGGCTCGACGCCGCTCGCCACGTTGAAGATCCGAGCCGCGAGCACGTGATCCATGCCGCCACGCACCGACCCACCGGCGATCCGGACATCGCCGGGCGCCCGGCGCACCGCCGCCGCGACCGCGGCGAAGTCACGGTAGGGGCTCCCCGCCCGCACCGCGATCACCGCGTAGTCACCGATCACCGAGGCCACGGGCTGCAGCTCGCGGTAGGAGGGCGTGGCGCCACGCACCGCTCGCAGCACGATCGGGGTCGAGCTCACCATGAGCGTCCGCTGCTGCGTCTGGCCGGTCGAGACCAGATAGTCGATGGCCCTGGCGCCGCCGCCGCCGGAGACGTGCTCGAGGGTCGCACTCTGGACGAGCCCGGCCCGCGTCATCGTCTCGGCCACCGCCCTTGCGGTCTGGTCCCAGCCGCCGCCGACCCCGGCCGGCACGAGAAAATGCAGCCGTTGGCCGGCCTGGGCCATGACGCCCGACGGCATGGCGGCGAGTCCGGCCGCGGTCGCACCGAGACCGGCGACGACGGATCGCCGGGACACGCCGGGGGATCGGGACGACGGGATACTCGATTGCAGCGATCGACGCATGGCGCGAGCAGCTCCTCAGAACATGAACGTGAAGGTCAAACTGGCCTTTCGGCCGATTTCAGACAAGCCACATTATCACCTGTCGCGATCCGCGCCCCGGCCGATTGCGGCGCCGGCTG
>JAABSG010000395.1 GCA_011390475.1 Geminicoccaceae bacterium | reverse complement strand
CCATGACCGCCACCACCAACACCTCCGCCAACACCGCACTACGCTATCTCGGCATCAACAACGCCGCCTCGTCGAGCTCGCTCGCCAAGCTCTCCTCCGGCTCGCGCATCGTCCGCGCCAGCGACGACGCCGCCAGCTTGGCGGTAGGCACCAAGCTCAAGGCCGACGTGACGGCGCTCAAGCAGGCGTCGGTCAACGCCAGCCAGGCCTCGTCGTTGCTTCAGGTGGCCGACGGCGGTCTCGCGCAGACCACCGACATCCTGATGCGGATGAAGGCGCTTTCCGTGCAGGCGCAATCCGGCTCGGTCAGCGACAACGAGCGCGGCTTCCTCGACAAGGAGTTCCAGGCACTCGCCAACCAGATCAACGCCATCGCCGACCAGACCAAGTTCAACGGCACCGAACTCCTGGGCGGTGATCTCGCCACCACCTTCAACGACGGTGGTGGTGCCGAAACCCGCACCGCCGGCATCGACGGCTCGGGTCCGGTCGAACTCGTGCTCGGTGACGGCGCCAAGGCCGGCGCCTACACCGTGGCCTATGCCGAAGCCACCGGCGTCCTCTCGGTCACCCGTGGCACCGGCGTCGGCGCGGAAACGCAGTCGATCACTATCGACAACACCGACACCGCCTTCACCGGTACGGTCGGTTTCAGCCAGTTCGGTCTCGAGGTGGCCTTCGATGCCGCCGATCTCTCCGCCGCTTTCGGCGGCGGCACCGCCACGGTCGCATCCGGGGCGATGAGCTTCCAGGTCGGCGTAAGTTCGAACGACACCATCGACGTCGAGATCGCCAGCATCCGCACGGCTGCGCTCGGCGACGGCACGAACACGCTGGCCGACTCCGACGGCGCCGGCAATGCTGCCAATGTGGCCACTGCCGCCGGTGCACAGACTGCTGTCGATCTCATCGATGGAGCTCTTTCGCAGATCAACGAAGCCCGGGCAAACGTGGGCGCACAGATCTCGCGCTTCGAGTTTGCGGCAGCCAACGTGGCCAATACGATCGAGAATTTGGATGCGGCGAAGTCGACCCTGCTCGACGTCGACATGGCGGCCGAGATGAGCAACTTCTCGTCCAAGCAGGTCATGCTCCAGGCCTCGGTGGCGATGCTCGCCCAGGCCAACCAGCAGCCGCAGCAGCTCTTGCGGCTCCTCAACTAAGCCGGTCGGTGCGGGGTCGGCTCAAAAAAGCCGGCCCCGGCCGCACTTTCTCGACTGGGCTTAACCGATGCTCAACCAATTGCCCCCTATGATGCCCTCGTCCGGCCCCGCGGCGCCGGTGCGGCCGGAGGTCCGGCCCACCCTGACCGAGAGCCGGCCCGTGCTGCAGCAGGCCGTCCAACCGGTCGTCGGCAATCCCGCCGGCGAACGTGTCGGCGGCAAGCTGGAGCAGATCGTCGAGCAGGCGGCCCGGGACCTCTTTCCCGGCCGGGAGGTGGCAGTGCAGAGCTTCTACGACAAGGACAGCGGGCGTTTCGTGCATCGCATCGCCGACGGCGCGAGCGGCGAGCTCCTGCTGCAGACTCCGCCGGACGAGCTCTTGCGCTTCTTCGCGAGTGGCCGCGAGCCCTTCGGTCAACCGTTGCTCGAGATCGACGCCTGAGCGACCCTGAGCGGCGCGCCGCGGCCCCCGGGCTGCAAGGAGACGACCCATGACCTCCTCGATCAGCTTCGGCAATCTCTCGACCACGAGCGGCACGCCGCGCCTCTCCGGCTCCGCCTCGAAGCTGGATACGGAATCCATCCTCGAGGCCACCTACGAGGCCGGCCGCCTGCCCGCCGTGCGCCTCGAGCAGAAAACGACCAAGAACGAGGAAAAGATTACTGCCTTCGAGGACATGCGCTCGCTCCTGGATAAGCTCAAGACGGCCGCCGACGGCCTGCGCAACCCGCCGGGATTTTTCGGCGCCCAGGGCAATGCCTTCGAGACCAAGCAGGCCTTCTTCAGCTCCAGCACCGCCGTGCCGCCAGCCGAGATCGCCGGTGTCGCCGTCGCCAACAATGCCGCCGCCGGCAGCTTCGATTTGACCGTCAAGCAGCTCGCCACCGCCGAGAAGCTCTCCACCACCGGCAGCTTTGCCGCCGACGCCAAGCTCGGCGATGCCTGGAACGGCGGTGCGGCCTTCAACGGGACGCTGGAGATCGGCCTCGACGGCGGCCCGACGGCGGCGATCGCGGTCGACGGCGACATGACCATCGACGATCTTCGCGATCGCATCAACGCGCAGCGCAACACGACGGGTGTCCGGGCCAGCGTCCTCAAGGTCGCCGACAACGACTTCCGCCTGGTGATGACCGCCGAAGAGACCGGCAAGGCGATCACCATGAACGATTCGAGCGGCATCGCCGGCGGCTTCGCCACGACCCAGCTGCAGGCGGCCCAGCCCGCCCTCTTCGAGGTCGACGGTGTGGAGATCACGCGCCTGACCAACCAGGCGGACGACATCATGCCCGGGGTCACCGTCAACCTCTTCAAGGCCGACGAGAACACCACCATCACGGTCTCGGTCGAACCGAGTCTGGGCGACATCAAGGAGCGGATCGCCGGCTTCGTTCAGGCCTATAACGAATTTCGCGACTTCGTCGCCGAGCAGTCGGCGGTCGATTCGTCCGGCCGCCCGGCGCCCGAGGCCGTGCTCTTCGGCGACCGGACGATGCGCGGCCTGGTCGCCGGTCTCGGCAGCGAGATCGGCGGCGGCGTCGCCGGCCTCGGCCCCGATGCTCTGGCCTCGCTGCGCGCCGTCGGTATCGAGCTCGATGCGAGCAACCGCCTGAAGGTCGACGACAGCAAGCTCGACAATGCCCTGCTGACCAAGCTCGACGACGTC
>JAABSG010000394.1 GCA_011390475.1 Geminicoccaceae bacterium | reverse complement strand
CGCCGCCACCGTGGCGCAACTCGCGGCCAGGGCCGGCCTGCGGCTCGAGGGCCGGGTAAGGCTCGGGCCCGACGAGGATAGCGAACCCGGGGGCGGGCGGGCGTGAGCACGGCACTCCTCTTCGATGCGGCCCTCTGCCTCTTGCTGCTGGGTGTGGCGCTGGCGGCCGTGGTCGGGCGCAACATATTCGGCTCGATCGTTTTTTTCATCGCCTATGGTCTCGTGGTGGCGATCGCCTGGCTGCGGCTCGAATCGGTCAATGTGGCCTTGGCCGAGGCGGCGATCGGCGCCGGGCTCACCGGTGCTCTTCTGGTCGGTGCCTGGGCGCGCTTGCGCAAGGGCCGCGTCTTCGACCTGCCGGGTCAGCCCGACGATCCGAAAGATCCGCTGCCTGCGACCCTGCACCGCCGCTTCACCGGCGTGCTCTGCCTCACCCTGACGGGCGGCCTCGCCTTCACCATCCTCTCACTACCCGAGGCGGCGCCCGGCCTGATCCCGCTGGTTTCGGCCAATCTGGAGGTCACCGGCGTCGAGAATGCCGTGACCGCCGTGCTGCTCGGCTTTCGCGCCTACGACACGCTGCTCGAGAGCATCGTCATCGCGGTGGCGCTGGTCGCCGTCTGGGCGCTGACGCCCGAGGGCTTTTGGGGTGCAGCACCTGGGTTGCGGCAGCGTGTCAGGCCGGATGGCGTGCTCGTCATGTTCGGCCGGCTCCTGCCGCCGACCGGGTTGGTGATCGCGGTCTATCTCGTCTGGGCCGGCAGCACGCTGCCGGGTGGGGCCTTTCAGGCGGGCACGGTCCTGGGCGCGGTTCTCCTACTTACCGCCATGGCCGGGCTGGGCGAGCCACCGGCAGTCACCGACCCGCGCCTGCGCCTCGTGCTGATCGCCGGACCACTGGTCTTTCTCGTGGTCGGCATCATTGGTGCTTTCTTCGGCAGCTTTCTGGGCCTGCCGGCGGCCTGGTCGAAGACGATGATCGTCACCATCGAGGTGGCGCTGACGGGCTCCATCGCCGTCACCCTGGCCTGCATGGTGCTGGGCGTCCCGCGTGAGCGCAATGCCGGGCGGCGCGCGTGAGCGATCCCGTGACTGCCCATTGGCTGGTCTACGCCTTGGCGGGTGCCGCCCTCGTCGGCATCGGGCTCTATGGCTTCTTGACCCGTCGCCACCTCCTTCGTCGGGTGCTCGCCTTCAACGTCATCGGCAGCGGTATTTTCATCGTCTTCGGTGCCACGGGCTACCGCGATCCGGCCTTCGGCGCCGATCCGGTGCCGCAGGCCTTGATCATTACCGGCATCGTCGTGGCGCTCTCGCTCACGGCGCTGGCCGTGGCCCTGGTCGCCCGGCAGGCCGAGGAGAGCGGGGCTGCGTTGTTGCCCGAAGACGACGACAAGCCCGCGCTCGGTGAGCGGGAGGGCTGAGTGGTCGAGCCCGTACCGGTGATCGGCCTCGACTTGGCAGCCGGGCCGGTCTTGCCGTCCGCCGTCGTGCTGCTGCTCGTCGTCCCGCTGCTGGCTCTGCTGGCGGCGATCGTGCTCGGTCGCCGCGCCGCCCGGCTGATGCCGATCATGGCGCTGCTGATGCCGGCTTTGGCCCTCTGGCTCGTGGTCGACGTCGTAATCAACGGCGCATTCGAGCTCGACATCGGCAACTGGCAGCCACCCTTGGGCATTGCCCTCCGCGTCGATGGCCTGAGTGCCGCCATGCTCCTCTTGACCGCCATCCTGGCGGCTGCGACCGGGCTCTTCTCCATGGCCCTCTATCCCGCTGCAGGCGGCGAGGGCGACGAGGAGACCGCCGCGAACGGCACCTTCTGGCCGCTCTTCTTCGCCCTTTGGGCTGCCATGAACGTGGTCTTCTCGAGCGGCGATCTCTTCAACCTCTATGTCGCGATCGAGCTCTTGACCATTGCGGCCGTGGGCCTCGCGGCGCTGGGTTCGCTCGCCGCCGCCATGCGCTACATGGTCTTCGCCCTCTTGGGCTCGCTGGCCTATCTTCTGGGCGTCGTTCTTCTCTATGCCCGCTACGGTACCCTCGATCTCCAGCTGCTGGCGACGCTGATCGAGGTCGAGCCCACGACTTGGCTCGCGGCCGGGCTGATGACCGCCGGCCTCCTGGTCAAGACCGCCCTTTTTCCGCTGCACGCCTGGCTACCGCCGGCACATGGTGCTGCCCCGCCGCCGGCGAGTGCCGTGCTCTCGGGCCTGGTCGTCAAAGCGTCGTTCTATATCCTGGTCCGACTCTGGTTCGATGTCCTGCCACCGCTGGCGACCGAGGTCTTCGTCCAGGCCATGGCGGCCCTGGGCGCGCTCGCCATCCTTGCCGGTTCGGTGATGGCGATCAGGGCCGAGCGCCTGAAGTTGGTGATCGCCTACTCGACCGTGGCTCAACTCGGCTATCTCTTCCTGATCTGGCCCCTGGCAGGCGGGGCCGCCGGCGAGATGCCCTGGGCCGCCGGGGCCTGGACCGGGGGGATGGTGCATGCGATTGCGCACGGCCTCGCCAAGGCCGCGATGTTCCTGGCGGCCGGGCTGATGATCGAGGCTTTGGGCAACGACCGGATCGACGGGCTCGCCGGCATCGGCCGGGCCCTGCCGCTCACCACCTTCGGCTTCGGCCTCGCCGCCGTTTCGCTCATGGGCCTGCCGCCCTCTGGCGGCTTCATCGCCAAGTGGCTGCTCTTGACCGCGGCCTTCACCAGCGGCCAGCTCTTGTGGGCCGGCGTCATGTTGCTCGGTGGCCTGCTCGCCGCCATCTACCTCTTCAGGCCCTTGAACCGGATGTTCGACAAGGCGGATCCGGCTGAACTGAAACGAATTTCCCGGGGGCGACAGCTCGTGC
>JAABSG010000393.1 GCA_011390475.1 Geminicoccaceae bacterium | reverse complement strand
CAACCGTATCCTTCGATCTTCCTGCGCGAGGTATCGGTCGATCGCCTCCCGGATCAACTCACCCTCTGACATTCCCGACTCGGTCGCGAGACGCCGCAAGCCGGCTACCTGCGCTTCAGCCAGTTCGACCGTTATCTCGACCATGACGCTGCCTCCAGTTCCTCACCCCAATCATAACGCCGAGCCGCCAAACCAGCACCAACATCACCCATGCATCCCCTGCCACCCGGTGCTAGGCTCGCACAAAAGAGGGACCGCATGACCGAGCCGCTAGCCCAAGACCTCCCCGACATCCCCGAAGGTGGCCGCTTCGCCGCCAACGTCGCCCAGTTCGCCCGCGCCTTGCGCGCCGCCGGCCTGCCCGTCGGCCCCGGCCGCGTGCTGCGCGCCCTCGAGGCGATCGAGATCGCCGGCATCGGCAGCCGTGAGGACCTCTACTGGACGCTCCACGCCGTCTTCGTGAACCGCCGCGATCAGCGTGAGCTCTTCGACCAGTGCTTCCACATTTTCTGGCGTGACCCCAAGCTGCTCGAGCGGCTGATGCAGATGATGTTGCCGCAACTGCAGAAGAACGATGCGAGCGAGGAGGAGGTCAACCGCCGGGTCGCCGAGGCCCTGAGCCCCGAAAAAGAACCGGGCAAGGGCGAGGCGCCGGAGGAGGAGCCCGAGGAAGAGCTCGAGCTCGACATGCAGCTCACCTACTCCGCCAAGGAGCTGCTCCAGGAAAAAGACTTCGAGCAGATGAGCACGGACGAACTCAGCGACGCCAAGCGGCAGATCAAGAGCCTCCGCCTGCCCATCATGGAGCGGCCGACCCGCCGCTTCGCGCTGCACCCCCGCGGCCGCCGCATCGATCTCCGGCAAACGTTGCGGCAATCGATGCGCGGTGGCGGGGCCATCATCGACATCGCCAAGAAGCGCCGCCTGAGGCGCCCGCCGCCCTTGGTCATCCTCTGCGACATCTCGGGCTCGATGAGCCGCTATTCCCGCATGCTGCTGCTCTTCATGCATGCCATCGCCAGTGATCGCGAGCGGGTCTCGAGCTTCGTCTTCGGCACCCGGCTCACCAACGTCACCCGCTACTTGAAGAATCGCGACATCGACATCGCCCTCGAGAAGGTCGGCCAGGTGGTCAAGGACTGGTCCGGCGGGACGCGCATCGGCCATTGCCTCGAGGACTTCAACCGCAATTGGTCGAGGCGAGTGCTCGGCCAGGGGGCCGTCGTCATCATGATCACCGACGGTCTCGATCGCGACGCCGGCGAGGGCCTCGAGGCCGAGATGGAGCGGCTGCACAAATCCTGCCGCCGGCTGATCTGGCTCAACCCGCTGTTGCGCTATGACGGCTTCGAGCCCATCTCGACAGGGGCGCGTGCGATGGTCCGCCACGTCGACGACTTCCGCACCGTGCACAATCTCGAAAGCCTGGGTCAACTCGCCGCCGTGTTGAGCCAGGAGCCCGAGCGCCGCACCGAGGGGGTATCGGCCTGGGCCGCGAGACGGGAGGAAAGCGATGTCCACGTCCGATGACGATCTGCTCGACCACGCCGCCAGTTGGCTGGCAGGCGGCCGCAAGGTGGCGCTCGCTACCGTCGTCTCGACCTGGGGCTCGAGCCCCAGGCCGGCCGGCAGCCAGCTCCTCGTCGACGACGAGGCCAACATGCTGGGCTCGGTCTCCGGCGGTTGCATCGAGGGTGCCGTCGTCAAGAAGGCGCTCGAGATCATCGACGGCGGACCGCCGGCGCTCATGGAGTTCGGCGTCTCGAACGAGCAGGCCTGGGAGCTCGGGCTGGCCTGCGGCGGCCGGGTCCAGGTCTATGTCGAGGCCGTGTCGTGAAGCTTGCCCTGCTCCAGCGGTTGAACGAGGCGCGGCAGCAGAAGAAGCGCGCCTGCCTCGTCCGCTGGCTCGCCACCGCCGAGGAGGCGCTAGTCGTCGACGGCGCGGTCGTCTGCGGCGCGGTCCCGCCCGACTTGATGCCCGAGGTCGACGCCGCGCATCGGGCCGACCGCTCGAAGACGGTCGAGACGCCGAACGGTGACGTCTTCCTGCAGGTCTTCAACCCGCCGCTCCGCCTCGCCATCGTCGGTGCCGTCCACATCGCCCAGGCCCTGGCGCCGATCGCCAGTCTCGCCGGCTACGCCGTCACCATCATCGACCCGAGGGGCGCCTTCGCCACCGAGGCCCGCTTCCCCGATGTCTCCCTGATCGACGACTGGCCCGACGACGCCATGGAGGCCTTCGCGCCCGACCGTCGCTCCGCCGTCGTCACCCTCACCCACGATCCCAAGCTGGACGATCCGGCGCTCGACGTCGCGCTCCGGAGCGAGGCCTTCTACATCGCGGCTCTCGGCAGCCGTCGGACCCACGCCGGCCGCATTCTGCGCCTGCAGGAACTCGGCCACGGCGACCAGGCCATTGCCCGCATCCACGGCCCGGCCGGCCTCGACATCGGCGCGGTGAGCCCCGCCGAGATCGCGATCTCCGTCATGGCCGAGATGACCCGCGTCCTTCGCCAGCCGGACGTGGCGCGCAGCAATCACGAGGCCGCATGACCGAGCGCCGTTCGATGCCTTTCGACACCGACCACATACACAACCGAACGGCTAGCCCATGAAGTTCGGCCCCACCGCCATCGACCAAGCTCTCGGTGCCATCCTCGCCCACACCGTCCGCCTCGACGGCGGCGACTTCAAGAAAGGCCGTACCCTCGACGCGGACGACCTCGAAAACCTGCGCGAGGCCGGCATCAGCGAAGTCCTGGCAGCCGGCTTCGAGCCCGGCGACGTGCCCGAGGACGATGCCGCCGCTCGTCTCGCCCAGGCGCTCGACGCCCCCCTCATCCGCATCGCCGATG
>JAABSG010000392.1 GCA_011390475.1 Geminicoccaceae bacterium | reverse complement strand
CCTTCCGGTACGACCCCCGGTACGACTCCGCGGGCATGTGATGCGCGCACTACGCGCACGGGACGCTCATGCCGGACGCACTCATGGGGGGTGTGGAGGGGGTCGCAGATGCGCGTGATGGCGTCGGGGGGGGTGTCAGAGGTCGAGTAGAATGAGAACGAGCCGCCAGGTGGCCGCCCGGCGACTCGCTACACCATCGGGGGATAGCCTCCCGATCGCGTGTCCAACTACGTACGCAGTCTACCAAGAGGCAGCGTATACGGCGGTGGCTTTCGCCACGTCACGCGTGAGGGACGCTAAATCTGAGAACAGCCCATGCGCTGACTCGCCCCCAGAACCGGGAGGTGGTGCTGTGGTTGAGGCTCAGATTCTGTCCCTCGTAATCGCATCCGTAGGACTCGGCGTGATGATCGGCCGCGCGACTCGCAACCGCGAGTAACGAAGGCCGTCCGCAACGAGTTCTTCCACCTCCTCAACACGCCCATCCTCACGGGGATGGGCGTTCTACGTGCCCATCGTGAGCGATCCCCTGCGAGTCCGCGTGGGGGGCGCCACGCGCACACCAGCCCGTTCGAGCAGGTCGTGCTGACGTTCCAGCTCAAGATCCCGATCTTGATACCACCGGAGGCGTTCGCGCCCCGCACCGCCCGCGCGAACGAGATCAGCAGCCGCGACTCGGTCCTGTGCTCTCCGCCTCACCACGCTCCAGACCGCTACGTAGTCGTGCTGCGACTACCGAATCGCCTGAAGGTGCGGTCGGATGGCGGCTTCGAGGCGGACCATCGCGTCGACGGCCGTGGTGATGACCTTCGTCCGCTCGTCGGGGTCGCGGTAGCCGCCGATGTTCAGGTCGTGCTTGATGCGGCAGCGCTTCCTGCCGGGCAGAGGCTCCCAGTCGAGCGGCCGGCCGAAGGCGTCTTCGATCTCGCTCTTGTGGGCCTCGAGGGCGCGGAGAGCGCGTTCGCTGCTGTCTTCGTCGCCGCGGTCGATGGAGAGCTCGACCTTCATGGCGTGCTCGTACGTGCCGTAGGTGAAGGCGAGGCCGGGAACGCCGCTGGTGGCGCCCAGCCACGTCTTGGTGGTGGGCGAGACGCCGGCATGCAGCGTGTGTCGGTTCCGGGAGGCCGTGAGAAGCTCGCTCCAGAAGTCATGCAGCAGGGCCGCCTGCTTCGCGATGCTGCGCTTCTGAGCGCCGATCTGGCGCTGTTCCTCGCTGGGCGCAGCGATGATCGTGAGGCGTGGAGCGGGGGGTGACTCCTCGATGCGGATCACTTCGACTTGAAGCAGGAAGAACTCGGTGCTGGCGGCGCTCTTGTTGAGCCAGTGGATCGCGTCGACGTGTTCGGCACGGGCGTGCTCGACGATCCAGACGGCGACGTCCGCATTGAAGCTGGCGAGGTAGGTGAGGACCTTGCCGAGGTGGTCGTGGTTGCTGTTGCCGAACTGGTTCTCGATCGCGACTCGTCGCCCATCGGCGTCCTTGGCGAGGATGTCGAGGCTGAATGAGCCGGTCGATGCTTCCCGGAGCGACGCGGTGAGTTCGATGCCGAGCGCATCGCCGAGCACGTCGAGGTTGTCGTACAGCCAGCGGGTGAAGTCGTGCGCCTCGTGGCGCCACACGTCCTTGATGCCGACGGTCTCGATGCGGCCGATGCGGTCCATGGCGCTCAGTGTCGCACCCAGCTCGGCGAACGCCGTCCAGCGGTAGGCGGCTGCCCAGGCGGACGATCAACCGCGCCGCCGACCTCGTACCGTAGATCTGCTTCCTCCGGAAGCTCCCGCAGCGCCCGCGGGCCTCCATCCGGCCGGTGGGCGCACTTGTTGTGCCAGGTTCGTCATGAGTCACGGCTGGAACGGGCGGTACGGTGGCGGGAATGACCCCAGAGGAGTTCGTGCGGAAGTGGGAGCCGGTGACGTTGCGGGAGCGGGCGTCGGTGCAGGAGCACTTCGGTGACCTGTGCCGGCTGCTTGGGCAGCCGACGCCGATCGAGGCGGATCCCACGGGAGATCGCTTCACGTTCGAGAAGCGCGTCAGCAAGGTCGCCGGCGGAAACGGCTTCGCCGACGTGTGGAAGAAGGGGCACTTCGGCTGGGAGTACAAGGGGCCGAACAAGAACCTCGATGACGCGTACCGGCAGCTGCTCACCTACCGCGAGGACCTGGACAACCCGCCGTTGCTGATCGTCAGCGACATTCAGCGAATCCTGATCCACACGAACTTCACGGGCACGACGAAGAAGGTGTACGAGCTCAGCCTGCGGGAGCTGGTGGAGCCGGAGAAGCTGCGGCTGTTGGAGCAGGCGTTCACGAACCCGCAGGCGCTGAACCCGAAGGAGCGGCGGGAGCGGATCACCGAGGACGCCACCGAGCGGATCGGGCAGATCGCCCGGCGCCTCCGGGATCGCGACTACGACGCAGAGCGGGTCGCGCACTTCATGATGCAGCTCGTCTTCGCGCTGTTCGCGGAGGACGTGCAGCTGCTCCCCAACCGGCTGGTGACCCGCATCCTGGAGCGGACCGGCACGAACCCGGACTACGCGGAGCGGTACATCACGGAGCTGCTGCAGGCGATGGCGACGGGCGGCCTGGCGGTGATGGAGGAGATTCCGCACTTCAACGGCGGGCTGTTCCAGGGCGGCGGCGCCCTCCGTCTCGAGGAGGAGGAGCTCCACTACCTGCACCAGGCGGCGGAGCTGGACTGGTCGGAGGTGGAGCCGGCGATCTTCGGCACGCTGTTCGAGCGGAGCCTCGACCCGGAGCGTCGCGGCCAGCTGGGGGCGCACTACACGAGCCGCGACGACATCTTGCGGATCGTGAACCCCGTGATCATGGACCCGCTGTGGGAGGAGTGGCAGCAGATC
>JAABSG010000391.1 GCA_011390475.1 Geminicoccaceae bacterium | reverse complement strand
CGAGTGGACGACGTCACGGTCGCCCATTGGCCCCTGCTCTATGCCCGTGGCATCACCCGCGAGCGGACCGGCCGCTGGCCGGAAGCCGAGGCCGATCTCTTGGCCGCCCTGGAGCTCGAGCCGGACCAGCCTCTGGTGCTCAATTATCTCGGCTACAGCTGGGTCGATCAGGGCATGAACCTGGCGGAGGCCGAAGCGATGTTGCGTCGGGCCGTCGAACTCCGGCCCGATGACGGCTACATCGTCGACAGCCTGGGCTGGGCCTATTACCGGCTCGAGCGCTTCGAGGAGGCCGTCACCTATCTGGAGCGGGCGGTCGAGCTGCGCCCCCAGGACCCGGTCATCAACGATCATCTGGGCGACGCCTATTGGCGGGTCGGCCGCGAGCGCGAGGCGCGCTTTCAATGGCAGCGGGCGCTCGTCTTCGAGCCGGAGGACGACGAGATCGCGCTGATCGAGCGCAAGCTGGAGCGCGGTCTGGAGACCGCCGGGTCGAGTCGTGGCTGATCGAAGCACCGCTTCGGCGTCTCGGCATGGCGCCCGGGTGGCCGGATCGGGTCGTGCCTGAACCACCGCTGCAGCCGATCGTCGAGCTCGCCCGGGCCAAGCTCAACCTCGATCTCCTGGTCACCGGGCGAACCGACACGGGCTATCACGAGCTCGACAGCATCGTCGTCTTCGCCGACATCGCCGACCGCTTGACCTTCACGCCGGCAGACGCCTTGCGATTGCGCCTCGCGGGGCCGTTCGCCGCCGGCCTCGCTGCCGATCAGGGCGACAATCTCGTGCTCCGCGCCGCCAGGCGGCTCGCCGAGGCGGCGGGCTTCGAGCCGCTGGTGGAGATCACCCTCGAGAAGAACCTGCCGGTGGCGAGCGGGATCGGCGGCGGGTCGGCCGAC
This sequence comes from Geminicoccaceae bacterium, assembly GCA_011390475.1. Lineage (GTDB taxonomy): Bacteria > Pseudomonadota > Alphaproteobacteria > Geminicoccales > Geminicoccaceae > SLRI01. The sequence goes on along the minus strand of JAABSG010000391.1, from coordinate 1,997 downwards.
GCCGCGGCGACACTGCGCGGACTCGCCCGGTTTTTCGGGCTCGATCGGCAGGCCCAGGCGCTCTTGGCGCTCGGCCTGGAGCTGGGTGCCGACGTGCCGGTCTGCACCTACGGCCGGCCGGCGCGGCTGCGCGGCATCGGCGAGCGGCTCGATCCGGTGCGCGGCCTGCCGGATCTGCCCCTGGTGCTCGTCAATCCCGGGGTGCCGGTCGGCACGGCCGCGGTCTTTCGCGCACTGGATCTGCCGACCGAGGCGTTCCGGCGCCCGGTGCTGCCGGCGCATCCGTCGCTCGGCCGCTTCGCCGTCTGGCTCGGGGCGAGCCGGAACGAGCTCGAGCCCGCGGCGTTCGGGCTCGCGCCGGAAATCGCTCGGGTGCTCGAGCGGCTGCGGGCGATCGAGGACTGTCTTTTGGCCCGGATGTCGGGCTCGGGTGCGACCTGCTTCGGGCTCTTCGCCGATCCGGCCAAGGCGGCGGCTGCCGCGGCACGGATCACTTCCGAGGAGCCCGGCTGGTGGTGCCGGGCCTGCGCCGCCGCGGGCGACGGTCGATGATCCTCGCGTTTACCGATTTCGGCTTCGCCGGTCCTTATCTCGGCGAGATGCGGCTGGCGGCCAGGCGCGAGGCGCCGCATGTCGATTATGTCGATCTTCTCGCCGATGCGCCGGCCTTTCGCCCGGATCTCGCCGCCTACCTCCTGGCCGCGCTCACCACCCGGCTGCAGCCGGGCGACGTGATGCTCGGCATCGTCGATCCCGGCGTCGGCACCGAACGCGCCCCTTTGGCGGCGCTGGTCGACGATTACTGGCTGGTCGGCCCCGACAACGGCCTGTTCGAGATCGCGATGCGCCGGGCCACGGCCGTCAGCGCCTATCGGATCAACTGGCAGCCGGCGCGGCTTTCGGCGAGCTTTCACGGTCGCGACCTCTTCGCCCCCACGGCAGCCCGGTTGGCCACCGGCTCCCGGCACGGTCTCACCCCCACCGCGCCGACCAGGCAGCCCGATTGGCCGGACGAGCTCGACCGGGTCGTCCACATCGACGGCTACGGTAACCTGATCTCCGGGCGCAGCGCCTCGACCTTGGCGCAGGGGACGACCCTGCACATCGCCGGGCACGCCATCGCGAACGCGCGCACCTTCGGCGCGGTCCCCGAGGGTGCCCTCTTCTGGTACGGCAACTCGAGCGGCCTCGTCGAGATCGCGCGCAGCGGCGGCTCGGCCGCACGCTTGCTCGATCAGGAGATCGGCGCACCGCTGACCGTCTCGCCGGCCGCGGGCTGAACGGCGACCACGCACGAAAGCGCCCGTTGCAACCGGGCCCGCCCCGCAGTACATCAAGCGCAGGCTTGGGGCGTCGCCAAGTGGTAAGGCACCGGTTTTTGGTACCGGCATTCGTAGGTTCGAATCCTACCGCCCCAGCCAAGTTTCCCGACGAGTCGGTCGTTTGCGTCGTCAGGCGGCGCGCCGGTAGGAACTTTGCAGTTCGCTACCGAGGAAGTCGGCGATGGCCCGGGGGCCGGAAAGGCCGGCCTCGGCTTCTGCTTCGGCGTTGTAGTTGGTGTTGGTGTTGACGTCGTAGACGCTCACGGCACCTTCCGCCGACCTGATGAACTCGATGCCGGCGATCTCGATCCCGCTTGCCACCAAGAAGCGTTCCAGCGACGCCTGGAGCTTCTGCTCGATGCCGTCGACGATGCGGAACTTGGGCCGCTGGCCCGGCAGCGCGCAGGCATCCGCCGGGCAGAGCTCGAAACCGCCCGAGGTATCGACCTCGACCGCGTAGAGAAAGCGGCCGCCGACGAACTCGGCCCGGGTGATCACCGGCTCGGCCGCACGGATATAGGCCTGCAGGAGATGCACGCCATCGAGCGGGGCCGTGTAGTCGGGGCCGGCGAGATAGGCCGCGAGCTCGTCCGCGTGCGTGAACAGCCGCACCCCGAGCCCCTTGCCGCCGCGATTGGGCTTCAGCACGAAAGGCGCGTCGCCGAAGTGCTGCAG
>JAABSG010000390.1 GCA_011390475.1 Geminicoccaceae bacterium | reverse complement strand
GCTCCTGCCAATTCACCCTGAAAAATCCCGCGATTGGTCAATAAAGTTCAGCAGACATATCCAGATGCTGCAGTCGTAGATGATTTTGTTCAGATGATTTGGTATTGAGATCGGCATCGAGAATCGAAAAGGATCCCATTTGTTTGGAATTTTAATTAATGTGAACTGTTAATATTTGTTAACGACTTCAAGTGGTGGCAGGTCAATGGCACGAACCGGAATGTTCCCAGGCGATTTCTGGCAACGAACCGACTGTACCGCCGCGACCCGCCGCCGCTCTTCCTGCGACGGGCACTATCGCGGCCAGAGCCGGCGATAGTGCCGACAATGGTGGTGAGACGGGCGGCGACAGGGCTCGTGGCGGCGGCGCCCAGGGGCAGGTGACGGGCCGATCCGGGCCGAGCGGGCAGTAACGTGTTGGGTTCAACCAAAGGCTGGAAACGGAAGGCGGAAGATGCAAAGTGAGCCGAGAGAGATCGTCGAGTATGCCGAGCGCGCGCGGCTCCCGGCCATGCCGCAGCCGCAGCTGCAGCCGATTCCACAGGTGGCTGAACCGCCACGCACCCTCGAGATCGACCTGCTCGAGGTGCTCCGGGGGATCTGGCGGCAGCGTCGCACCGTCACTCTGGTGACCGGTCTCGGCACCCTGGCCGCGGTCGGCATGGCGCTGCTGATCACCCCGGTCTACACCAGCTACACCAGCGTCATGCTGGAGACCCGGCGCAACCAGGTCTTCGAGGCGCAGACCGTGCTCTCCGACCTGACGCCCACGGTCGAGGTGATCGAGACCGAGATCGAGATGGTCCGTTCGCGCGCCATCATGGAGCGTGTGGCGATGCGGCTCGGCCTGCCCGACCTCTTGGCGGCGCGCGACCGGGCGGCCGAGGAGCAACCCTGGCAACTGACGCTGCGCTGGGTCGAGGACGTCTTCCTCTCCAAGGTCATGGCGATGGCGCCCGACGAGCTGGCGCGGGCCCTGCCCGCCGCGTCGACGACGACCGACGCCCTGCCCATCAGCCTCGACGACGCGGTCATGTTCCTGGCCGAGAACCTGCACACGCGGCAAGTCGGCGGCACTTCCGTGCTCGATATCGGCTTCACGGACGAGGATCGGAGGTTCGCCGCGCAGGTCGCCAATCTCTTCGCCGAGGAGTACCTCCAGGAGCAGGTCGCCTGGAAGATGCAGGCGACGGACAGCGCCAATACCTGGCTGCAGACGCAGATCGCCGAGCTGCAGACGCAGATCGGCCGCAAGCGGGCCGAATACGAGGAGCTGCGCAGTTCCTCGGGCGAGCTCGACAACGGCGGCGCGTCGCTGTCGGCGCAGCGTCAGATCCTGACCAACGAGCGGCTGCTCGCGACCCGGAGCGAGCGCATCCGGCTGGAGACCGAGGCCGCCTCGCTGCGCCGCCTCCTTGGCCAGGCGGGGCCTGAGCAGATCGCCGCCCAAGTCGATTCGCCGGTCATGTCGGAGTTGCGCCTCGAAGTCTCGGCCGCCAAGCGGCGGCTCGCCGAACTCAGCACCATCTACGGCACCCGCCATCCGCTGCGGCTCGACGCCGAAGCACAGCTGGAGCAGGCGCTCCGGGATGTCGAGGTCGAAGCCGGCCGGGCGCTGGCCAGCCGGGAGAATGCCCTGGCGGCGTTGCGCGCCGAGGAATCACAGCTGCAGGCAGCCTTGAACATCGACAGCAATGCGGGCCGCGCCCTGGGCGCGCAGCGCAGCTCGATCGCCGGCCTGCAGAGCGAGATCGAGACGATGCAGACCCTGCTCGACGGCTACCTCACGCGCTACAACCAGACGGCAGAGCAGCATTCGATCATCCGCCCGGACGCCCGGGTGATCTCGGCTGCCGTGCCGCCGAAATATCCGAGCTCGACCAGCCGCACGAACATCGTGCTGATGGGCTTCGTCGCCGCCGGCATGCTCGGCGTGATCATGGGCTACTTGCGAGACGCCGTCGACCGGACGGTGCGCAGCCTGGGTGCTGCTGAACGCGTGCTCGGCGTGCCGATCCTCGGCGCCATCCCGGCATTGCCGGCGAATGCCAAGCGCCAAGCGCCGGTCGACTACGCCATGCAACGACCGGGCTCGGCCTTCGTCGAGGGGGTGCGCAACCTCGTCGTCGGCATCGGGCTCGCCCAGGCCTCGGCCGCACCGCGAACGCTGATGGTGACCTCGGCGATTGCCGGTGAAGGCAAGAGCAGCACGGCCGCGACCATGGCCCGACTGATGGCCCGGGCGGGCTACAAGGTCTGCCTCGTCGAGGGCGATCTCCGGCGGCCGACGCTCGGCAACGCGCTCCGCTGCTCGCCGCGGCTCGGCCTGTTGCAATACTTGCAACAGGAAGTCGGGCTCGCCGACATCATCCAGCAGGATCCGCTCACCGGCATGAGTGTGGTGACTGCCGGCGGCAATGCCGAGAACTCGCTCTTTCTCTTGCAATCGGAGGGCTTCCGGCGGCTCTTGAGCTATCTCGACAGCAGCCATCAGCTGGTCATCATCGACGCGCCACCGGTGACCCCGATCTCCGATGCGCAGGTGATCGCCGACTCGGTCGATGCCATCCTCTATCTCTGTCGCTGGGGGTCGACCCCCAAGGCGACCAGTGCGGCCGGCATTCGGATGCTGGTCCGGCGCGGTGGTGCGCCGGTCTTCGGCGCCCTCTCGCAAGTCGATACCAAGGCGTTTGCGAGCTACGAGCAGAGCTACGCCCCGAGCGGGGCCGGCAACTACTACACCAACTGAGCCATGGCGTCGGCGGGCGCATGCCCCCTGCGGGATGCGCCCGCCCCTCGCCGACGCCCTGGTGCCCCGAGCACTGGTGCCCCAAACTGGCCGCGACATTCGAGGTGACCGACCATGGCTGCGAGCTCGACCATCGACGAGACTGCTGCGAT
>JAABSG010000389.1 GCA_011390475.1 Geminicoccaceae bacterium | reverse complement strand
CCAAGTGACGTCGATCAGGCGAGGTGCCCGGCTGCTGGCGCGGCCGACGGCGTGGATGGCCGGGAAATTGGCCTCGAGCAGGGCATCGCCTTCGATCGTCCGGACACTGGCGCCATAGGCGTCGGCGACGCCGCGGATCGCAGCCTCGAGCTCGGCCGGGCCCAGATCGTTGGCCGGGGTGTTGACGAGGTCGCGGGCGAGGCCGACGGACGTTGCGAGGTCGGAGGCGCGCTCGGCGATGGCGGGAGTAGTGGTCGCGAGCCGGGCGCTTGACTTACCGTTTTGGGGCTTGCCGTTTTCGGGTTTCTTGTAGCGCTCGAAGCGGTAGGCGGCGAGTGCCCAGCCGTAATGCAGCTCGAAGGGTTCGAGGAGGCCATCGGGGTCGTCGATGCGCCAGGGGCGATCGGTCGCCGGCAGGTTGAGGGCCAGGAACGACGCGTCGATGGCGGTGCCCTGACCATCGATGACGAAGACCGCCCCGGCCATGCCGCCGGCGCCGTCGGGCAGCGGGGCCAGGCCGCGCGAGCGTGCCTTGAACCCTGTTGCTTCCAGCCACTGGCGGACCGGTGCGCTTGCTGCCGCCAGCCAGCCGTTGAAGCCCTCGACCGTCACCAGGCGAACGGTGGCGGCAAGCTCGGCCGGGGCGTCGGCCACGAAGCAGTCGTGCATTATAGACTCCCGTTCAAGCAATCTGGGGCTCAGGCGATGCGGGCGAGGGCGGCGGCGAGGCGCGCGGCGGTGGCCTCGGCCTCGGCCAGGCGCTCGCGCTGCTCCTCGACCACGGTCTCGGGTGCCCGCTCGAGGAAGGCCTTGTTGGCGAGCTTGCCCTTGAGCTTGCCGGCTTCGCCCGCGAGCTTGTCGATCTCGCGGCCGAGGCGCTTTTTTTCGACCTCGAGGTCGACGACGTCACCGACCGGCAGCGCATAAGTGGCGTCACCCTCGACGAGCTGCAGGCTCTTGGGCGGCGGGGCTTCGGCCATCGAGATGGTCTCCAGGCGGGCCAGCCTGCGGATCGCCTCGTCGTGGGTGGCGAGCCTGGCCTTGGTGACGTCGCCGGCCCCCTGGACCGCGAGCCGGAGCTTGGCCGCGGCCGGGACATTCAGCTCGTTCCTGGCCGCCCGGATGCCGGAGACGACCCGGATCAGCCAGCCGAGCTCCGCACTCGCCGTCTCGTCGACCAGCGTGGCCGTTGCGAGCTCCGGCCAGGCGGCTTCGATCAGCATGCCGCCCGGGGCTGCGAAGAGATCCCGCCAGAGGGCCTCGCTGACGAAGGGGGCCAGTGGGTGGATCAAATGGAGGATCTGCGCCAGCACCCAGCCCAGCGTCGCCTGGGTTTCGGCCTTGGCGGCTTCGTCGTCGCCGAGCAGCACGGGCTTGACCAGCTCGATGTACCAGTCGCAGAAGTCGGCCCAGACGAAATGGTAGAGGCCCAAGGCGGCGTCGTTGAAGCGGTAGGCCTCGAGCGCGGTCGTGGTAGAGTTCGCGGCTTTGGCCGTCTCGCCGATGATCCAGCGATTGACGATGAGCTTGGCACTCTTCGGATCGAACGCCGGATCGCGCGTCATCCCATTCATTTCGGCGAAGCGGGCGGCGTTCCAGAGCTTGGTCACGAAGTTGCGGTAGCCCTCGACGCGGCTCTCGCCGAACTTGATGTCGCGGCCGTGGGCGGTGCTGGCGAGGAGACCGAAGCGCAGCGCATCGGCGCCGAACTTGTCGATCAGCGCCAAGGGGTCGACGACGTTGCCCTTGGTCTTCGACATCTTCTGGCCCTTCTCGTCGCGAACCAGGCCATGGATGTGGACCGCCTTGAAGGGCACCTCGCCCATGAAGTGCAGGCCCTGCATCATCATGCGGGCGACCCAGAAGAAGATGATGTCGAAGCCGGTGACCAGGACGGTCGTCGGGTAGAAGCGCTCGAGCTCGGGCGTCTGGTCGGGCCAGCCGAGGGTCGAAAACGGCCAGAGGCCGGAGGAAAACCAGGTGTCGAGGACGTCGGGGTCGCGGGTCAGCTCGACGTCCTGGCCGAATTGCGCCGTCGCGGCAGCGATGGCCGCTGCCTCGCTCTCTTCGACGATGATCGTGCCGTCCGGGCCGTACCAGGCCGGGATGCGGTGGCCCCACCAGAGCTGGCGGCTGATGCACCAGGGCTGGATGTTGCGCATCCACTCGAAATAGGTGTTCTCCCACTGCTTGGGGACGAAGACGGTCCGGCCCGTCTCGACCGCCTCGATGGCGGGCTTGGCGAGGGTGCCGGCGTCGCAATACCATTGGTCGGTGAGGTAGGGTTCGAGCGGGGTCTGCGAGCGGTCGCCGTGCGGGACGGTATGCCGGTAAGTCTCGGTCTGGCGCAGCCGGCCTTCTGCTTCCATGTCGGCGACGACGCGCTTGCGGGCGTCGAAGCGGTCGAGCCCGCGATAGGCTTCGGGCGCGTTCTCGTTGACGCGCCCTTGGGCGTCGAGGATCGGGATGGCCTCGAGGTCGTGCCGACGGCCGACCTCGAAGTCGTTGAAGTCGTGGGCGGGCGTGATCTTGACGGCACCGGTGCCCTTCTCGGGGTCGGAATAGTCGTCGGCGACGATCGGGATCCGCCTGCCGACCAACGGTAGGACGACGTGTTTGCCGACGAGATCCCGGTAGCGCTCGTCCTCGGGGTGGACGGCAACCGCCGTGTCGCCGAGCATCGTCTCGGGCCGCGTGGTGGCGACGGTGATGACGCGCTCCGGGTCGTTCTCGAGCGGGTAGTCGAAGTGCCAGAGATGGCCGTTCACCTCGACCGGCTGGGTCTCGAGGTCGGAGACCGCGGTCTGCAGCTGGACGTCCCAATTGACCAGCCGCTTGTCCTTGTAGATCAGGCCGTCCTTGTAGAGCTGAACGAAGGCGCGGGTGACAGCCTTCGACAGGCCGTCG
>JAABSG010000040.1 GCA_011390475.1 Geminicoccaceae bacterium | reverse complement strand
CAGCTCGAGGAGGATGTCGAGCAGCAGCCGATCGTGCATCGAGGGTGTGGTGAAATCCTTCAAGGCCTTGAGCGGGAAGACGTAGCTGCCATCGGCGCCGGACGGGTTGGCGACGATCATCTCGGCCTGGCCGCCATCCCCCGGTCTGACCCGCGCCATGGCGATCACCGGCGTCGTGAACGGCACCGTGACCCCGCGTTCGGCAAAGGTCGCGGGCTGCCATTTCGCGCGCGGGATCAAAGGCGGCTGTTGCATCGGACATCCACTATCGGGGCAAGCGCAATCGCCGCCGACAATGCCAGCACGGCCCTAAGATTCCGTTAACAGCAACACATAATCCGCTTTCGACGACCGCCTGCCGAGCCAGGCCACGGCGGTCGCCCGGTCGGGTCAGTCGACGGGTCGGGTTTCGTCGACTGGGGCGAGCTGGGTCGCGGCATCCTTGAAGCGGTGGTAGCTCAAGGTGACGAGGGTCAACGCCAGCGAGTTGACGATGATGCCGACCAGCGCACCCAGCGCAATGCCGATCGCCGGGCCGAGCGCGCCCGCGAACGACACCTGGACGATGCCGAGGCCGATATAGATCCCGACCAGCCCCAGGATGATGCCGGTGATTTTCACCTTGTGGCCGTCGACGATGGCGGCGCTCCGCTTCATCGCTTCGATGCCGCTCGCCTCCTCGAGCACGACGAGCGGCCAGGCGACCCAGAGAAAGATCAGGGCAACGAGGCCGGGCACCACCAGAAGGACGAAGCCGACGCCGAGCACCAGGCTGAGCAGCACATAGGCCACGGTCAGCCGAACGAAGCCGTCGCGCGGTCCGGAGAGCAGCTCGCCGAGGCTCATGGTCGAGCGATTGCGGAGCGCGGTGACCAGGACGACCAGGCCACCATTGGCCAAGGCCACGATGGGCAGGCTCACCGCGAGCACGACGAAGGAAACGACGAACGAGCCGCTGAGCAGGCTGGCGACCCAGGAAGGGGCGAGGCCGATAGCGCTCAGTACGGCGAATTTGCCGGGATCCGCCCGGATGAGCTGAAAGGCTTCGGTGTAGATCTCGGGAATGTTGAGGGTATTGCTGGTATTGCCGGCCACATGAATCTCCAAAGCCTCGCGAGGTCGCACCAGGCGGTCACCGAGGCGCGCCGGGGGCTGCTCAGATCGCCATGCCGCCGTCGATCACATGCGTCTGCCCCGTGGTGTAGGCGCTCTCGTCACTGGCGAGATAGAGTGCGAGCCAGGCGATTTCATCCGGCTTGCCGAGGCGGCCCATGGGTTGGCGGGCGATGAAGGCGGCTTTGGCCTTCTCGTAGTCGCCTTGCGAGCGGACCCGTTCCTCCAGCGAGGGTGTCTCGACGGTGCCCGGGCAGATGGCGTTGCAGCGGATGCCCCGGCCGACGAAATCGGCGGCGATCGCCTTGGTGAGGCCGATCACCGCGGCTTTGGTGGTGCCGTAGACGAAGCGGTTGACGACGCCCTTAACGCTGCCGGCGACCGACGCCATGTTGACGATGGAGCCGCCACCATTGTCGAGCATCGCCGGCAGGAAGGCCTTGCACATGCGGTACATCGCGGTGACGTTGAGATCGTTGGAGAAGGCCCAGGCCGCTTCGTCGCATTCGAGGATGGTGCCGTTGTGGACGTAGCCCGCACAGTTGAAGAGGACATCGACCGCGCCCTGCTCCGCCGCCAGGGCGTCGATCGCCGTCTTGTCGGTGACGTCGAGCCGCCGCGTGGTGCAGCCCTCCAGGCTGGCGAGCAGCTTCTCGTCACGGTCGGTCGCGATCACCTTCGCACCTTCGGCGATGAAGAGCTCCGCCGAAGCTCGGCCGATACCTTGTCCCGCCGCCGTGATCAGCGCCGTCTTGCCCGCGAGCCGTCCAGTCATCGTCGTCCTCTCCCCAATGTTGCCATCGGGCCTAGGCATGGGCCAGGGCGCCGTCAAGCGGCGAGAGCTTGATGCGGCATCTCGTGGTGCTCGTCGCTGCGCTGGCGGCGGTCGTGCTGGTGGGTGCCTCGACCCTGGCGCTAGGGCGCGCGGCCGCGGCGGGCAGCGATCGGGTGACGGCGATCTTCCCGCCCGGCACCTCGCCCGCCCTGATGATGGCGACGGTAGCCGCAGCCGATGGACGACTGATCCGCGGCACCATCCTCCCTTTTGCGGTCGAGGTGGCGGGCGAGGCGCCCGGCATCGCGGCCCGCCTCGAGGCCAATGGCGCGTTGGCCGTCATTGCCAGGCTGCCGGCCGACCTGCTCGCGGTGGGCGGTTGCAGCTATCTGGCACCCGAGGCTTATCAGCCGGCGAGGGTGAGGCTCCGCACCGCACCGCTTTGAGCGTGTCGACGGCAGCTGTTTGCCGTCGGGCTGCAGCGGCTGCGAATGCCGGCTGGTCAAGCGCGGCCAAAACGTTATGATTCAACGCGGAGTTATTCTTTCATCGAGCAGGATCGCATGCCGGCTTTTCCGATCATCGACAGCCACGTCCATCTCTGGGACCCCGGGCGCATTCCGTTGCGTTGGGGGGTCGAGGCACCTGCGATCAACGTGCCGCATCTGATCCCCGAGTACGATGCGGCGCTGGCGGCGGTCGCCGTCGAGGCGATGGTCTTTCTCGAGTGCGACGTCGCGGCCGGGCGGCACATCGACGAGGCCGCGATGGCCACCGAGATCGCCACGACAGAACCACGATTGCAGGCGATCGTCGCCCATGCGCCCCTGGAAAAGGGCGAAGCGGTGGCCGAGGATCTCGACGCTCTCGCCCGTTTCCCGCTGGTCCGCGGCGTACGCCGCCTGCTGCAGAACGAGCCGGACATCCAGGCCGTACTCGACGACGACTTCATCGCCGGGCTCAACCTCCTGCCGCGCAACAACCTGCACTTCGAGATCTGCATCTTCCACCACCAGCTGGGGGCGATCGTCGATCTCGTTCGTCGGCTGCCCAACGTCACCTTCATGCTCGATCACATCGCCAAGCCGCCGATCAAGACGCATGGCCTCGAGCCCTGGCGGACCCGGATCGCCGAGCTCGCCGCCTTGCCCAATCTGATGTGCAAAATGTCCGGCCTGATCACCGAGGCGGACCACGCGGCGTGGCAGCCGGCCGATTTGCGCCCCTACATCGATCACGTGGTCGATACGTTCGGCTTCGATCGGCTGGTCTTCGGCAGCGACTGGCCGGTCTTGACGCTGGCTGGCGGCTTGCCGCAATGGGTGACGATCCTCGACGAGGCGCTGGCCGGTGCGTCCGACGACGAGTTGCGCTACTTCTGGGTGGAGAACGCGCAGGCGTTTTATCGCCTCGGTGAAAGCTAGGCGCGCCGTCATCGGGCTCCGGCGGGTCGAGGCAGGCTCGAACGGGCTCTCAGGCTAGGCGAGACAGGCGATGCTGCAGCTCTTTCGTCCGCAACGCGCGAAGCGACAGGCGCCTCGCGTCGATCCCGATCGCGCCCGCGCCAGCCATCCCGGCCTCGCCATTCTGATCGACCGGGGCCGTCTGGGTGCTGCCGAGATCGAGCGGGCATTGGTTCGCGCGGGCGAGACTCGCGAGCCGCTGCCCGTCGTCTTCAGCGAGCTCGGGCTGCTTCCCGGCTACGACTGGGCGGCGCTGATGGTCGAGCGCTACGGGCTCGAGCAGGCGGGAGCCGCCGAAATCCCCGAGGCCCCGGTCCTGGCCGAGACCTTCGCGTCGCGGTTCCTGCGCCAGGCCTGGGTGCTGCCGCTGGCGGTCGACGAGACGACGCTCTGGCTCGGCATGGCCGATCCGGCCGATGAGGCGGCGATCAAGGCCGTCAAACTGGCGGCCGAGCGCGACGTGGTGCCGGTGGTGGTGCCGGTGGAGGACCTGAAGGCCGCGTATGCCAGGCTCTTCGACAGCGGTAGCCGGGCCTTGCAGGAGATCGTCGACGACCTGGCGATGCCGGGGTTCGACGAGACGGCCAATGTCGAGCAGTTGATCGATCTCGCCAAGGAGGCGCCGGTCGTCCGACTGGTCAATCAGCTCTTGGCCGATGCGCTCCGCATGGGGGCTTCAGACATCCACATCGAGCCCTATCCCGACCGGCTGGCCGTGCGCTATCGCATCCACGGACGCCTGAAGGAGATCGGCGCCCCGCCGGCGAAGCTGGCGGCGGCCGTGGTCTCGCGGATCAAGATCCTGGCGAAGCTCGACATCGCCGAGCGGCGGCTGCCGCAGGACGGGCGGAGCCAGCTCCGACTCCTGGAGCGGCCGATCGATCTTCGGGTCGCGACCATGCCGACCATTCACGGCGAGAGCCTGGTCATCCGGCTTTTGGACCAGGCGGCGGGGTCGGTCGACCTCGGCGAGATCGGGCTCATGCCCGACAACGAGGCCGTCCTCAGGCGTCAGTTGAAGGCACCGCACGGCATGATCCTGGTCACGGGCCCGACCGGCAGCGGCAAGACGACGACGCTCTACGGCGCGCTGCGCACGCTCGATGCCGCGGCCGACAAGATCATCTCGATCGAGGATCCGATCGAGTACCAGATCAACGGGGTGACGCAGATCCAGGTCAAGCCCGAGATCGATCTCAGCTTCGCCCGCATCCTCCGCTCGGTCGTCCGCCACGACCCCAATGTCATCATGGTCGGCGAGACCCGTGATGCCGAGACGGCCGAGATCGCGGTGCACGCGGCACTCACCGGCCATCTCATGCTGACCACGCTGCACACCAACAGTGCGGCAGGCGCCATCGCCCGGTTGCTCGACATGGGGGTCGAGCCCTATCTCCTGGCCTCGGTGCTGCGCTGCGTGATCGGCCAGCGGCTGGTGGCGGTGCTCTGCGAGGGCTGCAAGGAGGCCTATGTGCCCTCGGTGGACGAGCGGCATGTCTTCGAGAGCCGCGGCATCGAGCTGCCGACGCCGCTCAGGCTCTATCGCCCGGTCGGCTGTCGGGCCTGCAACGAGGTGGGCTTCACCGGGCGGGTCGGCATTTTCGAGCTCCTGGAGGTCGACGAGCCGATCCGCGCCTTGATTCGCGAGCGGACAGCGAGCCAGACGCTGCAGGGTCAGGCGCTCGGCCGCGGCATGACCAGCATGTTCCAGGACGGCCTGATGAAGGCCCTGGCCGGCACGACCACGCTCGAAGAGGTCTGCCGCGTCACCGAGGAGTGGTAGGCTCTTGCCGCAGTTCGCCTATCGGGCGCTGACCGGGAGCGGCGAGCGGGTCGCGGGCGAGATCGAGGCCGGCGACCGCAAGGGGGCCATCCAGCGGCTGCAGGCGCAGGGCCTGATCCCGATCGAGGCCTTCCTGAAAGCGCCCGACGGCGGATCCTCGGGAATGACCGAGGCCGGCCGGGAGCGGCTTGCCGGTGGTGGCCGGCAGGCTGCCGCCCTCACCCTGGCCACGCGCGAGCTGGCGACGCTGCTGGACGCCGGCGAGACGCTGGAGAGCGCGCTGGCCCTGGTCGCCGAGGATCAGGGCGACGCCGTGCTCGGGCGGACACTTCAGGCAGTGCTCGGCAAAGTTCGGGCGGGGGCCGCCGCGAGCGAGGCGATGGCAAGCTATCCCGAGGTCTTCCCGCGGCTCTATATCGGCATGGTGCGGGCGGCCGAGGCCACTGGCCGGCTCGGGCCGGTTCTGGGCGAGCTCGCCGAGTTGCGCGAACGGCAGGAAGAGCTCCGCCGCCAGCTCACCTCGGCCCTGGTCTATCCGACGATCCTGCTCCTGACCGCGATCGCTGCTGTCGCCGTTCTCCTCCTCTACGTCGTGCCGCAATTCGAGCCGGTCTTCGCCGGTGCCGGCGATCGGCTGCCAGCGGCGACGCGGCTGATCCTCGACATCGCGGCGGGCTTGCGCGCGCACGGGGCCGCCATCGCCATCACGCTCTGCGGCGGGTTCTTGGTTGCCATCCTGGGCCTGCAATGGCCGCCGATCCGCCAGGCCTGGCACCGCCTGGTGCTGCGGCTGCCGTGGCTCGGTGCTGCGGCGCGCGAGCGGGCCACGGCCGAGATTTGTCGCGGTCTCGCGACCCTGCTCAAGGGCGGGCTCGACCTGCCGCAGGCGCTCGCGATGCTGCGTGACATGGTCGGCAACGTGGCAGTCGCCGAGGCGCTCGGCCGGGCCGCGGCCAGCGTCCGTCAGGGCGAGCGTCTGGCCGTTGCCCTCGGGCGCGAGGGCGTGCTGCAGCCGATGGGCCAAAAGCTCCTGCAGACCGCCGAGGAGAGCGGCCGGCTCGAGCCCCTTTCGCGCTACATCGCCGAGCGTTTCGAGCAACGCATCACCAGCCGTCTGCAGCGCGTCGTCACGCTCCTCGGGCCGGTGCTCGTGATCGGTCTCGGCGGCATCGTCGGCGGCATCGTCGTCGCCATTCTGACCGCCGTGCTCAGCGTCAACGAGCTCGCCTTTTGATGCAACCCATGATAACACCGAAGGTTGTTTAAACTATTGATATTTTCTATTTTAGATAATATGCTTCGTTCCGGTAGGCTTCAGCATCCGCGCGATTATTAAGCCCTCCATGGCCCCTATCGCCTGTCAAAGGTTCCAGTGCGCAACTGGCATCCGTTAAGCAAACTGACGATTGTCATCGGCCTCGACGGGCTCGCCCCGGTCTGGTGGTCCGGTCAGGGGTCGCCAGGCGAGGCGCGAATGGCGGTGGTCGTGCCATCCTCGACCAACGGTGTCGCCCTCGCGACCCTTATGCGAGATTCTCGAATGTTTATAAAGGCTAAGCCGGTGGGTGACGCCGGCTTCACCCTGATCGAGCTGCTCGTGGTCCTCGTGATCCTCGGCCTCTTGGCCGCCGTCGCGGGTCCGCGGGTCGTGGGCTATCTGGGCGGGGCCAGGAGCGACACGGCACGCATTCAGCTCGCCGGCTTCGAGCAGGCGCTCGATCTCTACCGCCTCGATACCGGCCGCTATCCGACGACCGAAGAGGGGCTCCGCGCACTGATCACCGCACCCGCCGGTGCCACTCGCTGGAACGGCCCCTATCTCGATGGCAGCGAGGTGCCGGCCGACCCTTGGGGCTATGCCTATGTCTACCGCGTGCCCGGGACGGAAGGCGATTATGACCTCTACACGCTCGGCGCGGACAACCGGCCGGGCGGCAGTGGCGAGAACGCCCCGATCGGCCGGGGCGCGCGGTAGAACCGATGCGCCCCACCGGCCGGGCGATGCCGGCTTCACCCTGATCGAGCTGCTGGTCTGCCTCGTCCTCTTGGCCGCCATGAGCGCCCTCGTGCTACCGCGCTTGACCGCCGAGAGGCCGCCGACGTTGCAGCAGCGGGCGCAGACCGTCGCCAGTGAGCTCGCCCGTTTCCGCCAGGCGGCCATGGGCACCGGCACGGTGCGCACCGCTTCGAGCCAAGCCCTCGCCGACGTGCTGCCGGCCGGTGTCCGCCTCGGCGAGGCGATCCCGGAAGAGCTCGTCTTTCTACCGAACGGCATGAGCAATGGCGGGGTCTGGCGGCTGGAAAGCGAAGGCCGGACGATGGCCATCGCGGTCGACTGGCTGACCGGCCGGGTGACGATCGATGCGCCCTGAGGGCCGGACATCGCCGAGTGCGGAGGCCGGTTTCACGCTGCTCGAGACACTGGTGGCGCTGGCCGTTCTCGGCATCGTCCTGGCCACCCTCTTCAGGCTCGCCGGCGACACCCTGGTCCAGCACCAGAGCCGTGAGTCGCAGTTGCGCCTGGCGCTCACCGCCGAGGCCGCGCTGAACGCGGCCCGGCTCGGCGCCGACGGTCTGGAGAGCGGCGGCTGGCCCGCGGACCTGACCCTGACCGTCGAGCGGCAGGATCTCGCTGCCGCCGCCGCGGGCGGTCTGGAACTGCCGGCGGCCGCTGTGGGCGACACGCTCGACTGGCTGACCGTGACCGTGGTCGACGCCGACGGCCGCAGCTTTGCGCTCGCCGGCATCGTCGGTCGGCAGCGGCCATGAACCGACGCCCCTCCGAGAGCGGCGAGGCCGGCTTCACGCTCGTCGAGATGATCGTGGCGCTGGCGATCCTCGGGCTCGTCCTGGCGCTGCTCGGCAGTGCGGCAAAGCTCTTGCGCGGCACCGGCGATCGCCTCGCCGAACGCGGTGCGGCCCTGGCCGATCTCGCCTTGCTCGACGGGCTCTTGCAGGAGCGGCTCGGCGATGCGATCGCCCTCGATTTCGGTCCGCCCGGGCGGTGGGTGAGTTCGTTCGACGGCCGGCCGGACGCGGCGCGCTTCATGACCCTCTCGCCCGGCTTCATGCCCGGCGAGCCGCTGGTCGCCATGGCGATCGGCGCTGCTGCTGCGGGCGGGCTCGAGCTGCAGCGCGCCGAGGTCGCGGCCGACGCGCCCGGCTTCGCCGCCCTCGAGGCGCCGGACCGGGTCGAGTCTCGTCGTCTCGCCGCGGACGTCACGGCTCTCAGGTTGAGCTATTTCGGCCGCAAGGACGGTGCCGCCGCCGCTGCCTGGCATGCGACGTGGCAGGACGAGCGGCTGCTGCCCCGTGCCGTCCGGCTCGAGCTCGACCATGCGAGGCTCGATCTGGCGCCGATCATCGTGCCGATTCGCCAGTCGCTGGCTACACTCTGCGCGACGGCCGAGCCGGGCCCGGCATGCGATGGCGGTTGAGCCCGAGGCCACGACTCCCGGCCCCGACAGCGGCGGGCGTGCCGATTCGGGCATTGCGCTGGTCACCGTGCTCTGGTTCGTGGCCGCGATGAGCGCCCTGGCCGTGGCCATGGTCGGGCTCGGTCGGGATACGGCACTGACCAGCCGCTATGCGGTGCACGCGATCGAGGCCCGGGCCGCCATGGCGAGTGCCGTGGAGCTCGCCGCCGCAGCGCTGCAGCAGGACCGCTGGCCGGGATCGGGGCCACTTCTGTGGCGACAGGGCTTGCTCGAGGTGCGCATCACCGCCGTGCCGGAAAGCGCCAAGATCGATCTCAACGCGTCGAGCGACGAGCTGATCGAGGCGCTCGCGGCCGTGACTGTGGCCGCCCTCGGCAGAAGCGCGGATGACGGCTTGGCACTCGGTCATGCGATCCTCGACTGGCGCGATCCACCCGGTCCCAGACGGCTCGCCGGGGCTACGGCGGAAGACTACGCCAGGGCCGGCAGGATCGGCCGGCCGCGCCATGGGCCGTTTCGCCATGTGGCCGAGCTGCGCTCGGTGCTCGGCATGGACCAGGCCCTGTTCGCCGTCATGGAAGAGGCCGTCACCGTCCATCACGGGCAGGCCGAGCCCGAGGGCCAAAATCTGCCACCTTTGGTGCAGGCGACGATCGATCGAGCCCGGGGCCTGGGCGCGAGTGCCGAAAGCGCTTTGGATTCGACGGGCCAGACGCTAGACGATAGCGCCGACGCCGGCACAACGCCCGGTTTTGTCACCGACCCGCGCGGTCTCTACACCCTGGACATCGACATCGTGCACGAGGATGGACCCAGCTTCAGGCAAGCCACGGTGATCTGGATCGAACCGCCGACCGGCAACCGTCGTTATGCCGTCCTCGAGAACCGCTCGGGCCTGCTGCCGGTAAGCGCCGGGCTGACAGACGAGGTGACATGGCCCGGCCGATGAGCGAGGCGCTGTTCGGCGCCGATCCCCGCCCGCAGCCGCACAGCCAGGGCTTTTTCGCCTGGTGGGGCAGCGAGCTCGCCGCGCTTTGGCCGACCCGCCGGAGCGGCCTGCCGCGCGACAACTTCGTTGTCGCCCTCTATGATGGCCATGCGCTCGAGGTCGTCGCCATTGGCCGCGGCCGAATCGAGGAGCTCGGCATCGTCGATTGCCCGACAGACGAGCGCGGCTTCGACCGCAATGCCGACCTCTTGGCCGAGCAGATCCGCCATAGCGGCCTGCCGCTGGTGCTCCGGCTCGATGGCGCTCTCGGCCTCGAGACCTTCGACCGGCTGCCGAAAACAGCGCGCAACGACTTGCGGCAGATCATCGCCAACCGGCTCGATGGCCTGACCCCCTGGTCCGCCGAGACGGCGGTGTTCGATACGACCAGCATCACCCCCGGCGCCGACGGCATGCTGGAGGTGAGCCTCGCCGTGGTACCCAAGCGGGTGGTCAGGAAGGCGACCGAGGTTCTCGAGCAGCTCGGCCTGGTGCCCGACATCGTCGATCTCGCCGAGGCCGACAATTTCGCGCCACCGACCCACGATTTCGCCCGGGGCGGGCGGCCGAAACGGCTGCCGCGCCATGTCCCGGTCGTGGCCGGGCTCTTGGTCTTCGCCGGCATCGCGGCCGGTATCTTCGCCTTTTTCGAGCTCGAGAGCCGGGCAGCCGTCTTGGACCAGCGTCGGGCCTATGCCACGATGCTCGAGCAACGGCTCGAGGATTTGCCCAGCCTGCACCAGCGGATCGAGGCCCTGAAGGGCGAGGAGCGGGCGGTGCTCGAGCGGCATTTGGCGCGGCCCTCGGCTCTAGTCACCGTCGAGACCTTGAGCCGCGTGCTGCCGGACACGGTCTGGCTCGAGAGCCTCACCCTCGTCGACGGTCGGTTGACGCTCACCGGCTACAGCACGGCCGTTTCCGAGCTGCCCTCCCTGCTCGAAGGCAGTCCAGCCTTCGAGGCGGCCGCGTTCACCGCCTCCAACGAACGCTTGCTGATGCCCCAGAACGAGGGTGAGGCCATCGAGGTCGATCGCTTCTCGCTTCAGGCGAACGTCCGCCCGAATACCGAGTTCGCGCCATGATGGCGGGTCTGAGCCCGGGCATGCGGCGGTTCATGGCGCTCGCCTTGCTGCTGTTGCCGATCCTGGCGAGCGCCTTGCTGGTGGTCGTGCCGATGCGGCAGGCGGAACGGCAGGCGCTGGCGCAGGGCGAACTCGACGCGCATATCGCCCGATTGGAGGAGCGGCTGGTCACCCGCGAGCAGGTCCTGGCCGAGCTGCGTCAGCTCGAGCGGCTGGCCGATCTCGATCCACGACTGATGCAGGCCGAGACGGCAGCCGTCGCCGGCGCCGCCCTTGCCGGCAATCTCGGCAAGTTCCTGGAGGAGGCGGGCGGCCTGGTCGACACGAGCCAGGTTCTGGAGCCCGTACTCGAAGCGCCGGTGCTGCGGATCGGCGTGCGGTTGCGGGGTGCGGTCGATCTCGAGGGCCTGCGCAGTTTTCTGCACATGATCGAAAGTGCGGAGCCCCTCTTGACGGTCGAGCGGCTGACGGTGCACAGCGAGGATCTCGCGGCCAGCTCGGGCCTGGTACTGACCGAAATCATCGTCGTCGGCTATGCCAGGGCCGGGCTGAATGCCGAGAAGAACGGCGAGCAAACCGCAGCCGGCGCCGCGGAAGCCGGGTAAGCCGCGAAACGGGAGGAGACGCGTAATGAGCGAGGTGTTGTACACCCGAGGCGAAGCCGACGATCGGCCTTGGGGCCGCTGGGAGGTATTGGATGTCGGCCCGGGGTTCTGCGTCAAGCGGATCACCGTCAACCCTGGCGGCTGCCTGTCGTTGCAACTTCATCACCATCGCGCCGAGCACTGGGTGATCGCCGCCGGCACGGCGCATGTGACGCGCGGCGACGAGATCCTGGAGCTCGGCCCCGACAGCCACGTCTACCTGCCCTTGGGGATCAAGCACCGGATCGAGAATCGCGGCCACGAGGTCGTGATCTTCATCGAGGTGCAAACCGGCGAGAAGCTCGACGAGAACGATATCGTCCGCTTCGAGGACAGCTACGGCCGATCATGAGAGTCGGCAGGGCAGGAGGCCTCGCCGGGAGGATGGTCCTCCCTGCACGCACCGTTGTTTTCGTCGGTGGCCGGCAACCAGGTCTTGCACATCCTGGGCGGCTCGGCTGACGCGTTCGCTTACAGATTTCCCCGTTCGCGCAGCCGGAACACTACGCAGGCTAACAGCGTCGTCTGCACACGCTTCCCTTAATCATTGAAATCGAACGATTTTCTCGCTTTGGCGCGGGGCTTGCGGAATTGCTTCCTGAGCCTGCGTCCGACCATTCAGCAAGCGCTGGCTCATGGCTTCAGTGACATGGGCGATATAAAGTGGATGAAAGCGATCAGGATATCAGTCTCGGCATTCGTCATCCTTTGCCGATCAGTAAGCTGCGCGGCGTGCCGCCGATGGTGCGGCTGCGCTTGAAGAGCCAACGGATCACCACTTGCGCGCAATTGCTGCTGGCCGCGGGCGACGCGCGGTCGCGAGCGGCCTTGCTCGAGACCACGGGCATCGACGAGGACGTTTTGCTGCGCTTGGTTCAGCGGGCGGACATGGCACGAATTCGTGGAATCGGCACGGTTTTCGGGTTGATGCTCGAGGAGCTGGGTGTCGCCGATGTCGAGCAGCTGGCACGGCAGACGCCGGGCGACCTGCACGCGGCGCTCAGGGCCTATAATCTCGAGGAACGACTGGCCCGGCGCTCACCGACGATGGAGGAGGTGGTCGAGTGGATCGAGACGGCGCAATCCCTGCCGGCGGTCGTCACCTATCCGGCGGCAGCGGCCCCGAGTCCGCAGGGCTGACGGCCGAAGAACGAGAGCTGTCGGCATATCAGCCAATTGCGCGCGGCCGCCGAGCCACGCCGGACAGCCCGCCACCAGTCTCCGAAGACCCCGGCGACTGTTACCGTATCGACACGAAAACTGGCGTTCACAGCGAAGAATCCGCTGCCTGATCGCTAAAAACATCGGCCGCCCGGCGTGTCGAGCCGGCGACAGATCAGGGGTCGGGTGGGGCTACGGGCGCTTTGGCTGTCGGTATTCTTGACAGCCTCGATCCGCGGTCAATCAGCGCGCGGTCGCTCCTCGTCCGTTGGCATCAGGCCATAGGGTTCGACCAGCCGCCAGACATGCGCCGGGATCATGTGGCGCATGCGCTTGGGGTAGTGACGGCGAAGATGCAGCACCGTCTCCAGCGCCTTCATTTCCAATCGGGCGCGGGCGAATTCGAGGCCCTTGGGGCCGATCTTGGGCATCAACCAGCCCATCAGCGGGCGCAGCCAGTCCGGCATGGCGCGCAACGGCAAGCCGCCGGCGGCGCGCTCGACATTGGCCTTGAAGCCGGCGACCGGACCTTTGCGTTTGCCGCTGCTGCCCGGTGTCGCGGTCCTGATCTCATCGTCCAAGAGCCCGAGCAGCTTTTCGCCGCGCTCGTTCCTGACCAGAAGCCACTGCTCGCCCTCGCCGCCCATGTAGCCCACGGTGATGTCGGCCAAAACGTTGGTATAGTCG
This sequence comes from Geminicoccaceae bacterium, assembly GCA_011390475.1. Classification (GTDB taxonomy): domain Bacteria; phylum Pseudomonadota; class Alphaproteobacteria; order Geminicoccales; family Geminicoccaceae; genus SLRI01. The sequence continues at coordinate 8,112 of JAABSG010000040.1, read as the reverse complement.
ACGCAGGTGCGGCAGGTCATCGGGAAGAAATCGGGCGAGAGCTTCGAGATCGGCAGCTGCAAGAAGGGGATCTCCCGTTGCCGGCCGTCGTCGAAGCGGAGCTCCACCCGGTAGTCGGCGCGAAACTCCAGATAGCTGATGGTCAGGGGCTCGGGGTCGAGCAGCGCCAGGAATTCGTGGAAGCGCTCGGTCGTGGTGTTGTCCGAGCAGGGCGTGCCGACGACGTAGAGGGCGTCGAGGCCGAGCTCCTGTTCGAGGGCCCTGAGCGCATAGACCTGGCACGGGATGCCGATGACGGCGAGGCGCTTGTAGCCCCGGGCCCGGGCGGGCTCGAGCAGGGCCAAGAGCGGCGCGTAGCCCATCCGCATGCCGCGACACTGGGCCATGCCTTCGGGTCGGGTGACGATGACCGGGACGGGGCGCCAGCGATCGTTCGGGTCGGGCGCCATGGTCAAGACGGCGTCGACCATGCCGCTCTCCAAGAGACGCTCGCCGATGCGGGTCGCGATCCCGGTCCATTGCGCACCGGCTCGGGGCGGCTCGAGGGCGGCCCTGAGCATTCGCCGGTAGGGACCGAAGAAGCGCTCGTCGCCCCGGTCGGTATCGCGGGAGTCCGGGTCGCGGGCCCGACCGTGCACTCTGGCCTCGAGGCCGGGATAGTCGGGCTTGATGAACTGGCACGCCCGGCCGCAGGCCCTGGGCTCGCTGCTGCGCGAGATGCCGCAATCGGTGCAGAGGCCGCGTGGCGCGGCATCGGCCAAGGGCGGCGCCCAGAGGGCGGGCGCTGGTCCGTTGACGCTGGTGCTCGGCTGCGTGTCGGCGGTGGTTGCGTCGAGCGTCACGCCTGTGCCCCCCTTTGTTCCGGTCGACCGCTATGCTAGTGACGGACGGGTCACAGCTCTACTCCCGATGCGCGCGTTCGTTGCGGTGTCGGGTGCATGTGGGCGAAGACGTAGGACGCGACCTCGTGCAGGAGTTTCCCGATGCGCCATTTTGCGACAGCCGTGGCCCTGGCCCTGGCCTTGCTGGTCACGCCGGCGGCGGCCGATGACGTGCTCGACGGCAAGGCCGCGGCCGAGCTCGGCGACTTCGAGCGAGCGGTGGCGATCTGGCGGCCCTTGGCCGAGGCCGGCGATCCGCGGGCCGAGACCTATCTCGGCATCATGTACGACAACGGCTACGGCGTCGCGCAGAATCGAGCCGAGGCCTTTCGCTGGTTCGAGTTGGCCGCCGGTCGTGGCTTCGCCAATGCGCAGTACCACCTGGGCTTCATGTACCACCATGGCCGGGGGGTGCAGCGCAGCCAGTCCGAGGCCCTGCGCTGGTACCGTTTGGCGGCGGCGCAGGGCGACCCGGCGGCGCAGTACAATCTCGGCCGGATGTACGCCCACGGGCTGGTCGTGCCGCGCGATCTGGTCGAGGCGCATATGTGGCTCGACCTGGCGTCCCGCGAGCGAACCTCGATCCGGCCCTTGGCCTCACGCGATCGCAACGTACTGGCGCGGAAGATGAGCGAGGCCGAGGTCGAGCTCGCGGTGGAGCGAGCGGAGAACTGGCGGCCCGGCTGATCAGTCCTTCACCAGCCCCTTGAAGGCCTCGTCGCCCCAGACCTGATCGACCCGACGGTCGCGGCCACAGGCGAAGCGATAGCCGGTGTAGCGGAACGAATTTTCCAGGTAGTAGTCCTGGTGGTAATCCTCGGCCGGCCAGAAAGCCGGGGCGTCGATGACGGGGGTGACGATCGAGCCGCCGAGCACTTCTTCTGCTGCAGCGATCGCTGCTTCGGCCACCTCGCGTTCGGCCTCGTCGGCGACGAAGATCGCGGTGCGGTAGGAGGGCCCGCGGTCGCAGAACTGCCCGCCGTCATCGGTGACGTCGATGGTGCGCAGAAAACTGTCGAGCAGCTCGCGGTAGCTGGTGACCGCGGGATCGTAGGTGACCAGGACCGCCTCGTAATGCCCGTCGGACGAATGGCTCTGATAGGTCGGATTCTCGGTCCAGCCGCCGATATAGCCGGAGACCGTCTCGGCGACCCCCGGCACCTTGTCCATGTCGGCCTCGACGCACCAAAAGCAGCCGCCGGCGAGAATGGCCTGGGCGCTGTCCTCGGCCTCGGCGGTGGTAGCGAGGGCCGTAAGCACCGCGATGGCGGCAGTGCCGATCCAGCGTGACATCGACTGCGTCCTTTCGAGTGTGGCGGAATATCGGCATAGGTAGTACGGCCGCCGCGATCGACAGCCCCTGTCCCAGCCGAAACCCTGAACCGCAGGTCTCGACCATGTCCGCAAAGCAGAACAGTAACGGCGATTCGAAGGCAAAGGACGAAATCGTCGGCGTCGACGATCCGGCGATCCCCAACGTCCGCGGCGAGGAGGCGCATATCGCGGTGGGCGGCTTTCGGCTGATCGAGCGGGCGCTCTTGATCATCGTGGCTCTGATGACCGTGGGCGCCGCCGCGATCGAGATCTGGTCGGTCTACTCGAACCGGACGATCACTCTCGCCGATATCCTCCTCATGTTCCTCTACACCGAGGTGATCGGCATGGTGGCGGTTTTCTACACCGGCCGCGGCTCGCCCTTCGTCTACCCGATCTTCATCGCAATCACCGCCCTGGCTCGGCTGATCGTGCTGCAGGGCAAGGAAATGTCGCCGGAAAACATCGTCTTCGAGGCCGGCGCCATCCTCCTCCTGGCCCTCGCCGCCGTCGTCATCGTCAAAGCCGGCAAGACGTGACGATCGTTCGGGGCCTGCACACCCTGCTTGACCACGCCCACCGGCACGCTACCATTCTCTTCGGCTGTAATCGCGCGTGGGAGAGTCCGGTCGGACACCCTCGGGTGGCGCCGGCGCCGAAGGAGCAACCGCCCCGGAAACTCTCAGGCACCAGGACCGCGCGCGAGTTGGCCCTCTGGAGAGCGGGTGCGTCATGCACCCCACCGACGGGGAAGGCGGCAGGAAATCCTGCCGGCTGAATCTCTCAGGTCAGGGACAGAGGGGGCGTCGTGGCGGAGCCATGTGGTTTCGCGTCTGACGCTGCAGCGGGGTCCGAACCTTGGCCGACCAATTGACCACACCGCTCGACGCGCTGCACCGGGAACTCGGTGGGCGGATGGTCGATTTCGCCGGCTGGGCGATGCCGGTGCAGTACCCGTCCGGCATCATCAAGGAACACACCCAGGCGCGTGAGCGGGCAGCCCTGTTCGACGTCTCGCACATGGGCCAAGTGTCGATCGAGGGGCCAGAGGCAGCCGCCGCCATCGAGCGGCTGGTACCGGCGGATATTCAGGGCCTCGCACCCGGGCGGGCGCGCTACACGCAGCTGACCAACGAGACCGGCGGGATGATCGACGATCTGATCATCACCGCGACCGGGACGGGGCTCTTCGTCGTCGTCAACGCCGGCGGCCGCGAGGCTGATCTGGCGCATCTCGAGGCACATTTGCCGGACCACGACGTGCGGCTGCTGGCCGACCGGGCACTGCTGGCGTTGCAGGGCCCGGCTGCGGCTTCCGTCTTGGCGGCCATGGCGCCCGAGGTCGCCGAGCTCGCCTTCATGGAGAGTCGTGAACTGACGCTCTCCGGCCTCGAGGTGCGCGTCTCCAGGCTCGGCTACACCGGCGAAGACGGCTTCGAGATCTCGGTTCACGCCGATCATGCGCAAAAGCTCGCCCGCACGCTTCTGGCCAACGAGCAGGTGGCCCCGGCGGGGCTCGGGGCGCGTGATTCGCTGAGACTGGAAGCCGGGCTCTGCCTCTACGGCCACGACATCGACGCGACCACGAGCCCGGTCGAGGCGGCGCTGACCTGGACGATCGGCAAGCGGCGGCGGTCCGAGGGCGGCTTTCCCGGGGCCGAGCGCATTCTGCGCGAGTTGCAGGATGGCCCAGAGCGGCGCTTGGTCGGGCTGAAGCCCGAGGGCCGGGCACCGGCGCGCGAGGGGGCGGGAATCTTCGACGAGGCCGAAAAACCCGTGGGCCGGATCACGAGCGGCGGCTTCGGCCCCACGGTCCAGGCTCCCGTCGCCATGGGCTATGTCGAGAACCATCTGCGCGAACCGGGCACCAGGTTGATGATCGAGCTGCGCGGCAAGCCCGTGCCGGCGGAGGTCACCAGGCTGCCGTTCGTGCCGCATCGTTATCATCGCTGAAGGGGCAACCATGGCGCGCTATTTTACCAAGGACCACGAGTGGCTGGATGTCACGGGCGACATCGCCACGGTCGGCATTACCGATCATGCCCAAGAGCAGCTGGGCGACGTCGTCTTCGTCGAGCTGCCGGAGCCCGGCCGGGAGGTTGCCAAGGGCGGTGAGGCCGCCGTGGTCGAGAGTGTGAAGGCGGCTTCCGACGTCTACGCGCCGGTCTCGGGCAAGATCACGGAGAGCAACAGCGCGCTCGAGGACAACCCGGCCATGGTCAACGAGGACGCCGAGGGCGGGGCCTGGTTCTTCAAGCTCGAACTCGGCGACAAAGGCGAGCTCGAGGGCTTGATGGATGCAGACGCCTATGCGGCGTTTCTCGAGACGATCGAATAAGGGCGCATCTGCTGCCCATCCGAAACAACCTGGAGCCATTGCCCATGGGTAAGGTCGAGACCTTGCAGCGTGCCGCTACCGAGACCGTCTTCGGCCCCTTCGTCGAGCGCCATATCGGCCCGGACGAGGCGGAGATCGCCGCCATGCTGGAGGTCGTCGGTGCCGGCTCGCTGGATGGCCTGATCGAGGAGACCGTGCCGCGGGCGATCCGCCAGGCCACGCCGCTCGAGCTGCCGGCGCCGCTGGCCGAGCCCGAGGCGCTGGCCCGGATGGCCGAGCTCGCCGGCCAGAATCAGGTGAAGCGCTCGCTCATCGGCATGGGCTATTACGGCACCCACACGCCGCCGGTGCTGCTGCGCAATCTCTTCGAGAACCCTGGTTGGTACACGGCCTATACGCCCTATCAGGCGGAGATCAGCCAGGGGCGGCTCGAAGCGCTCTTGAACTGGCAGCAAGCCGTGGTCGACCTGACCGGCATGGAAATGGCCAATGCCTCGCTGCTCGACGAGGCGACGGCCGCTGCCGAAGCGATGACGCTGGCGCAGCGGATGGCCAAGAGCAAGGCCGGTGCCTTTTTCGTCGATGCCGACACTCACCCGCAAACCAAGGCCGTGCTGGCGACACGCGCGGCACCTTTGGGCATCAGTCTCATCGAGGGTGATCCGCTCGGCGACCTCGAAGCCGAGAAGGTCTTCGGCGCGCTGCTCTGCTATCCGGGCTCGTCCGGCGAGGTTCGGGATTTGCGTCCAGCCGTCGAGGCGCTGCACGGCGCCCAGGCCGTGGTGGCCGTCGCCAGTGATCTCCTCGCGCTTTGCCTGCTCGAGGCGCCGGGCAAATGGGGTGCCGACATCGTCCTGGGTTCCGCCCAGCGCTTCGGCGTGCCGATGGGTATGGGCGGGCCGCATGCGGCGTTCTTCGCCACCAAGGACGCGATGAAGCGCTCGATCCCGGGTCGCATCATCGGGGTCAGCCAGGATGCCCGCGGCAAGCCGGCGCTCCGTATGGCGCTGCAGACCCGCGAGCAGCATATCCGCCGCGAGAAGGCCACGAGCAATATCTGCACGGCGCAGGTGCTGCTTGCCGTGATGGCCGGGATGTACGCGGTTTGGCACGGCGCCGAGGGGCTGAAGACGATCGCCCGCCGGGTGCACGGTCTGACCGCCGATCTCGCCGGAAGGCTCGATGCGGCCGGCGTCGCGCGCGCCAACCAGCACTTTTTCGACACACTGACGGTGGCCGTGCCGGGCAAGGCCGAGGCGGTGCTGCGGGAGGCGGTAGCCGCGGGCTTCAACCTCCGCGCGGTGGATGCGGATCACGTGGCCCTTTCGCTCGACGAGACGGTGACGGCGGCGGAAGTGGAGGCCCTGGCCGAGCTGCTCGGTGCCGCCGGGAAGGCCAAGCCGGTGGCCGGCCTGCCCGAGGCGCTTCGGCGGCAGACCCCCTACCTCACCCATCCCGTCTTCGGCATGCATCGCAGCGAGACGCAGATGCTGCGCTATTTGCGCAAGCTGCAGCTCAAGGACCTGGCGCTCGACCGCTCGATGATCCCCTTGGGCTCCTGCACCATGAAGCTCAACGCCGCGGCCGAGATGATGCCGGTGAGCATGGAGGGATTCGCCCACATCCACCCCTTCGCGCCCGCGGATCAGACCGAGGGCTACCAGCAGCTCTTCGCCGATCTCGAGGCCTGGCTGGCGGCGATCACCGGGTTCGACGCCGTCTCCCTGCAGCCCAATGCCGGCAGCCAGGGCGAGTATGCCGGGCTCCTCACCATCCGGGCCTATCACCGCTCGCGCGGCGACCATGCCCGCGACGTCTGCCTGATCCCCTCGTCCGCGCACGGCACCAACCCCGCGAGTGCCGTCATGGCAGGGATGCGGGTGGTGGTCGTGGCCTGCGACGACCAGGGCAATATCGACCTCGCCGACCTTACCGCGAAAGCCGACGCGCACGCGGACCGGCTGGCCGCCCTGATGATCACCTACCCTTCGACCCACGGCGTCTTCGAGGCGCATGTGAAGGACGTTTGTGCGGTGGTCCACGACCGGGGCGGGCAGGTCTACATGGACGGCGCCAATCTGAACGCGCTCGTGGGCTTGTGCCGGCCGGCCGAGATCGGGGCCGATGTCAGCCACATGAACCTGCACAAGACCTTCTGCATTCCGCATGGCGGCGGCGGCCCCGGCATGGGGCCGATCGGCGTCAAGGCGCACCTCGCCCCCTTCCTCCCCGGCCATCCGGTGACCGGCGAAGGCGGCGAGAAGAGCCTGGGCACGGTCTCGGCCGCCGCTTTCGGCTCGCCCTCGATCCTGCCGATCACCTGGGCCTATATCGCGATGATGGGTGGGGCCGGTCTGACCCGCGCGAGCGAGGTGGCGATCCTCAACGCCAACTACATCGCGACCCGGCTGAAGGACCACTTCCCCGTGGTCTATGCCGGCCGCAACGGCCGCGTCGCGCACGAGTGCATCATCGATTTCCGCGACATCAAGCACGCGACCGGCATCGGCACGGAAGACGTCGCCAAGCGCCTCATGGATTACGGCTTTCACGCGCCGACCATGTCCTGGCCGGTGCCCGAGACGATGATGATCGAGCCCACGGAGAGCGAGGCCAAGGGCGAGCTCGACCGGTTCTGCGATGCGATGATCGCCATCCGCGACGAGATCAGCGCGATCGAGCGAGGCGACGGCGACAAGGCCGACAACCCCTTGAAGCACGCCCCGCACACTGCCGACCTGCTGCTCGGCGAGTGGACGCGCGCCTACGCCAAGGCCACCGCCTTCGCGCCCCTGGGCGGCGACCTCACCGACAAATACTGGCCGCCAGTGGCCCGCGTCGACAACGTCTACGGCGACCGGCATGTGGTGTGCACGTGCCCGCCGCTGGAGGACTATGCGGAGGCGGCGGAGTAGAGCTGGCGTTCATATGGTCATTCATCCGTCACTTGGAGTCTGGCGATTGCCTGGCTTTCTCGTGACGGCGTTCCGCACGCATGGCGTCGATTTCAGCAATCACCTCCAGCATGATCGCGGCCTCGGCAGCCTCGTTCACGGGCTCGTCGAGCGCAGCGAGGGCGTCGTGCAGCCGCTCGGCAGCAGCCGAGCGTTCGGATGATGACGGCCGTCTGGTTGACTTGGACCTCACCAATCGTCCCCTCTTCGGCACCCCGCCAAACCTCCCCACGGCGGCGAAAGCTTGGCAGCGATACACGTGGCTTAGAGCCACGTCAGGTGCGATGAAAAGCGGATTGCAACGCTGATCGGAACGGCGCTCTACACCACCCGCTGCTCCACCAACCCATGCCGGATCGTGCGGAGCGTCCGCCTAGCGCCGGCCAGCGCCTCGGCCCAGTCGAGGGTGGGGGCGGCCTGGTCGATCAGCTGGTCGACGGCGCTGGTGAAGCGGGGGGCGTCGGTGACGGGGGCGGTGTTGAAGAGGAGGCAGGAGACGAGGGGGCGGCCGAAGCTGGCTTCGAGCCGGGCGCGCGCCTTGGTCAGGGTCTCGAGGATGTGGGCCATGGCGAAGTGGGCGCCGAGCTTGGCGGACCAGCTGGTCAGCGGGCCGGCGTTCTCCAGG
>JAABSG010000388.1 GCA_011390475.1 Geminicoccaceae bacterium | reverse complement strand
GCTCGAGGGCGGCGCCGAGCGGCCGGTCGTGTACACGCCAGGGCCCGTACCAGAAGCCGTAACGGCATTGGACGGGCCGAGCCTGCAATCATCAGCCGATCAATCCCATTCCCGGGCGACCCAAAACGCCTATGCCACGCCTTTTTCAGCAGCCTGTTAACGTCGGGAACGGTCGATGGCACCCGACGTCGAGCGTCGACTGGAGGCAGCCGCGCAAGAAGCCAGAGCGCGGGCCACAATCAACAATACGTCGCCAACGTAGTATCAGATGAACTGACAAAGCTAGGATACGAGTTGGCGCCCGGATTTGCCACGCTATTCGTCTCTGGCGGAGCGATACATTTGCATAAGGCCGAGTTCAAAGATTATGCAGTTGATTTCCGAATTTCGCCAGGTACGAGCAAACTAGATGTCAACGGCGGAGTAAATTCCGGCCAGAGGGCGGCGCAAAAGTCGGCCAAATGCGATCGGGGACGTCTTGGTGACGTTCATCGGTACCGGCCGATTGGTGTCGCCGCCTTCGCTCCCCGTCGAAAACGTCGAAACTGGCAGGGCTCAGGTGCTGAAGACGGTCGGGTGTTTTTCGATCCATGGCAGGTAATGGGCGAAGGCCTCTGCCAGGCCGAAGGCGGGGACGAAGCCGGTGTCTCGGGCAAGTGCGGCGACCGAGAGCGGTGGCCGCTCGCGGCTGCCGTAGAGCTCGACATTGCCGGTCTCACCGGGCTCGGCCAGGCGGCAGGTGAAGCCCGGGAACTCGGTCTCCAGCTTCTTGCCCCAGGCCTCGAGGGCGAAGCGCTTGTCCGGCCCGCAGGCGATATTGTAGACTCGCCCACCGAGCCCGCTGGCGTCGAGCAGGGCCAGGGCGGCACCGGCGACGTCGGGGGCGTAAACCCAATCGGCCATGGCTCGGCGCTGCAACACCACGGGTGTGCCGGCCCGCGCCATTCGAGTAACCTGCAGCACGGCGCTCAAGGTGTCGCGGGCCCCGGTGTCGCGCTCGAACGGGCCGTAGACGGCGCCGGGCCTGAGCAGCGAAACGTCGAGATCCCAAAGCTCGCCGAGGCGAACGGCCATGCGCTCGGCCGCGTACTTGCTGATGGCGTAGGTGGTGCCCATGCGTGGCCAGGTGGTCGCCTCCTCGACGATCTCGACATCGTCGGCGCCGCTGCCATAGACTGCCGAGGAGCTGAAGCTCACGATCTTCTTCACACCGTTGTCGCGCGCCGCCTGGATGGCGGCGACGGTGCCGAGGAGATTGACCTCGATGACCTTGGCCGGCGTTGCCTTCTCGCGCTCGTAGCCGGCAGTGATCGCAGCCGTGTGGATCAGCCGGTCGACGCCGTGTTCCGCCATCGCACCGGCGATGGCCCCCTCCATCGTCACGTCGGCTTCGATCGCCACGAGCTTGCCGGGCAGGTTCTCGAAATCGACTGCTGCCTCCCGGGGCACATTGCCGAGGCCCAAGGCCACGACCGTCTCGCTGCGGCCGAGCAGCGCCTCGACGATGTTGAGGCCGACAAAGCCGAAAGCGCCAGTCACCATGATGGTCATCGAAAAGTCCCCTGGTTCGAAAAGCTCGTCTACGAGGTGGATGTGGCGGAAGCAGTGACTTCGCCGGCCGGCCCGATTTCGTCGGCCAGGTGGCAGGCTGCGCGGCTACCGTCACGGATCTTGCCGAGCAGCGGCCGCTCGACCCGGCAGCGCTCGATGGCGTGCGGGCAGCGTGGATGAAAGGCGCAGCCCGCGGGCGGCTTGAACGGTGATGGCACCTCGCCCTGGCTGCGCACCGAGCGCGCGGCACCGGTCACGCGCAAACCGGGAGCCGAGGCGAGCAGCATTTGCGTGTAGGGATGGCGCGGCCGCTCGTAGATCTCGTCGACCGGGCCGATCTCGACGATCCGCCCGAGATACATGACCGCGACCCGGTCGCTCAGATAGCGCACCACGTTGAGATCGTGAGAAATCAAGAGATAGGTGAGGTCGAGCCGCTGCTGCAGCTCGTGCAGCAGGTTGACGATCTGCGCCTGGATCGAGACATCGAGCGCGCTCAAGGGCTCGTCGAGCAGGATCAGCCTGGGCTCCACCGCGAGTGCTCGGGCAATGCCGATGCGCTGGCGCTGACCGCCCGAAAGCTCGTGTGGGTAGCGGTCGGCGAAGCCGGCCGAGAGGCCCACCAACTGCAGCAGCTCCTTGATCCTGGCATCCCTGGCAGCGCTCGACCCGGTCTTCTTGTGCAGCCGGAGCGGGCTTTCGAGGATCTGCCGAACGGTGAGCGAGCGGTTGAGTGAGCTCATCGGGTCTTGAAAGACGAACTGGGCGGCACCGCGGAACGCGGCGAGCGAGCGGCTGGAGCCGGCCTCGACCACGTCGCCGTCGAACACCACCTGCCCCTCGCTCGTGGCCTCGAGCAGAATCGCCAAGCGAGCCAGGGTCGACTTGCCGCAACCGCTCTCGCCGACCAGCCCCAGTGTCTCGCCGGCGCGGATGTCGAGGCTCACTTCGCTCACCGCATGGACGTGGCGGGTGATCCCGGTGAGCCTGGCGATGAAGCTCGGATTGTCGATGTAGACCTTACTCACTGCTTGAAGGTCGAGCAGCACGTCGGATGGCATCAGGCAGGCTCCTCGAGCGAGTGTGCCGGGCGTGGCGCCGGCGCGGCGATGGGTGCTCGGTGACAGCCGACGCTGTGGTTCGTTCCGATCGGGCGCAGCTTTTGCTCGCGGTCACAAGCCTCTGCGGCATGGTCGCAGCGTGCCTGGAACGGACAGCCGGGTGGCAATTCGGTCAGGACCGGCGGCTCGCCGCGGATCGGATCGAGCGCACTCGACCTCTTGGTGCCCGACGGGATCGAGCGCAGCAGCGCTCTCGTATAGGGGTGCTGCGGCGCGCCGAAGACGGCGCCGGTCG
>JAABSG010000387.1 GCA_011390475.1 Geminicoccaceae bacterium | reverse complement strand
CAGGGTCGCTCCCAGGAAAGCCCAGTGCCCGAGGACCTGCGTGAGCCCTCGATCGATCCCCTGGCCACGTTGATGAGCTTGAGCGACTGGCTCGCCAACGGCGCCGAGCCCGGTGAGACGGTCACTTTTCCGGTCTTCGAGGGGCGCAAGCGCGCCGACCTCGAAGCCGTCTATCGCGGCCCCGCCAGCGTGGAGGTGGGCGGCCGAAGCCGTGACGCGCATCGCCTCGAAGCAGCGCTCCAAGGGATTTCCGGCTTCGACGAGACCGACAATTTCGTCACCCTGCCGGGCGAGCCCCGGGACTGGATCGACGTCTACGCCAGCACCGATCCACTGCCGGTGCCGCTCTTGATCAGCAACGCGAGCAGCCGCCTGCCGACCCGGATCGAACTCACCAGCTGGTGAGTTCGACGACCGGGCCGACAGGCGTCGATCCTTCAGCCGATCCTTCAGCCAGCCGGGCGTTCCGCCTCGACCGCGGCCTGCTCGCGCTCGAGCTTGTGGGTCAAGGCCTTGGGGTCGTCGCCATGCGCCTTCTGGCTCTGGTCGGTCTTGCGGATCTGGTAGAAGCCGAAAGCGAGCCCGGCGCCGAGCGTCAGCATGAACAGCCAGAAAATAACCGATGTCGTGCCCATGGATGTCTCCTTGAAGATGGTTCGCGGCCACCGTCATCGCCGGCATCCCGAAACGGGCGTGCCGGCCCGAAAGGCGACCGGGGCGCGAATGCGCCAGTGGTTTCGGCTCCGGGCCGGCCAGAGCCGCCCGAAACCCCCTCGACCCACCAACGTCCGGGCCCCACGCATGGTTCCCCGCTGCCGTGACAGCCGACCCGATCACGCTTATGACGAGACCGCCTCGCGATCCGCGGTCCAGCCGAACTGAAAAAGCACAAACATGCCCGAGAACAGCACGCCCCACCTCTTCCGCCCGCTCGCCCAACGTGGTCTGACCTTCAAGAACCGCGTCTGCGTCTCGCCGATGTGCCAGTACCAGGCCACTGACGGGCGGATGACCGACTGGCACTACGATCACCACGTCCGCTTCGCCATGGGCGGTGTGGCGGTCGGCATGGTCGAGGCCACGGGCGTCTCGGCCGACGGTCGCATCACCCACGGCTGCACCGGTCTCTGGACCGACGCGCAGATCGCCCCGATGTCTCGAGTCACCGCCGCCTACAAACGCTATGACGCCATCCCGGCGATCCAGCTCGGCCACGCCGGCCGCAAGGCCAGCACCCAACGCCCCTGGGACGGTGCCCAGCCCCTGACCGCCGACGAAGGCGCCTGGCCCACCATGGCACCCAGCGCCATCCCCGTCCGCGACGGCTGGCCCACGCCCAAGGCCATGGACGAGGCCGACATCGAACGCGTGAAGAGCGACTTCAAGACCGCCGCCGCCCGAGCCCTCGCCGCCGGTTTCGAGGTGGTCGAGATCCACGGCGCCCACGGCTACCTCCTGCACAGCTTCCTCTCGCCACTGTCCAACCGCCGCAACGACAGCTACGGCGGCGACCTCGAGGGCCGCATGCGCTTTCCGCTCGAGGTCGCCACCATCGTCCGCGCGGCCTGGCCCGCCCACCTCCCCGTGTGGTACCGCGTCTCGGCGCAGGACGGCGTCGAAGGCGGCCTCGAACTCGCCGAAGTGATCGAGCTCTGCCGTCGCCTGAAAACTATCGGCATCGACCTCGTCGACTGCTCCTCCGGCGGCATCAGCGGCAGCCCGAGCCTCTCGACCGTCCACCCCGGCCCCGGCTTTCAGGTCCCCTTCGCCGACGCCATCAGAAGCGACGCCGACATCGCCACCATGGCCGTCGGCTTCATCACCGACCCCCACCAGGCCGAAGCGATTCTGACCGAGGGAAAAGCCGACATGATCGCCATCGCCAGAGAACACCTGGCCGACCCCGCCTGGACCTACCACGCGGCCCTGGCCCTGAACGCCCCCGACGCCCACGCCCTCCTGCCGCACTTGTATCACTGGTACCTCGAACGCCGGGCAGCGCTGACCAAGGGGTGAAGACGAAGGAAGAAAGAAGGCGGGGAAGATGATCTTCCCCGCGCCCCATCGGGCTTTCTTGACAGCGCCTGGCCGCCCCTTTTAGCCCGACTGTGTTTCGCTGGAGCTTGCGAAAGGACGAGGCTTGTGCCTTCATCTTGGAATTGGGACGGAGGCGCGAATTGGCGGCCAAGCAAGTTGACATTGCCGACACGGAAACACTTCAGAGCTGGCTCAAACCTCGCCCACCAAATTGGGCTCATGCAATCGCCGTGCGAGCTGCCCTCCGGGTTCTGCCGCTGGCTGGAGATGCTCAGAGTTTAAAACACCAGCAATATTCGTCGAGTCATGAGAAGCGGTTGCGGATGGCCGCATTTCGAGCGGCTTTCATTTCATGGGCCATCTCTCGCCAAATGCTCCGTCGCAGCCCAGTTCTCGCGGCTTCGGCCACACGTGCCGTGCTCGAAACTACAGATTTCGATTATGATGCGGCCACTACTGCCGCTGTCGCCGCAGCCATTACTCACTCATTCAGAGCCAGCGCCGTGGCTGCCGCCGCCTCCTCCGCCGCCGAGGCCGCTGCCACCGCTGCCCGACCTGTTGATGCACATACGCAGATTTGGAAGAGCGTCGCGGATGATGTTGCATGGCTGGAGAGCCATGCGTCGTCGTTCGACGAATTGCCGGCCAAGAACTTGATGGGGTGGATTCCCGCTCGAAGTGCAGGAGCAGCTGGTTCAAGCGAACCTGATCTGGATATCTTTGCCAAGGCCTTTGAAGAAGGCCTGGATCGGGGTGGCGTAGCCGAGGCATTTGCGCGGCGTGAGGTTGAGCGAGAGGACGATCTCTTGAAGATCGGCTTGGCTCAGGGTGTCGAGGTCGAGATGCCTGGGCAGCTGTCTTCGGAGCCTGCC
>JAABSG010000386.1 GCA_011390475.1 Geminicoccaceae bacterium | reverse complement strand
GCTCACCATCCTCAACGCCATCATCCGGGACCAAAAACCGTGGCAAAACGCTTGACCGCCAAGACAGTCGCTCCCCGCTCTACTTTACTCGGTCTGGTCCCCGCGCGCGCCAGCGTTCGGCCGCGATGTCGTCACTTTCCCGGGCATCGACCCAGTGCTCGCCCGAGGGTGTCTCCTCGAGCTTCCAGAAGGGCGCCTTGGTCTTCAGCCAGTCCATGAGGAAGGCACACGAGTCCAGCGCCGCCGCCCGGTGTGCCGACGCGGTGGCCACCAGCACGATGGGCTCGCCCGGGAGCATGCGGCCATAGCGATGGATGACGAGGCAGTCGTCGAGGGACCAGCGGCTTCTGGCCTCGGCCTCGATCCGCTCGAGCTCGCGCTCGGTCATGCCGGGGTAGTGCTCGAGGGTCATCGCCAGGATGCGCTCGCCCTGGTGGGTGTCGCGGACGAAGCCGGTGAAGCTCGCAACCGCGCCGATATCGGTGCGGCCGGCGGCGAAGTGCGCTAGTTCCTGGCCCGGATCGAACGGCTCGGCCTGGACCCTGACCATGTCAGCCGCCGGTGACGGGCGGGAAGAAGGCGACCTCGCGGGCGCCTTCGAGGCGCGCGGCGGCCTCGGCGTGGGTCTGATCGACAGCACAGCGGACCACGCCCTGGCCCTGGGCCGCCTCGGCGAAGCGGGGATGACGCTCTCCCAGATAGGCCATGAGGTCGGCTACGGTCTGGATCTCGGCCGGCAGGTCGAGCTCTTCCTCGGCGCAGCCGGTGCGCTGCTTGAGCCAGGCGAAGTAGCGGATGCGCATCAGGAGCTGCCCTCGTGGAAATGGTCGTAGATGGCCCGCGCCACGGCCTTGCTCACGCCCGGGACCTGCTCGAGGTCGCCGAGCGAGGCTGCGGCCACGTCCCGGGCCGAGCCGAAATGGTGCAACAGCGCCTTCTTGCGCTTGCCGCCGATGCCGGGGACGGTGTCGAGCACGGATTGGCCGATGGCCTTGGTCCGCTTGCCGCGATGCTTGGTGATGGCGAAGCGATGCGCCTCGTCGCGCCAGCGCTGCAGGAGGTAGAGCACCGGATCGCGGGCGTCCAGCATCACCGGGTCCCGGCCTGTCCTGAAGAACCGTTCGCGGCCGGCGTCGCGGTCCGGCCCCTTGGCGACGCCGATCAGGGCGACGCCCTCGATACCGAGCTCGTCCAGGACCCCTTGCGCCGAGGAGAGCTGCCCGGCACCGCCGTCGACCAGCACGAGATCGGGCCAGGTCCCCGATTGGCGCTCCGGGTCCTCCTTCAAGAGGCGGGTGAAGCGGCGGGTCAGAACCTCGCGCATCATGGCGTAGTCGTCGCTGGTGCCGGTCTCCGGCGCCTTGATGGTGAAGGTCCGGTACTGCTTCTTGTCGAGGCCCTCGGGGCCGGCAACGATGAACGAGCCCACCGCATTCGTACCCTGGATATGGCTGTTGTCGTAGACCTCGACCCGCTCGGGCGTGGCATCCAGATCGAAGCGCTCGGCCAGTTGCTCCAGCAGGCGGGCCTGCGAGGCTTGGTCGGCGAGCCGCCGCGCCAGGGCCTCCTTGGCGTTGCGCCTGGCGATCTCGACCAGGTCGCGCAACGGGCCACGCTTGGGCTCACGGATTTCCACCTTGCGCCCCGCCTTCAAGGAGAGAGCCTCGCTCAAGAGCGCCAGCTCGCTCGGCAGCTCGCCCACGAGGACCAGCTTGGGCGGCAGCCGCTCGCTGTAGAACTGGGCGAGGAAGGCAGCCAGCACGTCGGCGGGCTCGCTGTCCTTGGCGTGGGCCGGGTAGTAGGCGCGGTTGCCGTAGTTCTTGCCCGCTCGATAGAAGAAAGCCTGCACGCAGACCTGCCCGCCATCATGGTGCAAGGCGATGACGTCGGCATCCTCGACCGCACCGGTGTTGATTCCCTGCTTGGATGCGATGTGGGCGATGGCCTTGAGCCGATCCCGGAGCACGGCCGCCTTCTCGAAGTCGAGCCGTTCGGCGGCCTGGCCCATCTCCGCCTGCAGCTTGGCCTGCACCTCGCGGGTCGCACCACCCAGAAAGCCGCGCACGTCCTCGACGATGCGGGCGTAGTCGTCCTTGGCTATCCGGCCGACGCAGGGGGCCGAGCAGCGCTTGATCTGATATTGCAGGCAGGGGCGGGTGCGGTTGTCGAAGATCGAATCGCGGCAACTGCGCAGCGGAAAGGCGCGCAGGAGAGCGTTCAACGTCTCGTTGACGGCCCCGGCAGAGGCGAACGGGCCGAAATAATCCGCGCCGTCGCGCTTGGCACCCCGGTGCTTGCCGATCATCGGAAAGTCGTGGCCCCAGCGAAGATAGAGGTAGGGAAAGCTCTTGTCGTCGCGGAGCACGATGTTGAAGGTCGGGCGCAACCGCTTGATGAGGTTGGCCTCGAGCAGCAGCGCCTCGACCTCGCTGCCCGTGGTGACGAACTCCATCGCCACCGTGAGCGCCACCATGCGCTGCAGCCGCGCTGGCAGGCCCTGCGGCTTGGTGTAGGTGACCACCCGCTTTTTCAGCGACTTGGCCTTGCCGACATAAAGCACCGAGCCCTTGGCATCCATCATCCGATAGACGCCGGGCGCATTGGGCAGATGGCGGAGCAGGTCATGGATGAGCGCCGCACCGGTCTTCGCCGGCACGGCGCTCACCTCGCGCTCCAGGTCGATCGTCGTCATCGGCAGAAACTGCGCATCCGCGCCGTTCCGGTCAAGCACCCGCGCCGCGCTGGTTTGCGGCAGTCGCCTCAGGCCGGGGCGGCGGTGAGCAGCATCTCGTCGCCGGGATCCTTGACCTTACGCAGCAGCGCCACCTTGAGCTTCTGCAGGGCCCGGTGCTCGATCTGCCGCACCCGTTCCTTGCTGATGCCGAGCCGCCGGCCCAGTTCCTCGAGCGTGCGGCCGTCCTCGCGCAGCCGACGCTCGTGGATGATGG
>JAABSG010000385.1 GCA_011390475.1 Geminicoccaceae bacterium | reverse complement strand
AGCCGCGGATCGCCGCCGACGCGCCACGCGAGGTCATCACCCTCGACCCCGGCGCGCACTGCCCCGATTGCGGCGGCGTGCTGCGGCTGGTCGGCGAAGATGTCGCCGAGATCCTCGACTTCATCGCCGCCAAGCTGAAGGTGGTGGAGATTCATCGGCCGAAGAAGTCCTGCCGCGACTGCGAGCGCATGGTGCAGACACCGGCGCCGTCTCGACCCATCCCGCGTGGCCTGGCCGGACCCGGTCTTTTGGCCCACATCCTGGTCGCGAAATTCGATGACCACTTGCCGCTCTACCGGCAGGGCGAGATCTTCGGGCGTCTCGGCGCCGACATTCCTCGTTCCACCCTGATCGACTGGTGCGGCCAGACCGCCGGCGCCATCCACCCGGTCGCCAATCTGATCCGCGCCGAAGTGATGGCGGCCGACCGGCTGCACGCCGACGACACGCCGATCCGCGTGCTCGACCCGAAGATGAAACTCGCCGGCAAGGAACACGGCGTGAAGGAAGGCCGCATCCCCGCGGCGCCTGCCGACGCCGCCTTCGGCGTCGGAGCCTCCGCTGCTGCTCCGGCTGGGTCTACGTCCGCGACGATCGTCCTGGACGAGCCAGGACCCACCTGCCGCCGCCTACTGGTTCTCGCCCGACCGCCCTTCAGGGCCTCCTGGCCCTGCCGCCTTCGGAGATCGGATCGATGGGCTTGCCTCGCCTGCTGGCAGGCAAGACCTGTTCGGGCTTTTGCAAGCTCTACGAGCCCGGGCTCGACGGTGCGCCCCGGATCCACGAGGCCGCCTGTTGGGCGCATCTCAGACGCGACTTCCACGATATCTGGAAGAGCACCGATTCCGCGATTGCCCGCGATGCGCTGGAACAGATCGGCAAACTCTACGAGGTCGAGCGGGCGATCAACGGCCAGCCGCTAGAGCGCCGCCTGGCTGCCCGCCAGCAGCACAGCCGCCCGCGTGTTTTGGCGTTCCGAACCTGGTGCGAGCAGCAGCAGGGGCGCATCCCCGGCAAGAGCGACCTCGCCAAGGCGATGCGCTACGCCCTCGGCCGCTGGGCATCGTTCAGCCTCTTCCTCGACGACCCCCGCGTCGTCATCGACAACAACGCCGCCGAGCGCGCCATCAGGCCGATTGCAATCGGAAGGAAGAATTTCTTGTTCGCCGGCGCCGATGCCGGCGGCGAAATCCTCGCCGACGCCATGACCGTCATCGAGACCGCCAAGCTTTCGGGCCTCAACCCAGAGGCCTATCTCGCCGACATCCTCACCCGCATCCGCGACCACGACCCCGCAAAGCTCGACGAGCTGCTGCCGTGGAACTGGTCTGCTGGGCTACCAGCCGCCGCAAAAGCCGCCTGATCACCGGGCCCCGACCGGCCGGTTATGAATTATTCAAGCTCTTATGTTTGTCATGTCAAGAATAGATCGTGAGAATTTCACGCCTGCTTCTTTGCCGGCGTTGTTCAGATCATGAGCGCGGATGGCTGGCGGCGGGCAGCATGGTCGACGGTTGATCCTGCTCTTGTCCGCGGGTCGAGCCGCATGGCCGAGGTTCGTCGTGGAGCTGCCTCTGCCTAGCGAACGGGCGTCGGTGGGTTGCACCGGCCCAAACCCGACCAATGCCAGGGATCTGGGGTTCTCCATACCTCGCCGGCCCGCCGCCAGTCATCCGCACTGGTCATTCTCGGGTCGCGTGCCTCCTTTTGCCGGTTGGTGACGTTGAGAATGCTGGATCAGGTGCGGACCGGCTCGACCATGCGAGCGATGGCCCAGATGAAGCCGACCAGTTCGCGGGCGATGGCGGTGACCACCTTGCCAGCCTTATGGGGGGCGCCGCCTTGCCGGTGGCCATCAGGTGGCGATAGCGTCGGCAGAGCCTGACCTGCGCCTTCCACCCCACCGCCCGGATCGGCTCGGGCAAATGCGCGGAGCGCTCGAGGATGATCCGCGACACTCGTGCCGGAAAGCGGTAGGTCCAGGCTGCCTCGACCCCAAGATCAGGCTTTGGGCAGGTGCGTGCCAGGCTGTTGCCGGTCTTGGTAATCGGCCCTCGACGGGTCGTGCTGCCGCTCGAATGCTCCGACGGTACCAGGCCCAGATAGGCCATCAGCTGGCGCGGGTTCTCGAAGCGGCTGAACGAGCCGATCTCGGCGACCAGCGTGATGCCGTTGAGGATCGAGATGCCGCGCAGCGCCTGGACCGCCTCGACCACCGGCGCCAAGGTCCAGCGAGGCAAGAGGTCGACCATCGACTGCTCGATCCGCTCCCACCTTCGAGACCAATGCGCACCTCGGCCCGCTCGACCCGCTGCACGAGTTCTTCCAAAACCAGATGCTGCGCCGGATACTCGAAGCTGAGATCGGACAACCAGCGGCCCAGCGAGCGGTGGGGGCGCCTTGCTCCAGTGGCGGCCCGGATAGTGCACCCCATGGCGCAAGAGAAAGCTCAGCAGCTGCTGGCGGGCACGGCGAATATCACGCTTGGCCAAGGTCTGAAGGCGCGCACCAGCTCGCGCATCGCCTCGTGCGCCTCGTCCGGTATCCAGACCCCACAAATCCAGGCTTTCGGCAAATGCCCGGCGCGAAGGTTCTGGGCCAGGCTCATCGCGTCCCGGCGATCGTTCTTCACCCGGTCCCCTGCCCAAAGCCTCCATGGGGCGTGGGATCAGGGTAGGCGCCACGAGATCGCAGCGGTGCCCCAAGCGGGTCAGCAGACGCTGGACGCCGCAGCCGCATGGCCCGGCTTCATAGCAGAAGTAGAGCGAGGCATCGTCCGCCCGCAGCTTCTGGCAAAGCCGGCGCAAAGAATCCGGCGTATTCGGAATCGAGCCGTAGTAGCGACACGACTCGCCCGGCTTCTCGAGCACGGTCGCCACCGAGATCGTCTTCTTGTGGACATCCAGCCCGACAAACAGGATATCATCGGCCATGGTTCGTCTCCGCTCCGT
>JAABSG010000384.1 GCA_011390475.1 Geminicoccaceae bacterium | reverse complement strand
AAACCGACGTTGCTTTACGTCGTAGCCGTAACCACTGATCAGGGCGTGCATGACGACATGCTCGACCGCGACAGGCTCACCATCATTGATAGCTGCGACATTAGAATCACCGAGGTTGGAGCTGTCAACCACGATGACGTGGCCGTTGCCGAGCGCCTCGAGGATCGGTCCATCGTGCACGATGACGGCGGCATCCTCGCCGATGCCGACGCCGATATACTCCGGATTGGTCGCTCCCACCTCCATCAGCCGGGTGAATCGGCCACGCTCGAGGAAATGGCTGTCGATGACGAAGCCTTCGACGAAAGCGAGGCCGGCGCTCATCTTGACCGCCCCCTTGCGCAGCGCGTCGGCCGCGGCACCGTTGTAGATCATCGTCGCCGACATCGCCGCCGCACCGGCGCTGGTGCCGGCGATCACGGCGCCGGCGGCGTGCCGTGCCCGGACCGCCTGGAGCAAGGGTGAGCCGCCGAGGATATTGGTCAAGCGCAACTGATCGCCGCCACTCAAGAAGATCGTGCCGCAGCGCAACGCCAGCTCGACGTTTTCGGGGCGGCGGGCGTCGTCGCGCGTGCGCACGTCGAGGTTGTGCACATGGCTGGCGCCGAGGCGGTCGAAGGCGTCGTGGTAGTCGGCGAACACCGCCTCGGGAATGCCGCTGGCGGTGGTGATCACGCCCACCTCCCAATTGTCGTGCGGCGCCATGGCGAAGACGCGTTTGAGGATCGCGCGCTCGGAGGTCTTGTCCTCGGCACCGCCGATGGCGACGAGAGCACCGCGCGAGACAGCAGTCACAGGTATCATGGCAAAGCTGTCGCCGCTACCGCGACGCCTTTCGTTGGAGTGAGGTCCAGCTGGTCCAAGTCGTGTTCGATACGGGTAGAACTCATTCGGGCACGATGGCAAGCCTCGGGCTCGAGTAGACAGCCGGCCGACCGGCGCTCGGCCGCCGGGTCGAGGCCCGGGTTCATCGGCTCGCGAATGGCGGCCGGCGCGCTGCAGAGCCAGTCGATATCGGTCGCTGGACCAGAGTGCCGAGGCGTGATGGCGTGGCTCCGCCGATGTGTGGGGTCGAGGATCGATTTCGCGCTCAGGTTGATTTTAGCCGACATCGTCTACCAATGGAAGGGCGGTGAAGGGCGCCGGGTTCGACCATAGCCGGGTGAGGTGCCGGCCACGAGGCTGGCGAGGCCTGTGGCGCGGAGACGAAGCTCGAGGCCGGCCTTCGGGGTGGAGACAACGCAGCGCTTCTCGGTGACCACGCTCACGACGCCTCGACCCTCGGGCCGAAGGAGAGTCGGCCGGCTCTGCCTCTGGCGCCTGTTGACTGGCAGCAGCGCCCGGGTCGTGGCAAAGGGCCACGAAGAGCGGAAAATGGTCCGATCCGATGTCGTCGAGCACAGCGAGTTCCAGCACGGTGAACGATGCCTCTCGATCAGGTAGCGCACGAGCAGGACGAGGTCGGGCTCGACCGCATCGACCAGCGCCAGGAGCGGGGTCGACGTTCGATTGTCGACGAGCACGTTTGCAACCACAGAGCCGACTTACCGCGCCTCGAACTGCTTTCCGTGCCACCGGTCGGAGCCGTGGTCGACTGTGCTGGACGAGGCGTGATGCGGCGATCGGGTCGAAGACGACCGCGCCCGGGTGTGTCCGGGTCGTTCGGCCGCCGCTTGCCGTTCAGCGGCCGACTTCGCTGGCTGCGTTTTCCTCGAGATAGCGGCGCAGCAAGGTGACGTTGCGACGGCTGGCCTTGAAGAATACGTCGAAGATGGTTCCGGCGATCGGCACCGAACCGAACACCGTGTCGATGCCGACATTGGCGATCATGCGCAGCAGCAGGCTTTTGGGCACGCCCATCTGGCGGGCGCGCCAGATCAGGTAGAGCGCGGGCAGTGCTGCAAGGGTGTCGCCGATGCCGGGCACCACACCGAGGATGGCGTCGATGCCGAAGCGCCAGCTCGTCCCGGGGATGCGATAACGGGTATCGAGCAAGGCCGCCAGCTGCGCGAGCTCGGTCAGGTGTGCCTGCCGGTCACGGGCGCCATCGCCTGGTCGGTTCGGCGGCATGGCCCTGTCGGCGAACGTCGATCGAGACGGCATGCGGATTGTCCTGATTGTACGCTGGAAAGCCCTGCCAGACCTCGAGCTGTAGCCGCGTCCCGATTGCCGTCTGAAAAAGCACCCGCGGAACGGAGTCTAAGCCGAGCGGTTCGCATTTGTCAGCCTCGATCAACCGCCCGCGCCGACCACGAGAGAGCGTCCCGTCCATCGTCAGCCTGGCCGCAGCGGTCGCCTGGGCCGCCGGCAGCGCAACCGGTGGGGGCGAGGAGCGCGGCACATCCCGGGCGGGAGGATACTCCATTGGATGAATGACGCTCGGCGTTAACCGCAGCTTAACCAGACTTGCGGCAATGACGTCGCATGACGGATGGCGCCACCATAGCCGCTTCGGCGGATGTCTTGCTCGCCGAGCGCGTGGCGGCGCTTGCTCGGTTGATCGAGACACATCCGGCCTATCATCTGCTGGCCGAGTACGAAGCGCTGTTCGTCGATCGCCACGCTTGTGCTGCCGAGGCCGTGTCCTGCCTGGAAGATGCGGCCGACGACCTGCTGGCCCGCGTGAACGATGTGATCGCAGCGCTCGAGCCTGCGATGGTGCCAGGGCCACCCGTCTTGGACAATCGGCGGCTCGTCCCGGCGGCCGGGCCAAGCCCCCATCGCGACCGCGCCCGAGGCGCTGACAACGCATGACCACAACGCATGACCATCGGGACCGAAACCGAGCTTCAGGCTCAGCGCACGGCTGAACACGGAGGGTCGTGCCGTCCCTTCGCGCTCCAGGACCGGCCGCGGTGCCGCGACCGTGCGCCACTTCCTGCTCGTGCCGGAAGTGACGCTGGCGAAGCGCCTCGATCCGGCATGGTATGTGAAAAGGGCTCGTCATGCGCTGCCGGGCCTGGTCGTCGC
>JAABSG010000383.1 GCA_011390475.1 Geminicoccaceae bacterium | reverse complement strand
CCGAGGCGCTGCCGATCGTGTTCGACCTGCTCGCCGAGGAGGGGCTGTGCATGGGCGGCTCCACCGGCGTCAACATCGCCGGCGCCAAGCGGCTCGCGCGCGAGATGGGGCCGGGGCACACCATCGTGACCATCCTGTGCGATGTCGGCACCCGCTACCAGTCCAAGCTCTGGAACCCGGAATTCCTGCGCGGCAAGGGGCTGCCCGTGCCCGGCTGGATGACCGACGCGCCACGCACGATCCCGGGGGTATTCGTCGAATGACGCGCCTTTTCTCGCTCCTTTGTGTCGTCCTGACACTCGCGCTCGGGCTGACGGTCGCAGCACCCGGCAGCCTCGTGCAACCGGCGCAGGCGCAGCAGTCGATCAGCGGGCCGGATTACGAGGCCTGGGAAAACCTCGCGGGGCGGATCGAGAACGCGCTCGACAGCGGCTCCGTGAGCACGCCGATCCTCGAGGAGCTGCGCAGCAAGACGACGCAGTTCCGCCAGCAATTCGTCGAGGCGCAGGGCGCGAACTCGGCCACGATCCGCACCGTGAGAGATCAGCTGGCGACGCTCGGGCCGCCGCCGGAGGACGGCAGCGAGCCCCCGGAGGTCGCCGAGCAGCGCGAGGAGCTCAACCGGCGGCTTTCGCGGCTGGAGGCCCCGGTGCGCACCGCCGAGCTCGCGCAGCGCCGTGCCGAAGGCCTCGTCGCCGCGATCGACGAGACCCTGCGCGCGCGCCAGACCGAGGAGATGCTGCGCCTCGGCCCGACGCCGGTCAACCCGCAGTTCTGGCCCGAGGCCGTGACCGCGACCTTCGTTGTCGTCGACCGCGCGCGCTCGGAGGTCATGCAGAACTGGCAGCGGCCCGCGGGCAAGAGTTTCCTCAAGGACAACCTGCCGGCGGTGATCGCGCTCCTCGTCATCGGCCTGATCCTGATGGTCCGCGGACGGGCATGGTCCTTGCGGATCATGCGGCGGATGCAGAAGGAAGAGCTCAGCGCCGGGGGCTGGATACTCTCCTTCCTGATCTCGCTCGGCGAACTGATCCTGCCCTATGCGGGGATCTATGCCCTCGTCAGCGGCGTCCACGCGACCGGCCTGACCGGCCGCGTCGGCGACGCCGTTCTGGACAACCTGCTCCCCGCCGCGTTCATCTTCCTCGCCGCGCGCTGGCTGTCGCAGCGGGTCTTTCCCAGGCACGAGCCGCGCGGCGCGGTGCTCAATCTCGACGAGGCGTGCCGCTACGCGGGCCGGCTCTACGGCGCGTCGCTCGGCATGGTGCTCGCCGCGTTCCAGTTCATCGAGGCTCTCGCCGAGGATGTGAGATGGAGCGAGCCGGTGACCAATGTGGTCATCTTCCCGCTCATCGTCCTCACGGCGCTGCTGCTGTGGCGCATCGCGCGTCTCCTGAGCCAGCACAGCCACGCCAAGGCGGCGGCCCCCGGTGGCGAGGCCGACCTCAGCGATCGCATCACGCGGTTCCTCGCGCTGCTGTTGACGGTGCTCGCGGTCGTCAGCCCGATCCTCGCGGCGATCGGCTACATGAACGCGGCGGAGGCGCTGCTGTTGCCGACGTCGCTTTCGCTGCTGCTGCTGGCGGCGCTGCTGATCCTTCAGCGGTTCCTGACCGAGCTCTACGTGCTGGTCACCGGCGGGCGCAGCTCGGACGAGTCGCTCGTGCCGGTGCTGGGGGGATTCTTTCTCATCATCCTGTCGCTGCCGGTCTTCGCGCTGATCTGGGGCGCGCGCCCCGCGCAGCTCAGCGAGGCGTGGATCCAGATCACCGAGGGCGTGACCATCGGCGGCACCACGATCTCGCCGGTGATCTTTCTCACCCTCGCGATCGTCTTCACGATCGGCCTGCTCACGACCCGGCTGATCCAGGGTGCGCTCAAGAGCACGATCCTGCCAAAGACCCGGCTCGATACCGGCGGGCGCAACGCGATCGTATCCGGGGTGGGGTATGTCGGGATATTCCTCGCTGCGCTCATCTCCATTACCAGCGCCGGGATCGACCTCAGCTCGCTGGCCATCGTTGCCGGTGCGCTCTCCGTCGGTATCGGTTTCGGCCTTCAGAACATCGTCTCGAACTTCGTCGCGGGAATCATCCTGCTGATCGAGCGGCCCATCGGCGAGGGCGACTGGATCGAGGTCGGCGGCAAGCACGGCTATGTCAAGGCGATCTCCGTGCGCTCCACCCGGATCGAGACCTTCGACCGCACCGACGTGATCGTCCCCAATGCCGATTTCGTCAGCGGGACGGTCACCAACTATACCCGCGGCAACACCGTCGGCCGGGTGATCGTGCCGGTCGGCGTCGCCTATGGCAGCGACACCCACAAGGTCGAGCGCATCCTGCGCGACGTGGCCGAGGATCACCCGCTGGTGCTGATGAACCCGCGGCCGACCATCCTGTTCCGCGGCTTCGGTCCGAGCTCCTACGATTTCGAGATCCGCGCGATCCTGCGCGACGTGAACTGGATGATGGACGTGCATTCCGAGATGAACCACGAGATCGCCAAGCGCTTCCTCGCCGAAGGCATCGAGATCCCGTTCCCGCAACAGGAAATCTGGGTGCGCAAGGAGGCGGCGCCGACCGGCCAGGCGCTCGACGGGGCCGAGGCGGCCCGCACCGCCGCAGCCCCGCGGGCCGCGACGCCGGGGCTGAAGTCCGAGGCGGATTTCGGCGGTAACGGCGACGGCGATAGCGGCGGCGGGGACGGGGGCGGACGATGAGCGACGCGGACCAGCCCCTGTTCCGGGCCGATCCCTACCGGCGCGAGGCGCCCGGCACGGTGGTCGCGCACATGCCGGAGGGGGGCGTGGTCCTCGACCGGAGCCTGTTCTACGCCACCGGTGGCGGTCAGCCCGGCGATAGCGGGCGTCTCGTCTGGGATGGCGGCGAAATGGCCGTCGCGACGGCCGAGCGCGCGGAGGGCCGCATCGCCCTCATCCCCGCCGCGGGGGCGGTCGTGCCGGATGTGGGCGCGAGGGTGACGCAGC
>JAABSG010000382.1 GCA_011390475.1 Geminicoccaceae bacterium | reverse complement strand
ATTAGAAAACGGCCATCGCGATGGCTGCAATCAAGAAAGCGACGAGCCCAACATAGGCGACTAGCCCGAAACGGGATCGTTCTGAAACACGCTCGACAACGACAACGACGACGACAACGCCGGCGACAGCGACAATACCAGCGACAGCGACAGCGAAAACGCCAGCGACAGCGACAGCGAAAGCGCCAGCGCCAGCGACAGCGACAGCGCCAGCGATTGCGACAGCGCCAGCATCAGCGAAAGCGAAAGCGAAAGCGCCAGCGACACCGCCCGCGCCAGCGACAGCAAGCAATAGGTACGCAGTGGCCCAGTATCGCTTACCTTGTGCTTCCGCACGATGACTTCGATACGCCAGCCAAAGAACAACTACCAACCCGCCCAGACCGCCGATACGCACGCCCCATTCGGCTGCTGGTAGCACGACTAGGTTGCCGAGCTTGCCGTCAGTGTCGAGCACGCCCCAAGCGATGATGAGCGTCAGCAGCGGATAGGCCAGCGCCAGCCGCAGGCTGAAATCGAACAGCGGCCAGGACCACGCCCGCTGCCCCTCCGCCTCGCGTGCTTCGTCTGATGGCCCGATCGCGGGCGTGAGCCAGCGATCGACCCGCGCCAGCGCCGCCCCGAGCAGCTCGTGATAGAGAACGGCGTAGCGGCGACGGCGGAGCAGGCGGCTCAGTTGCCGGCGGTTGAGCTTCTTGCCCAGCGCGTCGTTGACGAACCACGAAAAGGCGAGGCTCAGGAGCCCGATGACGCTCCAGAGCCAGAAGCTGGAGAACAGTTGAATGAGCCCCGGCAGCGGGTTCATCGCTTCCGCCCTGTCGATGCACCATTGATCGGCATTCGAGTATGCCGCCACCGTGCCCGACGAGGCGCCGCTTGACCAGCCGTCGCTAGTCGGCTCGCGTCTGAGCCTTCGGCTGCCTGAGGGCCGGGATGAAGAGCATGCCGGCCAGGGTGGCGTAGATCGCCGAGGCTACGGCCAGGGCTTCGACGCTGATGTCGAGGTCGAAGACGGCGCCGAAGATGATGGGTGAGACGGCCGAGCCGAAGACCATGACGGCCATGGCCAGCGAGCGGATGGCGCCGATGTGCTCGGTGCCGTAGAGCTCGGCCCAAAGGGCGCTGGTGGTCGTCGATTGGCCGCCCGAGACGATGCCGAAGAGCAGCATCATGAGGATGCCGGCGATGAAGGCGTCGCTCGCGGCCAGCAGTAGGCAGCCCCAGGCGAGGATCAGCGGGAACACGATCAGGGGTCGCTTCGCACCCAGCTTGTCGACCAGCCAGCCGCTGGAGAGCGAGCTTACCACGGCACCCAAGGCATAGACGGTGAAGGTGGCGGCGAAGAGGCCCAAGGACCAGCCCTTGGCCTCGACGATGTGGACGTGGTGGAAGAAGATGCCGGTCACCAGGATCGAGGACGACAGGAGGCCCGGCAAGAGCAGCCAGAAGCGCCAGTCACGCAGGACTTCGCTCTGCCGGCGGCTCGGCACCGGTGGTGGCGGGGTGCCGATGGCCGCTTCCTCGACCACCGGGTGCCGGTCGGCGCGGCGCAGGAGGCCGGTGAGGAGCGGCAGGATGGCCAGCACCAGGACGAGGGCGAAGGCTCGCCAGCCCCAGCGCCAGCCGAAGTCGAGGGCGAGCACGGCCAAGGGTGGCATCACCACTTCGCTGCCGGCGATGCCCATGGTGGCGATGCTGATTGCCCGGCCCCGGGCGGCGGCGAACCGCTTGGCCATGGTCGAGATCGCGATGTGGGTCGACATGCCCTGGCCGAAGAGCCGGAGGCCATAAAAGGCGATGGCGAGGGTGACCATGCCGGCCGCGAAGCTCATGAAGAGCGCGGCTACGGCGAGGCCGACCACGACCAGTGCCGTCAGCCGGGCCGTCTCCATGCGATCGACCAGCTTGCCGAGCCAGATGAGGGTGATCGCACTGGCGAGGGTCGCGATCGAGTAGGCGGCGCCGAAGCTGCCGTGGCCGAGGCCGAACTCGGCGCGAATCGCCCCGCCGAAGACGGCGATGAAGAAGGTCTGGCCGAAGCTGGACGTGAAGCAGAAGAGGGCCCCGAAGCCGAGCAGGGGCGCCTGCTGGCGGAGGAGCTGGAGAAAGCCGCGCATCGAATTCCCAAGGGAGGATGCGGCGCAGCATAGGACGCCGCTCACATTGGTCAATCAGCGGGGCGATCGGGGGCCTTTTGCCCTGATCTCCTGGGCAGTAGAAAGACCGGCATCAGAGGAGGAGACCCGGATGACGTCGATCGTCGAAGAATTGCTGAAGTCTCTCGGGCCCGAGGTCGTCACCACCGACCCGGACCGGCTCGAGCGCCACAGCCACGACTGGAGCGTCGTGCCGGCCAGGACACCACTGGCGGTGCTCCGCCCGCGCACGACCGCGGAGGTCGCCACCGCCCTTGCCGCGTGCCATGCGCATGGTCAGAGCGTCGTGCCGCAGGGCGGACTCACCGGGGTCTCGGGCGGTGCGGTGCCGGGCGCGGGCGACGTCGCCTTGTCGCTCGACCGGCTCTCCGGCATCGAGGCGATCGATCCGGCCGCCGCCACCATGACCGTCTGGGCCGGCACACCGCTCGAGACCGTGCAGAATGCCGCGAGCGACGCGGGCTTTCTCTGCCCCCTCGATCTGGGCGCCCGCGGCAGTTGTGCTATCGGCGGCAATATCGCGACCAATGCCGGCGGCAACCGGGTGGTCCGCTACGGGATGACGAGGGCGATGGTGCTCGGTCTCGAGGTGGTGACCGCCGACGGCACCGTGCTCGACATGTTGAACACCATGATCAAGAACAATGCCGGGTTCGACTTGAAGCAGCTCTTCATCGGCAGCGAGGGCAGCCTCGGCGTCATCACCCGGGCCGTCTTGAAGCTCGAGCCGCGGCCCGTCTCGTCGGCCACAGCCTATTGCGGCCTGGCCGGGTTCGAGTCCGCGCTCGCCTTCCTGCAGCGGGCGCGCCGCGAGCTCGCGGGCCTGCTCTCCAGC
>JAABSG010000381.1 GCA_011390475.1 Geminicoccaceae bacterium | reverse complement strand
ATAGCCCGGAAACTGCATCTGGACGATGACGTCGAGCTCGTACTCCAGCCGCTCGCGATAGGGCGTGGCAGCCTCCCCCGCTACGCCCAGCGCCTCGAGCCGCCGATCCAACCCGGCCCGCGCCTGAAGGCGCAGCTCCTCGGCCTCGTCGCGCCCGGCCCCGGTATCGAACGGCGGCAGGATGGGGTCGCGCGCAGGTGCGATGACCGCACAGCGCCGGGCGATCAGAAGTGTGTTCTCGACCGCCTCCGGCAGGTCACTGAAGAGCTCGGCCATCTCGGCCGCCGTCTTGAAGCGGTAGTCGAGCGAAAACCGCCGCCGATCCTCGTTGGCGACGTTCTGCCCCTCGGCGATGCAGATCAGCGCATCGTGCGCCTCGTGCATGGCGGCATCGAGAAAGAGGCAGTCGTTGGTGGCGACCAGCGGCAGGTTGCGGGTGAAGGCGAGATCGAGAAAAGTGGGCTCGGTCAGCCGCTCCGCCTCCTCGTCGTGACGCTGCAGCTCGACATAGAGCCGGCCCGCGAAGGCGGCCGCCAGCCGCTCCAGCAGGGCCGCCGCACCGTCCTTGTCGCCCCGCTGCAGCAGCCGGCCGAGCGGCCCCTCCGCCCCACCCGTGAGCAGAACGAGCCCCTCGCTGCACCGCTCGAGATCCTCGATGGTCACCAGGGTCTCGCCCGGATTGTCGAGATAAACCGCGCTCATCAACCGCAGGAGATTACCGTAGCCGGTCTCGTTCTGCGCCAGCACCGGCAACAGCGCCGGCCGCTGCACCCGCTCGCGGCGCATCGCCGACATGCTGCCGGGCTGGCTCGGCAAGCCCAGCGGCACCAATGCGCCGACGATCGGCTGCACGCCGGCGCCCATGGCCGCCGCACAAAACGGCATCACGCCGAAGAGATTGGCATGATCGGTCACCGCCACCGCCGGCATCGCCTGATCGGCGCAAGCCCGGGCCAGCCCCTGATAGTCAATGGCCCCCTCGAGCAGCGAAAAGCTGGAGCGGACCCGCAAATGGACAAAGGGGGCGTGGGGCATCCGATCCTCTAGATATTGTGAGCCGCACCCCCTTCTAGCGCAGCATACGGCGGTTTGTGAACCGAGATCGGCAGCTGGCCCCCACACGCTTGCCGTGCCGTCCGGTTTGCCTATCCTCCCCGACAGAACACGTCGAAACGGGAGGCCACCCATGCAGATCACCGCCGCCGTCACCCCCGGCAAGTCCGAGGCCTTCGTCATCGAGACCATCGAGATGGAGGACCCGAGACCCGACGAGGTGCGGGTCAAGGTGATCGCGACGGGCCTCTGCCACACCGACCTCGTCGTTCGCGACCAGTACTACCCCACACCCCTGCCCGCCGTGCTCGGCCACGAGGGCGCCGGCATCGTCGATGCGGTGGGCTCGGCTGTGACCAAGGTGAAGCCCGGCGATCCCGTGGTGATGAGCTACAAGGCTTGCGGCACCTGCCACTCCTGCCAGGAGGGCGAGCAGGCCTATTGCCTCGACCTCTTCGCCCAGAACTTCGCCGGCCGGCGGGCCGACGGCTCCACCCCCTTCAGGCGGGGCGGCGAGCCCATCTCCGGCATGTTCTTCGCCCAGTCCTCCTTCGCCACCTTCGCCCTCGCCCACGAGACCAACGTCGTCGCAGTCCGCCCCGACGCCCCGCTCGAACTCCTCGGCCCCCTCGGCTGCGGTGTGCAGACCGGCGCCGGGGCCGTGATGAACACCCTCAACCCCCGGGCCGGCAGCAGTATCGCCATCTTCGGCGCCGGCTCGGTCGGCCTCTCCGCGGTCATGGCGGCCTATGCCGTCGGCTGCACGCCGATCATCGCGGTCGACCCCAATGACAGCCGCAGGGAACTGGCCCGCGACCTCGGCGCCACCCACGCGATCGACCCCACCGCCGAAGATCCAGTGGAGGCGATCAAGGCCATCACCGGCACTGGCGTCTTCTACTCGCTCGAGACCAGCTCGCTGCCCGAGGTCTTCCGCCAGGCCGTCGACTGCCTGACGCTCCGCGGCGTCTGCGGCCTCATCGGTGCCGCCCCCTTGGGCACCGAAGTCAGCTTCGACATGAACGAGATCCTCTTCGGCCGCACCATCCGCGGCGTGATCGAGGGCGACAGCGTCCCCGACATCTTCATCCCGCGCCTGATCGATCTCTTCATGCAAGGCCGCTTCCCCCTCGACCGACTGATCAAGAAGTACGACCTCGCCGACATCAACCAGGCAGCCGCCGACAGCGAGGCCGGCACGACCATCAAGCCGATCCTGATGATGCCGCATTGACGGCCCGACACCGGCCGATCGACGCCGACGGTCGCGCCCCACTGAGGGCCACGCCGCGACGGACGTGATGGTAGCAGCGGCCGCCGAGCGCGATGCGGCAGGGGCCGGCAACGACTTCTCGAAGGGGTCTGAACCCCTCCCGATGGCCCCCTCCCGATGGCGTGAGCCCGCCCACCGGGCCGTGGCCTCACTCCATCGGCAGATAGGTGATCGCAAACGTCACCCCGTCCGCGGCCAGCGTCTCGGCCGCGGCCAGCGCCGCGAAGAGCGCCTCGAGCGGCCGGGCCTCGTCGCTCACCAGGCTGAAGCGCAACACCCCAGGCTGCTCCAGGTCGGCCAGCATCGCGCTCACCGCCGCATGAACCGCCGCCGCCGGACTGCCCGGCGTCATCGGCGCCAGCGCCTCGCGCATTTCCGCCTGCCCCTCGGCGATGAAGGCCTCGAGGCTCTGCCCCTCCGCTGCCGCCTGCTCGCGCAGCAACGCCCCCAGGAAGCCCCAATCCCGCAACTCGAAGACGAAGGCGTCGACGGGCGCCTCGTCGGCGGCAAAAGGATCCACCGTCGCCGCACCCGGCACCGGGCTCGCCGTCACCTCGAAGCCGAGACCCAGCTGCCGATCGAGCTGGCCGAGAAAGGTCGCGGTCATCCGCCCCTCCCCCGCTGCCGCCGGCAGAAGACTGAAGGCCAGGGTCATGGTCGGCCGACCGTCGA